>JAGWRU010000210.1 GCA_028869595.1 Rhodospirillales bacterium
GGTCAGGCGCATGGCGCGGTCGGTCACCGCGTAGCCGAAGCCCCAATGGCCGTCGATCACCAAAGTGGTCGGGGTTTCCTGCACGATGTCGAAGGGCGCGCCGGGCACGATGTGGCCGGCCTTGATGCGGTCGATGTATTGGGCAATCAGGATGATGCCGTGGCTGTCATGGCCGACCAGATTGGCGCCGATATTATAGCGCGCCACCACCGCCGCCTCCTCGGCCGAGGCGCCGGCGGCGATCAGCAGGCCACGGGCGATTTCCTCCAGGCGCGGCGCGGCGACGATCGGCATGGCGTTTCCCCTTCCCTTGCCGGCCCAGCAAGCGGCGCGGCCGGCCGGCCTGTCAAGCGCGGGCCTCTCGTCTGTCCGACGGCTGTGAAAGCGCCTGACAAAATCCAGTTCTTCGTTCTGTCGTGGGCATCACGTCTGCTGCTCATCCGCCTTCGCCGATCGCACGCTAGCCGAAAACCCCCATTCCCAGCCCGGCCAGGGCGGCCAGCCCGACCACCAGCAAAGGCGGCGCCTGCCAGGCGGTCAGCAGCACGAAACCCACCGCCGCCACCGCGACATCGCCCGGCCCGTGCACCGCGCTGGTCCAAAGCGGCGCATACAGCGCCGCCGCCAGCAGCCCGACCACCGCCGCATTGGTGCCGCGCATCGCCGCCTGGGCGCGCGGGCGGGCGCGCAGACCGTGCCAGAAAGGCAGCGTGCCCATCAGGCAGAGCATGCCCGGAAGGAAAATGCCGAGCAGCCCGATCGCCGCGCCCAGAAGCGGGCCGGGCGCAGGGGCGGCGAGCGCGCCCAGATAGGCGGCAAAGGTGAAAAGCGGTCCCGGCACGGCCTGCGCCGCGCCATAGCCGGCAAGAAAAGCATCCTGATGCACCCAGCCGGGGCCGACCACGGCATCGCGCAGCAGCGGCAGCACGACATGGCCGCCGCCGAACACCAGCGCGCCGGCGCGATAGAACGCGGCGAACAACGCCAGCCCGCCTGCCGCCTGCGGCAGAAAGGCAAACCCCAGCAGCAGGAAAAACGCGATCAGCGACAAGGCGGCGCGCCGGCGCGACAGCCCCACAGCCAGGCCCTCGGGCGCGACCGGCGCCTCGCCATGGCAGAAAACCAGCCCGGCCACACCGCCGCCGAGCACCACGGCCAGTTGCAGGATCGGCCAGCGGGCCAGCAGCATCGCGCCCAGCGCCACAACGGCGATGCTCGCGCGGGTGCGATCCGGACACAGGCTGCGCGCCATGCCCAGCACCGCCTGCGCAACGATCGCCACCGCCACCAGTTTCAGCCCGTGCAGCAGCCCCGCCCCTGCCGGGCTGTCGGCGATGCGCCCGGCGCCCAGGGCGAACAGCACCAGCAGCACCGCCGAGGGCAGGGTGAAACCGGTCCAGGCGGCGATCGCGCCGGGCAGGCCGGCGCGCATCAGGCCGAGAGCGAAGCCGGTCTGGCTGGATGCCGGCCCCGGCAGGAATTGCGCCAGCGCCACCAGATCGCCATAGGCGCGCTCGCTCAGCCAGCGCCGGCGCGCGACGAATTCAGCGCGGAAATATCCCAGATGGGCGATCGGTCCGCCGAAACAGGTGCAGCCCAGGCGCAGAAAGATCAGCAGGATCGCAAGCGGCCCTTCGACCTGCCGGCAATCCGCATCCTCGTCCCGGTGCGACCGGGGCGGCGGCGCGGCCTGCGTCATGGTCCCGCCCGGCCGGGCTCGGGCAGCAGCAGCACCACCAGCACGATGCCGATCATCGTCAGAAAGCCGAATGCCTTTTGCTGGCCGTTCCAGCTTGCCGATTGCCACATCGCGAACCATTCCCCGCCGATGATCACGAATCCCAGCGTATAGAGCAGGAAACCCAGCGTCAGCCCGATCGCCGCGAATCCGGCCGCGGCATGAAACCCCTCCCCGCGCAGGGCGCGCAGCAGGCGCCAGACGGCAAGCCAGAGCCATGCCGCGATCACCGCCTCGGTCGCGATGATCAGCGCATAGGCGGCGCGTTGCAGGGCCGGATCGGTGATGGCGCGCCAGCGCAGGGTGGAATCGGGAAAGATCGTATCCATCGCCAGGACATGGTGCACGAAGGCCCAGTTGCTGGCGTAATCGGTCAGATTGCCGAATACGACGAGGCTGAAGAACATCGCGATCGTCGCCACCAGGGCGGTCTTGCAGGCGCGGATCGGGATCATCGCTGTGCCTTCCGTAACCGCGCCAGCATAGCGGTGCGGCGCACCGGTTTGGCAAGCTATGCCCGCCCGCCTATCCTCGCCCCACCCATGCCGGAGATCGGTGCGATGCGCCCGCGCATCCGCCATCGCGCCGGTGGCGGAAGGAAGCATCCATGCTGCGCAGCGAGACCCGCATTCTCACCACCCATACCGGCAGCCTGCCGCGCCCGGCGGCGCTGACCGCGCTTTATGTCCGCCGCGCCCGGGGCGAGGCGGTGGCGGCGGGAGAGATCGAAGCGGCCGGGCGCGCGGCGCTGGCCGATATCGTGCCGAAGCAGATCGCCGCCGGCATCGATATCGGCAATAATGGCGAACAGCAGCGCGAGGCCTTCTTCCTGTATGTCCGCCATCGCATGAGCGGCTTCGGCGGCGGCTGGGTGCGCCCGGGTTTCGCCGATATGCGTGCCTATCCCGGCTGGGCGAGCCTGGCCGCGGCGATGGCCGGGGCACGCGAGAACATCGCCAATACCGGCACCGTGCCGCAGGCGATCGGCGAAGTGACCTATCTCGATCGCGCCCTGATCGAGGAGGAATGTGCCGATTTCCGCGCCGTTCTGGATGCCCAGCCGCGCGGCTTCGCCGAACCTTTCCTGAGCGCGCCTTCGCCCGGCATCATCGCCTCGGCCCTGCAGAACGTGCATTACGACAGCGATGCCGCCTATCTGGCGGCGCTGGGCGCGGCGCTTTCCGTCGAATACCACGCGATCGTCGATGCCGGCTTCCTGCTGCAGATCGACGCGCCCGACCTTGCCCTGGAACGCCATGTGCTGTTTCAGGACCGGCCCCTGCGCGATTTCCTGGATTTCGCCGAAGCAGTAGTGGCGACGATCAACACCGCCCTGCACGGCATTCCGACTAATCGGGTGCGCATGCATGCCTGCTGGGGCAATTACGAAGGCCCGCATGACCGCGATGTCGATCTTGCCGATATTCTGCCGGTGCTGCGCCAGGCGAAGGTCGGCGCGCTGGTGCTGCCCTTCGCCAATCCGCGCCACCAGCACGAAACCCGGGTGCTGCGCGCCCTTGCCGGCGGCGATCAACTGGTGGTGGCCGGGGTCATCGATACGCTGACCAATTTCGTCGAGCATCCGGAGGTGGTGGCCGATCGGATCGAAGCGGCGGCGCGGGCGCTCGGCGATCCCGCCCGGGTGATTGCCGGCACGGATTGCGGCTTCGATACCTCCGCCGGGCGCGGGCGGGTGGCCGAGGATGTGGTCTGGGCCAAGCTCACCAGCCTGAGCGCCGGCGCCCGCCTCGCCTCCGCCAGGCTGTTTGCGCGGAACTAGGGCGGCATGTGCACGCTGGTTCTGCACCACGCGCCCGGCGCGGCCTTCCCGCTGCTGGTCGCGGCCAATCGCGATGAAATGACCGCCCGCGGCGCCGATGCCCCGGCCGCGCATTGGCCGGCGCGCCCGGCAGTGATCGGCGGGCGCGACCGCAGCGCCGGCGGCACCTGGATGGCGGTGAACCGAGCCGGGGTGATGGCGGCGATCCTCAATCGCCCCGGCAGCCTGGGTCCCGAATCGGGCAAGCGCAGCCGCGGTGAGCTGCCGCTTCTCGCCCTCGATCATGCCGGCGCGGCGGATGCGGCGGCGGCGATCGCGGCACTGGACGGACGGCAATGGCGCGGCTTCAACC
>JAGWRU010000211.1 GCA_028869595.1 Rhodospirillales bacterium
CATCGCGCGCATCGTGGATGCAAGCGAGCTCGACGAGTTCAAGCCGCTCTATGGCGCCACGCTCGTCACCGGATTCGCGCGCATCTGGGGCTATCCGGTCGGCATCGTCGCCAACAACGGCATCCTGTTCTCCGAGTCGGCGCTCAAGGGGGCCCACTTTGTCGAGCTGTGCTGCCAGCGAGGCATCCCGCTCGTCTTCCTCCAGAACATCGCCGGGTTCATGGTCGGGCGCAAATACGAGGCCGGCGGCATCGCCAAGGACGGCGCGAAGCTGGTGACGGCGGTCGCCACCACATCCGTGCCGAAGATCACCATGATCATCGGCGGCTCCTTCGGGGCGGGCAATTACGGCATGTGCGGGCGGGCCTATGATCCGCGCTTCGTCTGGCTATGGCCGAATGCCCGCATCTCCGTCATGGGCGGCGAACAGGCGGCCAGCGTGCTGGCCCAGGTACGCCGCGATGCGCTTGCCCGCGACGGGCATGATTTCACGCAGGCCGAGGAAGCGGCGTTCAAGGCGCCGATCCGCGAACGCTACGAAGCCCAGGGGCATCCCTATTACGCGACCGCGCGGCTTTGGGATGACGGCATCATCGATCCCGCCGATAGCCGGCGCGTGCTGGCCTTGTCGCTCGCCGCCGCGCTGAATGCGCCGATCCCGCCGACGCGCTTCGGCCTGTTCCGGATGTAGCCGCCATGATCCGCACCCTGCTGATCGCCAATCGCGGCGAAATCGCCTGCCGCATCGCCCGCACCGCGCGGCGCATGGGGATCGCGACGATCGCCGTCTATTCGGAAGCCGATGCGCAGGCGCTGCACATCGCCGCCGCCGATCGGGCGACCGCCATCGGCCCTGCCCCGGCGCGGCAAAGCTATCTCGACGGCGAGCGCATCCTGGCGGCGGCGCGGGCATCGGGCGCCACGGCGATCCATCCCGGCTACGGGTTTCTGTCGGAGAATGCCGATTTCGCGCAATCCGTGCTGGATGCCGGGCTGATCTGGGTCGGCCCGCCGCCGGAAGCGATGCGTGCCATGGGATCGAAAGCCGGCGCCAAGGCGCTGATGGCGCAATCGAGCGTGCCGCTGCTGGATGGCTATCACGGCGAGGCGCAGGAGCCGGAATTGCTCGCCTCCCACGCCGCGCGGATCGGCTATCCGGTGGTGATCAAGGCGGTTTCCGGCGGCGGCGGGCGCGGCATGCGGGTGGTGCGCGATCCCGCCGATTTCGCCGAAGCGCTGGCCCAGGCGCAGCAGGAAGGGGCGACCGCTTTCGGCGATGCGCGGGTGCTGATCGAACGCTATCTCGATCATCCGCGCCATGTCGAAGTGCAGGTCTTCGCCGATACGCTGGGCCACGCGGTGCATCTGTTCGAACGCGACTGCTCCGCCCAGCGCCGCCACCAGAAAGTGCTGGAGGAAGCGCCGGCGCCGCATCTGCCCGAGGCGATGCGCCAGGCGATGGGCGACGCCGCCGTCGCCGCCGCCCGCGCGGTCGGCTATGTCGGCGCCGGCACGGTGGAATTCGTCGTGCAGGACGATGGATTCTTTTTCCTGGAGATGAATACCCGCCTGCAGGTGGAACATCCGGTGACGGAGGCGATCACCGGCCTCGATCTGGTGGAATGGCAATTGCGCATCGCCGATGGCGAGGCTCTGCCGCTGCGTCAGGAGGAAATCCGCTGCACCGGGCATGCGATCGAAGCGCGGCTTTACGCCGAAGACCCGGCGCGGGATTTTGCCCCCTCCATCGGCCGGCTGGCGGGATTTCGCCTGCCCGCGGCGGAAGCTGGCGTGCGCATCGATACCGGCTATGCCCAGGGCGACACGGTGGGCGTGCATTACGATGCGATGCTCGCCAAGCTGATCTGCCACGGCGCGACGCGGGCGGAGGCATTGGCGCGGCTGCGCCAGGCGCTGGCCGAGACCGCCATTGTCGGGGTCGCGCATAATCTCGATCTGCTCGGGCGCATTCTCGGCCATGCGGCGTTTCAGGCCGGCGGCATCGATACCGGCTTCATCGCCCGCGAAAGCCACACCCTGCTGGGCCTGCGCGCGCCGAGCCCGGAAATTCTGGCGATTGCCGCCCTCGCCGTGCTGGCGCGCGAACAGGCTGGCATCGCCGATCCGCAAACCCCCTTCGCGGCGGCCGATGGATGGTGGCTGAATGCCGCACCCACCCGCACCCTGTCGTTGCGGCATGGCGATAGGCACGAGACGCTGCGCATCACCCCGCAGGATGGCGGCTGGAAAATCGAGGCGGGCGGCGAAACCTTCCTCGGCACGATGCACACGGGCGAGCCGGAAACCCTGTCGGTCACGCTGAACGGCACGCGCCGGACCGTGCTGGCCGGGGGGACGGGCAGCGCGCTGGCGCTGCGCATCGGCGGGGAGAGTTATGCCTTCCGCCTGCCCGATCCGCTGAACGAGGCCGGCGCCGATGCCGCCACCGCCAACCGGCTGGCCGCCCCTGTGCCCGGACAGGTGACAGCGGTGCATGTCGCGGCCGGCGATCGGGTGGAAAAAGGCGCGGTGCTGGTGGTGTTGGAAGCGATGAAGACCGTCTTCCGCCTGACCGCGCCGGCGGCCGGCACCATCGCCGCGATTGCCTGCGCCCCGGGCGATGCGGTGGCGGACGGGCAGATTCTGGTGCGCTTCGCCGATCCTGGCTGAACTTGCCGCAGCACGGACCGCGTGGCAGGAAAGACGCGCAGCAGCGCGAGGACGTCATGAGCATCGTCACGGTCGAAGAACGCGGTCCGATCTCCATTATTTCTATCAATCGCCCGGACCGGCTGAACGCGATCAGCGCCGGCGTGGCGAAGGAATTGCAGGCGGCGTTTCAGGCCTTCGATGCCTCCGCCCAGCGCATCGCCATCTACACCGCCGCCGGCACCCGCGCCTTCACCGCCGGGGCCGATGTCTCCGACCTGCCGGAGCTGTGGCGCTGCATCCCCAATGTCGGCTTCAAGACGGATAAGCCGGTGATCGGGGCGATGTCGGGCTGGTGCGTCGGCGGCGGCGTGGTGATCGCCACCATGTGCGACCTGCTGGTGGCCAGCGAGAGCACGCAATTCTACTACCCCGAAGCCAAGCTCGGCCTGACCGGCGGGCTGATCAGCGCACTCGCCGGGCGCATGCCGCATAAGCTGGCGATGGAGGTGATGCTGCTCGGCACCAAGCTGCCCGCCCGGCGCGCCTACGAGGTCGGCTTCGTCAACCGCGTGACGCCGGACGGCGCGCATCTGGACGAAGCGCTCGCCATGGCCGAAGCGCTGCTCGATGCCGCCCCGTTGGTGATCGCCGCGCTGAAGCGCTTCGTGAACGAGGAGATCCTGCCGATCGGCCCGGTGGAGCGCATGGTCGCCACCAGCCAGGCCATCGCGAAAGTCCGCTCCAGCGCCGACATGCAGGAAGGCCTCGCCGCCTTCCGCGAAAAGCGCCGGCCGCAGTTCAAGGGGGTCTAAGCGCGCCGGGTTGGCGGGCGTAGGGCCGCAAGGTTCCGACGGTGCGAAGCGCCGTTGGAAACGGCCCGGAGGGGGCGGCGCGCAAAACCTAAGCGCGCCGGGTTGGCCGGCGGCGGCGCGCAAAACAAAGACTCTTCTACAACATCCGTTGCAGGATGATCTTCTGCACGTCCGACGTGCCTTCATAGATCTGGCAGACCCGCACATCGCGATAGATGCGCTCCACCGGATAATCGGCCAGATAGCCATAGCCGCCCAGCGTCTGGATCGCCGCACTGCACACCGCCTCCGCCATTTCGGAGGCGAACAGCTTGGCCATGCAGGCGGCTTCCAGCGCATCCTCGCCCGCCGCCTTGCGCCGTGCGGCGGCCAGCACCAGTTCGCGCGCTGCGGTCAGACGGGTTTTCGCCTCCACCAGCCGAAACCCCACCGCCTGATGATCCAGGATCGGGCGGCCGAAGGCACGGCGTTCGCGGGCATAGGCGATGGCATACTCCAGCGCCGCGCGGGCCATGCCCACCGCCTGCGCAGCGATGCCGATGCGCCCCGATTCCAGGGTGGACAGCGCGATGCGATAGCCCTCGCCTTCCGCGCCGATGCGCTGCTCCTCGGGGATTTCCATGTTCTCGAAGGAAAGCGCGCAGGTCTCGGATGCTTTCTGGCCCAGCTTCTCCTCCACCCGCGCGACGATGTGGCCGGGGGTGCTTTTATCCACCACGAAGCAGGACAATCCCTTCTTGCCGGCGGCGGGGTCGGTGACGGCGAACAGCACATTGCTGCCGGGAATGGTGGCGGAGCTGATGAATTGCTTGGCGCCGTTGACGATGTAGCGATCGCCCTTCTTCACCGCCCGCGTCACCAGGGCAGAGGCATCGCTGCCCGCCTGCGGCTCGGTCAGGGCGAAACTGCCGACATGCGCGCCGCTGGCCAGCGGGCGCAGCCAGCGCGCTTTCTGTTCGGCGCTGCCGAAACGTTCCAGCACCGCGCAGGTGGGCGAATTATGCACCGAAACCAGCGTGGAAACCGCGCCGTCGCCGGCCGCGATCTCCTCCACCAGCATGGCATAGGTCACGGCGTCGAGTTCCGATCCGCCCCATTCGGCCGAAGTCGTTGCGCCCAGAAAACCGAGTTCGCCCAGGGCCGCGATGATTTCCGGCTCGATCCGTCCGGCCTTTTCGCGCGCCGCCGCGCCGGGGGCGAGTTTTTCGGCGGCGAATTGCCGCGCCATGTCGATGACCAGCGGATCGGCGCCTGCAATCGCGTGATCGGGCATTGGCTTTCTCCTTGGACGGCGGCGGAGATTAGCCTTTCTTGCGGGTCGCCGCCATGCGCAGCGCGCAATCCACCGCCTCGATCAGGCTGTCCTCGTTGGCGATGCCTTTGCCGGCAATATCGAAGGCCGTGCCGTGATCGACCGAGGTGCGGATCACCGGCAGACCAAGCGTCACGTTCACCCCCGACAAAGCCCGCCAGCGCCCGGTTTCGGGATCGACGTTGAAACCCAGCAGCTTCACCGGAATATGCCCCTGGTCGTGATACATCGCGACCACCGCATCGAATTGCCGCGCCCGCAGCTTGACGAAGACGGTATCGCCCGGCACCGGGCCGGTCACGTCCAGCCCTTCGGCGCGACAGGTTTCGATCACCGGGGTACTGATCTCGATATCCTGGCGCCCGAACAGCCCGCCTTCGCCGGCATGCGGGTTGAGCGCGGCAATCGCGATGCGCGGCTGCGCGATGCCCAGATCGCGCACCGCAGCGATGGTCAGATCGATCGTCCGGCGCAGGCGCTCCGGCGTCAGCAGGCGCGGCACATCGGCCAGCGCGACATGGGTGGTGACATGGCTGACGCGCATATCGCCATGCACCAGCAGCATCACGGAACTGGCGGCCCCGGTCAGATCGGCCAGCATGTCGGTATGGCCAGCATATTTATAGCCGGCGAGGTTGAGTGCCGCCTTGTTCAGCGGCGCGGTAACGATGGCATCGATCTCTCCCGCCTGGGCCATGCGCACCGCGCGTTCGACGGCGAGATAGGAGAAGCGTCCGGCTTCGGCGGATACTTCCCCGAAGGCGATCGGCGCCCGCTCCTCGCCGGCCTGGATCAGGGCAAGCGGCCCATCGGCGACGGCGAAATCGAGATCATCGCCCAGCACCGCCCGTGCCGCGCCAAGCGCCGAGGCATGGCCGATCACCGCGAGCCGCATCTCCTGCGCGGCCAGGCGCGGCATCAGCCGGCGCGCCGCCTTGACGATGATTTCCGGCCCGACCCCGGCGGGATCGCCCATGGTGATGGCAAGGCGGGGGATGTTGTCCATGCGCACTTTCCTAACCCAGCCCCAGCAGCCGCGCCAGCAGCGCCGGATCGCCGAAGCCGCCGGAACGGGCGATGACGCGCACCCCGTCCCAGATACCGCCGGCGATGCGTGCCGCCGGAATGCCCGGCGCCACCTCGCCATCGACGATCAGGCATTGCGCGCCGAGCGCTTCGGCCAGACGGCGCAATGTCTCCCCGCCCGCCACCACCAGCGTGCCCGGGCGCGGCAGAACGGGGATCAGGGCGGCGAAGCCTTCGCCGATCCGCAGCGCCGCATGATCGCGCGCCATGCCCGCCGGCACCGCGACGGTGACGGAGGCGCAGCCCGCCTCCTCCAGATCGCGGGCGATGCGCATGGCGGCCATCGGATCCTCCGGCTCGACCCGGTGCAGCACCGCCACGGTATGGGCGAGTTGCGC
Source organism: Rhodospirillales bacterium (assembly GCA_028869595.1). Lineage (GTDB taxonomy): Bacteria > Pseudomonadota > Alphaproteobacteria > Acetobacterales > Acetobacteraceae > JAGWRU01. The sequence continues at coordinate 6,201 of JAGWRU010000211.1, forward strand.
CACCGCCACCGGATGATCGGTGCCGGTCAATGCCAGCACCGGTCCGGGCAGATCGGGCAATGGCACCGCGCCCGGCTCGGCCAGCGCCCCGGCCAGACCCGCCGTGCCGCACCACAGCACCCGCCCGGCAAGCGCCCGCCCGGCCGCGACGATGGCCGCGAGATCGGCATCGGTTTCACTGTCCCACAGGCTGATGCCGGCAGGCGCGCGCTGGCCGGGGCGGCAATGCGTGACCGGCAGCGAAAGCGTCGGGAAGGCATGCGGGCCGGGCCGCCATCCATCGCCGGCGCGCAGGAACACCGCACCGCCCCGCACCACGCGGCCCTGAAAGGGAAAAGCCGGGGCGATCAGCACATGATCGAAGTCCGGCGCACAGGCCTCGATCTCCGCGCCCACCGGGCCGCGCAGCACGCTGTCGATTTTTTTGAAGGCGGGCGCGCCCTCGGCCAGGGCAGCGGCGAAGGCGCCGATCGGCGCCGGCGCATCCCGCGTCGCGCTGTCGAAGGCGCAGCGCGCCGGCACCGCTTCGGGCAGGCGCCAGAACACCGGCACCGGGCCGGCAGCGGCGAAACGCGCGGCACTGTCCAGCGCCCCAGTCAGATCATCGGCCAGGATGCGCAGCGCCATCGATCAGGCGACCCGGTGCAGCAGCGCCTCGCCGGCCGCCAGGCGGCGGCAATTCTCGGCGGCCAGGGCAAAACTGCGGGCAAACGTATCGCGGGTCAGCCAGGCAATATGCGGGGTGGCGACGACATTGGGCAAAGCCAGCAGCGGATCGGCGGGATCGGGCGGCTCGGTCGCGAAAACATCCAGCCCGGCCGCAGAGATTTTGCCGCTGCGCAGTGCCGCGACCAGTGCCGCCTGATCGACCAGCCCGCCGCGCGCGGTGTTGATCAGCACCGCGCCGGGTTTCATGCGCGCGATGGCGGCGGCATCGATCAGCTGCGCCGTCGCCGGCTCCAACGGCAGATGCAGCGAGACGATATCGCTTTCCGCCAGCAGCCCGGGCAGGTCGCGCCATGCCGCCTGCGCCGCGGCGCGCCGCGTGCGGGCGGTGTACAGCACCCGGCATCCCAGCGCCGCCAGCACCGGCGTCAGCGCCTGCGGGATGGCGCCATAGCCCACCAGCCCGACCGTGCGCCCGCCCAGTTCGCCGATGCCGTCGCGCAATGTCCCCGATCCGGTCCAGGCGCCCGCCCGCAGCGCCGCGCCGAATCGTTCCAGCCGCCGGGTCGCGGCCAGCATCAGCGCCAGCGTCATCTCCGCCACCGCCGCCGCATTCGTGCCGGGCAGGTTGCAGACGGGAATGGCCCGCGCGCGCGCCGCATCCAGGTCGATCGTGTTGACCCCGACGCCGATTTTCTGAATCAGGCGCAGGCGTGGCGCGGCGGCGATCATCGCACCGGTGCAGGGGGAAAGGACGTGCCACAGCACCTCCATCTCCCCCAGAAGCGCGGTGAGCGCGGCATCGTCGCGCGGCGGGCAGATCGCGATCCGAAGCCCCTGGGCGGCGAAACCGGCCAGCCGGGCCGCCAGATCGGGCCCGGCATCGTCGTGAAAGACCAGCTTCATCGCCCGCCCCGTCAGCGCGGCTTGCCGCCCAGCATGCCGGCGCCGGCGAAGCGCGCCCGCGCGCTCAACGTATCCTCGATGCGCAACGCCTCGTTCCATTTCGCCATGCGCTCGCCGCGCGCGAAACTGCCGACTTTGAGCTGGCCGACCCCCCAGCCGATCGCCAGATGCACGATGGTGGTATCCTCCGTCTCGCCCGACCGGGCGGAGACGATGCCGGCATAGCCCGCCTCGATCGCCGCATCCCAGGCGGCCTGGGTCTCGGTCAGCGTGCCGCGCTGATTGGGCTTCAGCAGCACGGTATTCGCCGCGCCCTGCGCGGCTGCCGCGCGCACCCGTGCGGCGTCGCTGACCAGGAAATCATCGCCGACGATCTGGATGCGCCCGTCCATGGCTTCGGTGAAGGCAGCAAACCCCGCCGCATCATCCTCGGCCAGCGGGTCCTCGATGGACAGGATCGGATAGCGCGACACCCAGGATTGCAGCAGGCCGATCATGCCGGCGCTGTCCAACTCCCGCTCCTCCAGCGCCAGGCGGTAGCGGCCGTTTTTGCCGAATTCCGATGCCGCGATGTCGAGGGCGATGCCGACCTGCTCGCCGGGGCGGAAACCCGCCCGCTCGATGGCGCGGACCAGGGTTTCCAGCGCCTGTTCATTGGTCGCAAAAGCCGGCCAGTAGCCGCCTTCATCGGCGACGCCGGCCAGCGTGCCGGCCTCCGCCATCAACTGCCCGGCGGCGCGATAGACCTCCGCCGTCCAATCGAGCGCCTGGGCGAAACTCTCGGCCGCCGGGCACATCACCATGAAATCCTGGATATCGACGCGCCTGCCGGCATGCGCGCCGCCACCGAAAATCTGGATCTGCGGCAGCGGCATCAGCGAGGCTTCCGGCCCGCCGAGATGGCGGAACAGCGGATGGCCATCCGCCGCCGCCGCCGCATGCGCCACCGCCATCGACACGGCCAGCGTCGCATTCGCCCCCAGCCGGGACTTGTTGGGCGTGCCGTCCAGTTCGATCAGCCTTGCATCCAGTGCCGCCTGATCGGCGCCGTTCATGCCGAAGATCGCATCGGCGATCTCGTTATTCACATGCCCGACCGCGCGCGTGACGTCATAGCCGCCGAAAGCCGGTCCGCCATCGCGCAGATCCAGCGCCTCGTGGCTGCCGGTCGATGCCCCGGCCGGGGCGATGGCACGGCCCACCACGCCCTGTTCCAGCAGCACCTCGGCTTCCACGGTGGGGCGGCCGCGGCTGTCCCAGACGCGCCGCCCATGGACGAAAACGATGGAGGTTCGGCTCATGCGGCAAGCTCCTGTGCCCAGCGTGCGCGGATCGCATCCAGCGTGGCGGGGGGCGTGGCCAGCAAGGCCCGCGCCACACGCCGCACCCGGTTGCGATCGGTTTCGCTGGTGATGTACTCGACCGGCGATTTTCCATCTACCCGGGCGAGAAACAATCCGGGCAGCAGACGCGCCGCGCGGGCTTCGAGCGCGGCCGGGGCCTCCCAGGCGATGGCAGGACGATAGGCATCCGCGAGCGCCGTGAAACAGGCCAGGAACCCGTCCCGGGCGGCTGGCGTCCACAGGCATTTCAGCAGCAGATGGTTCAGGCAGAAGGCCAGATCGAATGCCGGATCGCCCCACCAGGCGCATTCCGCATCCAGAAAAACCGGCCCCGTCGGCCCGGCCAGGATGTTCTTCGGGCTGACATCGCCATGCACCAGAGCCAGGCGATGGGCCATGGTCGTCGCAACCAGCGCCGATAGCCGCCCGGCAAGGTCGGGATGGGCGCGGGCGATGGCCAGCAGATAGGGTTCCAGACGGATCGCGTGGAAAATCGCATCGGTGGGAAATTTCGCCGCCAGCCCGGGCCGCGCGGCGGTGGCGGCATGGATGCGGCCAAGCCGCGCGCCGACAGCGGCGGCGAATGCCGGATCGGCATGGCCGGCACGCAGTTGCGCCTTCCATAGCGGATGGTCGGTCGCGGGCAGGAATGCCATCGCCAGCGCGCCGCTTTGCGGATCCTGGCCCAGCAGTGCCGGCGCCGCGCCGGGGCAGGCCGCGTTGGCCTGGCCCATCCAGCGCGCCTCGAACCGGTTGCGTTCCACCGGAGCGTGCCATTCGGCGGCCACCCGCAACTGTGCCAAAGCGCGCTTGACGCAGATCGGCCCGGAGGGGAGATCGACGCGCCAGATATCGGAGGAAACGCCGCCCGTCAGCGCCTCGCCCATGGCCGGCGGCGCGGCAGGATCGGCCAGGCCGAGTCGGATCAGCGCGGCATGCAGATCGGCGGGCACGGGTTGGCGCAAGGCGGGGTCCTTATCCGGCATCGGGCGGGGTTGCCTCGTCCAGCCCCAGGGCCCGGCGGGTCCGGCGCGGCAGGCCGGCCGCGACCCGGGCATGGGATCCGCGCAGATGGGCGCGGATTTCGGCCGCCGGCACGGCCGCGCATTCATGGATCTGGATCCATTTCAGGCCGCGCGATGCAAGATAGGGCGCCGGCCGCATGCCGGGCTGGGATTTCAGGATTTCATAGCCGATCTCGCCGGCCTTGAAGGTCAGAAACGCCTCGCGCCCCTCGAACCAGCCGATCGCGAAGACCTTGCCGCCGACTTTCCATACTTCCGCCCCGCCCCATTGCACGACATGGGTGGTGGCGGGCAGGCGGCGGCAGAAGGCGTTGAAGGCGGCGCGCTGCATGATGCGCGCATTCTGCCACGCCGCGCGCGCCGCGTCAGGGTGGGCTCGCCAGAACGGGGTCCGCCGGCGCGGGGGCGGCTGGCGCCTCGGCCGGCATGTCCTCGCCATAGCGCGCGGCGATCTGCAGCAGCAGCCCGATCAGCGCCGCCGCATCGACGGTCTTCCACACGACCACGCTCAAAGCGCGCGTCAGCCCGCCGCGCAATAGCGGCGAGACCCCGAGCGCGCCGCCGATCGCCGCAGCGATACTCAGCGCCAGCAGCGGATTGCGCCGCATCGCCCGCGCCAGAACGGGACGGATGGAGTCCAGCGCTGCCTGCCAGGGACTCGCCCGCCATTGCGCCGCCAGCGCATCGAGCAGCGGTTGCGCGTGCCCGGCCCAGCCTTCCGGCGGCGCGGCTTGCGCGTCCTGCTCCTCCCGCTCCGGCAGCAATCGCCGGCGCAGGGCCTCGCGCGAGCGTTCCAGCGCCTCTTCCGAATGATGCAGTGCCTGGTTCATGAAAGATGCTCCGCCCGGGCCTCCAGCGTTTCCTGCAGCAGCGCGAGATCGCGGCTGAGCTGCGTGCCCACCACGCCGGACAGGGACGGCGCCCGGCAGCGCCGCGCCAGCAGGAAGACCGCAAGCGCCAGCGCCAGGCAGGCCGCGGGCGCGGCAAAAGCCTGCCAATGCGGCGCCACCAGCCGGGTCAGCCACAGGGTCACCGAGACCACGAAGCCGATCAGCGCCGCCTGGGCCAGCAGCAGGGCGATCAGAAACAGCGTCACGCGGTGCAGCAGCGCCGCGACGACCGCCTCCCCCTCTGCCTTCAGCAAGGGGCCGTATTCCGCTACATGGGATAGCAGCAGGCCGAGATTACCGGCCAGGAATCGCAGCAATTTCAGCATGGGCGCGCCCTTGTTCCGAACCCTCCGCACAAAACCCGCGCCGCGCGGGGCGCAGTTTCCTGCATCCCGCGCGACGGGGGCTCAGCGCCTTGAACGTGGCTGTCGGATCAGGCGCGCGAGCGGGCGCGAAACAGCATCGCGGCCAGCGCGCCGACCCCGGCGGCAATGGCCAGCGCGGTCAGCGGACGCGCCGCCACCCGTTCCTGCATGTCGCCCATGAAGTCGCCGGCACGGCCGCGTACCTTGCGTGCCCGCTCGGCCAGTTGGTCGACGGTTTGCTGCGGGTCCATCTCGCGCAGGCGGCGCGCGCTATCCTGGGCCGCGCTGGCCAATTTCTCCGTCAGATCGGCCGCCCCGTGCTGGACCCTGGCAAAGGTGCCGGGATTGACCGCATCCTTCGCGGCATCGGCAACCTTCTCGATCGTCTCGGGCAATTTCGTGGCAATGGGATCATTGACATGCGACATGTGAACCTCCTGCAATAAAAGACAACGTCCTTCTGCAAGGTGGTCGCACGCACGCGCATTTTGGAGACAGGCCGTCGGGAAAACGTCGCGGATGACGGTTTCTTGTTCGGCCCGGTGCGTCAGTTCCCTTCCACCATCCGCATCACGTGCTGGATCGTATTATTGACCCAGGTGGAACGATCGCTCAGCCGCTGGATATCGCCGACCATGCCCTGCGCGCTGCCATCGGCCGAGGCATCCTGATAGCTGCCATCGCTGCCGCCCGAAGAACCGCCGCCGAAGGCCGGCAGGCCCACCCATTGCGCGACCTGACCAAGGACCGAGGAACCGCCGCCATAGCCACTACTCTGATAGGGATCGGCCGGCTTGCGCATCTGCGCCACCGCCATCAATCCGCCGCCTGCGACGATCACGATGACCGCCAGGGTTTTGAGCTTCATCGCCTGCTCCCACGCTGTGATCCGGGCGGGCAGAAGGCCCGAGGCGGGATTACAAAAGCGTTGTAACGGCGGGGCCCGCTTGCGCGGACGAAACGGCGATGACGGGGGGATGGTGGAGGGGGTTGGATTCGAACCAACGTAGGCGTGCGCCAACGGATTTACAGTCCGTCCCCTTTAGCCACTCGGGCACCCCTCCAGCGGAGGGGGTGGATAGGATGAAACCGCGCGCGCGTCAACGAAGCGGCCGCCCGCAAATAGCCGCCGGGTCAGCCCGCGGCCGACGCGCCGCGCCACCCCGCGCCGTGCGCCGGATGGCGGGCTTGATGCCTGCGTCGGGATACCTGCGTCGGGCCAGGCGGGAAAACGTCCGGCATCGCGGCAGAACCGACCCCGCTCGCTATGGGGCCGAGCGTTTTGCCGCGATCCTGGCGGGAAGCGCGCGAAGCAGCGTCCTGCCGGGCCGCTCGATCCATGTGTAACAAGCCCAGGCGGGAAAGATCATCAGCACCGAAAACATTGCCGCCAAGCCCATCGCTACAAGCGGGGCGATCGGCGCCGGATGCAGAGCATGCACGATCATCGCGGCAATCGGACGAAAATTATCATGCACCAGATACAGAGAAAAAGAAATAATTCCCAGAAAATGTGGCAGTCGTGCCGCCATAATTGCCTTAACACGCCCGTCATTCAGACTAAGCGATAATATCAACAGGGGAAAAAGAAACAACGCAAAGAGATCACCCAGCCGCAAACCAATGATGGCGGCGATCGCCGCCAGCAACACGAATACAACGGCGTCGCGCCGGAAAATCGTCCGATATCGTCCCGACGCGTACGCCCGATAGGTGGCCAGACCAAGAACGAATTCGGAGAAACAGCGGCCCAGATCACGCCACGGAAGAAAATAGTGACCGTGAATTCCGTCCGGGCTCAAATGGTTGCCCGTTGCACAGACAAGCACGATCAGAAAGCATGCCGCGCCGCAGCTCATTAAAAATACGGTTGTACGTTGATGAAAAACTCCCGCCAGGAAAAGCGGGAAAAGAAAATATGCCAGAAATTCGACGCTGATCGACCATGCGGGCCAGTTGATGCTGTAGCCGATCCCGATACCGGGCAGCATCAACGCGTTGAGTATCAGATCGGTGGGGATGTGCGTGAGTCTGACTTTCGGGAATATGTTTATTCTGAAAAGCCACGAAGCGATCATCGCCATGACAATCAAAAGGATCGTGACCGCGATATTCAAGGGAAGAATGCGCGCGGCCCGCTTGGTCAAAAAAGGCCAATAGGCGGCGGTCCATCCTTTCTCGGTCCGGAAGGATGGAAGATATGTATATGCCATGATAAAGCCGCTCAGAATAAAAAAAATATCAACCGCAAGTTCTCCGTGCGGAGCCAAAGATGGAAATTTTCCACTGGCGAGCGGCTGCATCGTTGCCGAGTAATGCATCAGAATAACCGCCATCGCAGCAAAGCCACGCAGCGACGTGAGAGACGTAATTTCCTTACGCACGCGCCCTCCTGACCGAAACTCCACCGCCCTGCGGAAATTCAGGTCCTAGGCGATGCCGGTTCCTGATTATTCGCGGCGTGGGCGCGCACGACTTCATGTCACCCGGCCCCCTGATACCATGGTTCAAAGATCGCGCCCCATGGCTTCGCGTCCCGCATCGCGTGCCACAGGGGCCGCAGCAGCAAGGCCCCGGCGCGCGTCCCAGCTCCGCGCGGCAATCCGCAACATCCCCCGATGCGGGCCTTCCAAGCCTTTGCATCGGCGCGCAAATCTGCCTCTATTCTCCCGCGCTGCAGCATAGAGGCGCGGCGCAGCAAACAGGGGCGATGCGATGGGCAGCGTGATCATTCGGGGCGGGCGCGTGGTCGATCCGGCCAGCTTCATGGATGCGACGGGCGATGTCGTGCTGACCGATGGGCGGATCGCCGCCATCGGCACCCATCTGCCCGGCGCGGAGCGGGAGATCGACGCCAGCGGCCTGATCGTCGCCCCTGGTTTCATCGACCTGCACGCCCATGGCCAGTCGATCCCGGCCGATCGCATGCAGGCCTTCGATGGGATCACCACCACGCTCGACCTGGAAGCCGGGGTGATGCCGGTCGCCTCCTGGTACCGCCGGCAGGCGCGCCAAGGGCGGGTGCTGAATTACGGCGCCTCGGTCAACTGGGCCTTCGCGCGGATCGGCGCGATGACCGGATCGAACGAGGAATCCTCGCTGGAGGCCTTCGGCAATGCCATGCGCGACAGGCGCTGGATGGAAAACGTCGCGACCGAGGCGGAGCTGGCCGGCATTCTCGACCGTCTCGCCAAGGGGCTGGCCGAAGGCGGCATCGGCGTTGGCATCCTGAACGCCTATGCCCCCGGCGCGGGGGTGCAGGAACTGACCGCCGTATGCCAGCTTGCCGCCGGGCAGAACGTGCCGACCTTCACCCATGTCGCCTATATGTCGGCGATCGACCCGGAAAGCGCGGCAGAGGCCTATGTGCGCCTGATCGGCTATGCCGGGGCGACGGGCTGCCACATGCATATCTGCCACTTCAACAGCTCCAGCAAAACCGACGTCGAACGCTGCGCGGCGATGGTGGCGAAAGCCCAGGCACAGGGATTGCCGATCACGCTGGAGGCCTATCCGTACGGCACGGGTTCCACCGTGCTGGCCGCCGCCTTCTTCAGCGATCCGGAGTTCGAGGCGCGCCACGGCGTCGGCTATGATTCAGTCCAGCGCGTCGCCGATGGCAGGCGCTTCCACGACCGCACCGAATTGCTCGCCGCCCAGGCGGAAGAGCCGTCCACCCTGGTGCTGTGGCATGTGCTGGATACCGAAAACAACGCCCATCACCGCGATCTGCTGGATATGTCGGTGCTCTATCCCGGCGGGGCGATCGCCTCGGATGCGATGCCGTGGACGCTGGCCGATGGCTCCACCTATACCGGCGATGCCTGGCCGCTGCCGGCGGATGCCACCTCGCATCCGCGCTCGGCCGGCTGCTTCACCCGCTTCCTCCGCCACTGGGTGCGCGAGCGTCAGGCGGTGTCGCTGCTGGACGGGATCGCTAAATGCACGCAAATCCCGGCCGATATCCTGGCCGCCAGCACGCCGGCCATGGCCGCGAAGGGCCGGCTGAGTGTCGGTGCGGATGCCGATGTGGTGGTGTTCGACTATGACACCCTGACCGATCGGGCGGAATTCAGCGCGATGAACCGCCCCTCCGAAGGGGTACGCCATCTGATCGTCAGCGGCAGCCCGGTGATCACCGACGGCGTGCTGGACGAAGCCGCGCGCCCCGGCCAGCCGGTGCGCCGGCCGCACGCCGAGCGCTGAGCATGCCGGTGCCGGTCCTGCTGGTGTCGGGCTTTCTCGGCGCCGGCAAGACCAGCGTGGTCAACCATCTGCTCGCCCATGCCGAAGGCCGGCGGATCGCCGCCCTGGTCAATGATTTCGGCGCGATCAATATCGATGCCGCCCTGATCGACGGGGCGAGCGAGGGGGTGGTGAGCCTCGCCAATGGCTGCATCTGCTGCTCGCTGGAAGGCGATCTGCTGCGCAGCCTGGCGGCCCTGCTGCGCCGCGATCCGCGCCCGGAATGCATCGTGATCGAAACCAGCGGCATCGCCGAACCCGGCGAGATCGTGCGCAATTTGATGGACCCGGTGATCTGGCGGGAGGCGCCGCTGGAAACCGTGCTGTGCGTGCTGGATGCGGCAACGCCGCCGGCACGGCTGGATGATCCGCTGCTGCGCGGGCAGGTGCGCGCCGCCGATATCGTGGCGTTCAGCAAGCCCGACCTTGCCGGGCCGGCGAATCGGGCCGCGCTGGAGGCAGCGGTGCAGGCGATCCGCCCCGGCGCGGTGATGATCACCGCTTTGCACGGCGCCGTGCCGACGGCCTTGGTGTTTCCCGCCGATCCGGACCGCCTGCCGGCGACGCGCATCCCGAGGCGGCACATCCCAGGGCCGCGCCGCCCGGCGGCGGAGCGGTTCGAGACGCTGCACTGGGTATCCGATCAGCCCTTATCGCTGCCCGCGCTGCAACGCGCGATCGGACGCCTTGCGCCGAAACTGGCCCGCGCCAAGGGGTTGTTCGAATCGGCCGGAGAGCCGGGGCGGGAATATGTTTTTCAATTCGCCGCCGGGCGCGCGAGCCTCGCCCCGCGTGGCGCCCTCGCCCCGGACGCGCCGCGCGCGCGCATCGTGTTCATCGCCGAAATCGGCGCGCTGACGGAGGCGGAGATCGCCCGGGTGATGGGGGAATGTGTCGCGGCAAGTCCCGCGCGGTAATCGCGCCTGGATCGTTCCAGGCTTAATTCAACTGAAACACCACCCGGAACGGAAAACTCGATTCCACCGGCTGGCCATCCTTCAGTGCCGGCAGGAAATGCCATTTCCGCACGGCGTTCAGCGCCGCCTGATCCAGCGCCGGATAGCCGGAGGATCGGCTTACCTCCACATCGCCCGCGCGCCCGTCGGGCAGGACATGAATGGTCAGCAGCACCGCCCCCTGTTCCCCGTGCCGCGCCGCCGCGATGGGATAGGCCGGCTGGCGGTTGGTATAGGCGGCATCGGGGGTTGCCGGCACCACCTGCCCGCCGGTGACGATGGCGTTGGTATCGGGGTTGTTGCCGCCGAGATTCATCTGCACCGGGGCGTGCTGCGGCGCGGCCTGCGGGGCGGGTTTGTCCGGCACGGGTTTCGCCGGGTTTTTCGCGGGGTGCCGCACGGGTTTTTCCGGCGCCGCTTTGGCCTCGCTGCGGCTGGCCGGCTGGGCCGGTGCGGTCTGTTCCGGCGGCGGGACGGGCGCAGCTGGGGCGGGCGCGGGCTGCGGCAGGGTCTGCGCCGGCGCGGCGGGCGCCGTCTGTGGCGTGGGCTGCGCCGTGCTCGGGGTCGGTGCGGCGGATGTTTGATCGGCGCCCTTCCTTTCGACCATCACCAATTGCACGGTCGCCAGCTTGTCCGGTGCCGCCACCACCCCTTTGAAGCCCGGCCAGCGCAGGATCAGCGCCGCCAGAATCGCCGCATGCAGCAGGGCGGAGATCAGCCCGGGCGCCACCGCCCGGCGGCGCGGCCGGGCCGGCGCCAGGGGGGAACGCGCCGCCTCGGTCACAGCACCGGCACACCGTGCTGCTTGGCCTTCACTTCCGGCTCGACATGGATGGTGATCACCAGATGGCCCATTTCGGCCTTCAGCGCGGCCTCGATCCGGTCGCAGATGGCGTGCGAATCCGCGACGCTCATGCTGCCCGGCACCACCAGATGGAATTCCAGAAAGGTCAGCCGTCCGGCATGGCGGGTGCGCAGATCATGCGCCTCCAGCGCGCCCTCGGCATGGGCCGCGACCAGGCTGCGGATACGCTCCACCACATCCGGCTCCGGCGCGGCATCCATCAGCCCGCTGACCGAGCTGTTGATCGTCTTCATGCCCGACCACAGCACATGCAGCCCGGTCGCCGCCGCGATCAGCGGGTCGAGCGCCAGGTAGCCGGTCGTCACCGCCAGCCCGACGCCGATGGCGACGCCCAGCGAGGTGACGACATCGGCCATCAGATGCTGGCCATCGGCGACCAGCGCCGGAGAGCGGCTGCGCCTGCCATGGCGCAACAAAAGCACCGCCCAGCCGCCATTCAGTGCCGTGGCAAGCCCGTTCAGCGCCAGGCCATGCAGCGGCGCGCGCAGCGGCATCGGCGCCAGCCAGGTCATCCAGGCATGCTGGAAAATCTCGATCGCCGCCAGAACGACCAGCACGCCTTCGATGACGGCGGCGAAAAACTCTGCCTTATCATGGCCATAGGGGTGTCCGGCATCGGCGGGACGGGCGGCGAAACGCAGCGCCGCCAGGGTGATCAGGCTGGCCGCGACATTGACGATGCTTTCCAGCGCGTCGGAATAGAGGGCCGAGCTGCCGGTCAGCCGCCAGGCCGCCAGCTTCAGCGCCAGCACGAGGCAGCCAACGAGCACGCTGCCCGCCGCGATGGTTCCGGTCCTGCTCACGCGCACCCCTGGTTTCGCCTGCCGGACGGAGTTAGCAAAACTGAGGCGGGGAGTCTTGATGCCAGGCGCCGCGGCGGGTCAGACCGTGAAGTATTTCGCGTGCCGGTTGAGCACCACGATGGCGCTGGTCGATTGCTCCGGATGCAGCTGGAATTCGTCCGACAGCGACACGCCGATCCGTTCGGCATCCAGCATGCGCAGAATCGGCGCCTGATCCTCCAGCTTCGGGCAGGCCGGATAGCCGAAGGAATAGCGCGAGCCGCGGTAATTCTGCTGCAGCAGCTTGTCCATGTCGCGATCATCCTCGGCGGCAAAGCCCAGCTCGGCGCGGATGCGCTTATGCACGTATTCGGCCATCGCCTCGGCCATCTCCACCGACAGGCCGTGCAGATAGAGGTAATCCTGGTAGCGGTTCTCCTCGAACCATTGGCGCGCGACGTCCGAGGCTTTCGGTCCCATGGTGACGACCTGCAAGCCGATCACGTCGCGCGCCGCATCATCGACGTCGCGGAAGAAATCGGCGATGCATTCGCCATCCTCCTTCGGCTGGCGCGGCAAGGCGAAGCGGGCGATCTCGGTCGTGCCGTCCTGTTCGAACAGGATCAGCTCGTTGCCCTGCCCGGCGGCCTTCCAATAGCCGTAGATCGCCTGCGGATGCAGGATGTCCTGCTCCTCGGTGATCGCCAGCATGCGCTTCATCACCGGGCGCAGCTCCTGCTTCGCCCAGCCCAGGAAATCCTCCAGGCTGCGGCCCTGTTTGCGAAATCCCCACTGGAATTGATACAGGCTGCGTTCATTGACGAAGGGCACCAGCGCGCGCGGATCGGCGGAAACCTGCCGCGCGCCCCAGAAGGGCGGCACGATCGGCGGCTGATCCGCCGTCAGGCGGCGGCGGCGTTCGCGCACGGCGGCCAGGTCGACCGGGCGGAAGGCGCGGGCATCGGCTTCGCCCAGCTTGCGCTTGGTGTTGAGCGTCGCCTTGCCGCGCCGGGCACGGGCGGCTGCCAGGTAATCGTCGAACCCGTTGGAGGCGACCTTCTCCATCAGATGCAGCCCATCGAAAGCATCGCGCGCATAGGCAACCCGGCCCGAGGCATAGGCGGCGACGCAATCCTCCTCGACATAGGAGCGGGTGAGCGCCGCGCCGCCCAGCAGCACCGGGATATCGAGGTTCTGACGCGACATCTCCTCCAGATTCTCGCGCATCACCGCGGTCGATTTGACCAGCAGGCCGGACATGCCGATGGCATGGGCGTGATGTTCGCGCACCGCCGCCACCATATCGGCCAGCGGCACCTTGATGCCGAGATTGACCACCTTGTAGCCGTTATTGGTCAGGATGATATCGACGAGGTTCTTGCCGATATCGTGGACATCGCCCTTCACCGTGGCCAGCACGATGATGCCTTTCTCCTGGCCCTCCACCCGCTCCATATGCGGTTCCAGCCAGGCCACGGCGGCCTTCATCGTTTCGGCACTTTGCAGCACGAAGGGAAGCTGCATCTTGCCGGCGCCGAATAATTCGCCGACCACTTTCATGCCGTCCAGCAGGACCGTGTTGATGATATCAAGCGGCGACATGCGCTGCATCGCATCCGCCAGATCATCCTCCAGCCCTTTGCGGTCGCCATCGACGATGCGGTCTTTCAGCCGCCCTTCGGCGGTATCCGCCTTCTGGCGCTTGGCGGTATCGGCCAGCTTGCGGTCGGCAAACAGTTCCAGCAGACGCTGCAACGGATCATAGCCGGGCGCGCGACGGTCGAAGATCAGATCCTCGGCGACCTTGACCTCCTCGGCGGCGATCAGATGCAGCGGCCGGATCTTGGAGACATGCACGATCGCCCCGCTCATGCCGGCGCGGACCGCGTGATCCAGGAACACCGAATTCAGCACCGCGCGCGCCGCCGGGTTCAGCCCGAAGCTGATATTGGAAAGCCCCAGGATGATCTGGATATCGGGGAATTCGGCGCGGATCGCGGCGATCCCGTCCAGCGTCCACTGGCCGAGCTTGCGGTCATCCTCG
>JAGWRU010000212.1 GCA_028869595.1 Rhodospirillales bacterium
GGCATGCGCGTGCTGGCCTGGAACCGCACGCCGCGCGAGGCGCCGCCCGGTGTCACCTTCACGACGCTGGAGCGGGTGCTGGGCGAAAGCCATGTCGTCTCGCTGCATCTGCTGCTGAACGACGCAACGCGCGGCTTTCTCGACGCCGCGCGGATTGCCGCCATGCGTCCCGGGGCGATCCTGGTGAATACCGCGCGCGGCGCGCTGGTGGACGAGGCGGCGATGATCGCCGCGCTGCGATCGGGCCATCTCCGTCACGCCGCGCTGGACGTCTTCACCGAGGAGCCGCTGCCCGCCGATCACGGACTGACGGGTCTTGCCAATGTGACGCTTTCGGCCCATTCCGCCTTCCGTACGCCCGAAGCCAGCCAGACATTGCTGCGACGGGCGCTGGATATCGCGGCCCGCCTGGCGGAACGGTAGACGCAGCGGACTTAAAATCCGCAGCCTTCTGGGCGTGGGGGTTCGAATCCCCCGGCGGGCACCAGCCACGCGGCATCGCCGCGCGACGCCACGCCAAGGGAATCCGCCGCGCATGACCCCGCTTTTCACCGCCCCGCGCAGCTTCCTCGACCTTCCCGCCGGCCTGCCCGGGCCGGGCTGTCGGGCTGCGATTCTCGGCGTGCCCTTCGATTGCGGCACGCATCCGTTTCGCGTCGGCGCCCGCCAGGGCCCGGATGCGGTGCGCGAGCAATCGCCGCTGGTGCGCCGCTTCCACCCCAGCCTCGCCGATCTGGATATTCTCGCGGCGATGCGCGTCGTTGATTGCGGCAATGTCGCGCTGACCCCCGGGCGGATCGAGGACGCGCTGCCGCGCATCGAGGCGGCGGCGGGCGAGATTCTCGATCGCGGCGCGGTGCCGGTGGGGATCGGCGGCGATGGCAGCATCTCGCTTGCCTTGATGCGCGCCGCCGGCAGACGCCATCCCGGCATGGTGGCACTGCATGTCGACAGCCACACCGATGCCTATGCCTATACCGCCGAGGACAAATTCAACGCCGCGACCCAGTTCACCCATGCCGCCGAGGAAGGGGTCGTCGATGCCGCGCGCTCCTGGCATGTCGGGGTGCGCGGCTTCACCATGGTCGAGGGGGTGATCGGCCAGACCACCGGGCTGGGATTTCGCGTCGTCACGATCGAGACGCTGGTGCAGCGCGGCTTCGCGCAGTGCATGGCCGAATTCCGCGAACATCTCGGCGGTCGGCCGCTTTATCTGTGCTGGGACATGGATGTGTTCGATCCCTCCGTCGCGCCCGGGGTCTGCACCCCGGCCTGGGGCGGGCTGACGGCGCGGGAGGGGATCACCCTGATCCGCACCCTGACCGGAATGAACATCGTGGCGATGGATTTCAACACGGTCAGCCCGCCGCAGGATGTCAACGGCATGGCGGCATCGCTGTGCGCGCACATGATCATGGAGGGGATGGTGCTGCTGGCCCGGCAATGCGGGATGGTGGGCTAGCCGCGCCGAGAAGCCTGCACCATCTCACGCCGGGATCACACATCTAGCCCAGCACCGCCCGCTTGGCGCGCAGCCGTCCGATCGCCGGGCGCAGATGCCAGCGCGCGGCAAGGCCCAGCGCCTGATCCAGCAGCGCCGTCGCCGCCGCCGAGCCGCCGGGTTCGGCCAGCGCGCAATCAGCCAGGACGCAAAGCGCCTGCATCTCCGCCACCGCCGCGCCCTGACGCTGGGCCAGCGCCCGCGCCCGCCCGGCCAGCGCGGCGGCGGCGCGCAGGTCGCGCATCGCTAAAAGCCCCTCGGCCAGCGCGGCCAGACAATGCGGCAGCAGGCCGCGAAACCCCATCGCCTCGATCCGCGAATGCGCTGCCTGCAACAATTCGACGCCGCCGACCGCCGCGCCCTCGCGCACCAGGGCCTGACCGAGATGGGTATCGGCCATCAGGGCCAGCAGCGGCATGTCGCCACCATGGCTCGCCGCCGCCGCACGCTCCAGCCAGGGGCGTCCGGCCTCCGGCTGGCCTTTGGCGATGAACACGCCGCCGGCCGCGAAGGCGGCAAAGAACGTATCATAGGGCCGGTTGCGCTGGCCGGCCTGGCGGGCGAGCTCGACGATCGCCGAATCCGCCTCCGCGAAGCGGCCCAGCCAGGCCCGCGCGCGGGCGGCGAAGCTTGCCACGCAGATATCGATGCCGGGCGGCAGCAACCCGCCGTCATCGCTCGCCGCAAGCCCGCTGGCCAGACGTGACGCCTCGTCCAGCGCGGCGATCGCCGGTTCGAAGGCGGCGCGGCCGAAATACGCATAGCCTTCCTGAAACCGCGCCCGCGCGGCCAGCGCCGTGTCATGGTGGCGCAGCGCCAGCGCATGGGCCGTCGCACTCTGCCCCAGCGCCGCCGTGAAATCGCCGCGCAACGTATGCAGATGGCTGCGCTGCACATAGTAATGCCCGTGATCGCGCCAGCCGCGCGAGCGCATCAGCAGCGGCGCGGCGCATTCCAGTTGTTCGGCCATCTGCTCGATGCGCCCCATGCGGGCCAGCGGCTCGCGCATCAGCAGATGCAGCGACAATGCTTGCGCGGCCCGTTCCGGATCGTCGGGGCAGCGTTCCAGCGCGTCGAGCGCATCGCGCAGATGCGTCAAGGCCCGCTCCGGCGCATCGCGCGACAGGGCAGCCAGGGCGGCGCGGCGCGACAGGGCGGCGGCCTCGCCCCAGCGTCGCGCCAGGCGGGCATGGCGGGCCAGGTCGCCGGTCGGCACGGGCGGGCGGCCCGGCGCCGGCTGCGACAGCGCATCCAGCAAGCGCCCGTGCAGCACCGCCCGGCGCGACTCCTTCAGCCCGGCCAGCGCTTTTTCACGCACCAGATCGTTGCGGAAATGCACGCTCGGCGCCCCGTCCGGGGTCGGCGTCAGCAGGCCATGGCCGGCCAGCCTTGCCAGGGAGCCGGCCAGGCGCGGGCCCATCGCCGCCACGCCGCGCAGCAAGGCAAGCGGCACATGCGCACCGATCACTGCCGCCGCTTCCAGCACCCGCGCGTCCAGCGAGGCCAAGGCGGCCAGACGCGCCCCAACCAGCGCGGACAGATCGGCGGGCCAGAGCTCCGGCAGCGTCGCCACCTGACGCAGGCAGCCCTGGTCATCGCGGGCCAGCACCCCGAGCGCGGCCAGATGGCGCAGCAACTCCTCGGCAAAAAGCGGGTTGCCGCCGGCCTGGCGGGCGATCCGGCGGGCCAGATCCGCCGCTTCCGCCCCGCCCAGGCGCGGCGCGATCAGATGGGCGAGATCGGCTTCCTCCAGCCCGTCCAGCACGATCATGTGGGCCGGGGCGGCGCTGTGCCAGGAAGGCCGGCAGCCAGGGCGGTAGCTCGCGGCCAGCAGCAGGCCGAGCTGCGGCAGGCGCGCCACCAGCCGGTCCAGCACCTGCTGGCTGTCGGGATCGATGCGGTGCAGATCCTCGAGCAGCAGGATCAGCGGTCCGGTGGCGTCCAGCCGGGCGATCAGCGCCACCGCGGCATCCTGCATGCGCCCGCGCCGCTCGGCCGGCGTCAGGGCATGCCATTCCGGATCGCCGGTCTCCAGCCCCAGCAGCGCCGCCAGCGGCACCACCAGCGCCGAGCAATCCCAGCGCGCCAGCCCGGCGCGCAGCCCGGCCAGCGGATCGCGCGCCGCCCCGGCCGCCTCGCTGCCGCGGGCAAGACCCGGGCAATCGGCCAGCAGATCGGCGATCAGGCGATACTCGCCCCCCGCCTGTTCGGGCGCGGCACGGGCATGCAGCACCAAAGCGGGGCCGCGCCGGGGCAGCAGCACCTCCTCCATCAGCCGCGTCTTGCCGGTGCCGGGGCCGCCTTCGATCAACACCACCTGGCCGGTGCCGCGCGCCGATGCCTCCAGCGCGGCGGCGATCACCGCCGCCTCGCGCATGCGCCCGGCCATCGGCAGCGACGGCGCGACGGTTTCAGCGGCGGCGCGCGGGCGTGGGGCGATCAGTTCGAAGCCTTCCACCGCATGATCGAGCCCCTTCACCGCCAGCATGCCGCGCGGCTGCAGTTCGAATTGATGCGCGATCAGCCCGGCGCTGGCCGCCGTCAGCAGGATCGCCCCCGGCGTTGCAAGCTGTTCCATGCGGGCGGCGATATGCACCGCCTCGCCATTCGCCTCGAAGCCGGTGAAACCGGCGGCGGCGATGCGCTTGACCACCACCTCTCCGGAATTCAGGCCGACGCGCACGGCGCATGGCGCGGCAAGCCCGGACTGCGCCCCGCCCGGAGCTGCGGCCTGGCGGGAACGAAGCAGGGCGCTGAGCCGGTCGCGGATGCGCAAGGCGGCCATGGCGGCGCGGGCGGCATGATGTTCGGTGGCATGCGGGGCGCCGAACAGGGCCATGATGCCGTCGCCCATCACCCGGGCAATGCTGCCCTGATGGGCCGCGACCGCATCCAGCATGATGCCGATCGCCATCGACAGGATTTCATCCGCCTGTTCCGGATCAAGGCCGCTGATCAGCGAGAGGGAGCCGCCAATATCGGCGAACAGCACCGTCACCAGCCGCCGCTCCCGCCGCGCCGGCGTCGCCGACGCCAGGGCGGCGACGCTGCGGGGTGCGGGAATCTCCGGCAGCGGCGCATTGCACGTGCATAACGGCTCCCCCGCGCCGGCGATCACGGCGGTGGCGATCACCCCCTGGCAGCGCGCACAGCGGCGCGCGGCGGTCCCGGACACGGTTCGTCCTTTCGTTCAGGCGCCCAACATCTGTCCGCCATCGGCGACCAGGGTCTGACCATTGATCAGCACCGCCTGCTCGGAGGCGAGGAATAATACCACATTCGCCACCTCCTCCGGCCAGCCCATGCGCCCGCGCGGCATGCTGCGCAGCGTGCCGGCATAGAGTTTGGGATCGCTGTCGCGCCGCTGATCCCATACCCCGCCGGGAAACTCGATGGAGCCGGGGGCCACGGCATTCACCCGCACGCCCTGGCGCGCCAGGCGCTGGGCGGTGGTGGCGGTGTAATGGTTGACCGCCGCCTTGACCGCGCCGTAGGGCGGCTGGCGGGCGGCGGGACGCAGCGCGGAGATCGAGGTGGTATTGACGACCACGCCGCGCGCGGCCAGCAGAAACGGCTCCGCGGCACGGGTGGCACGGACGGTGGCCATCAGATCGACGTCGAGCGAGGCCATCCAGCCCGCCTCGTCATCGCTCGCCCCGAAGCCGGAGGCGTTGTTCACCAGCACATCGATGCCGCCAAGCGCGTCCGCCGCCGCCGGGATGTAGGAAGCGATCGCCGCCGCATCGGCCAGATCGCAGGCGGCGGTGTGGATGCGCGCGCCCGGCGTCGTGGCCAGGATCGCCGCGCGCGCCTGGGCCAGCCCGTCGGCGCCGCGCGCGCATAAGGACAGGGCGGCACCGGCGGCGGCGAAGCCCTGGGCGATGGCCAGCCCGATACCCCGGCTGGCACCGCACACCACCACCCGCTTGCCGGTGAAATCGATCCGCATGGCGGCCTGCCCCTGATGCCGATGCGGCAAGGAAACGGGCATGGCCGGGCGGTGTCAATGCGGCCAGGCCGCCCGGGCGCAATCGAGAGGGGCCGGCAGGGGGCGCGTAGCGCGATACTCCGGCTTTGCACCGGCGGCGGCTTCGGGCTAGTAAGGCGCCAACGGACCCGTAGCTCAGCTGGATAGAGCGTCGCCCTCCGAAGGCTGCTGTCAAGGGAATTTGGTTTGGAAGGAAGTAGAAAAAGGCAACGAGTTTCAGTAGGTTGAGAGCCTCTCA
>JAGWRU010000213.1 GCA_028869595.1 Rhodospirillales bacterium
GGCCGGTGCCATCGCCGCGGTGGCGACGATCGGCGTGGTCGCCAGCGCCGGCGGCTGCAGCGGGGTGATGACCGGCGGCACGGCTTGCGCATGTGCCGCCGTGGGCAGGACCGCAACGCCCAACGCCAGCGCGGCGGCGGCGGATCGCAGGAAA
Organism: Rhodospirillales bacterium; assembly: GCA_028869595.1. Taxonomy (GTDB): domain Bacteria; phylum Pseudomonadota; class Alphaproteobacteria; order Acetobacterales; family Acetobacteraceae; genus JAGWRU01. The sequence continues at coordinate 155 of JAGWRU010000213.1, forward strand.
ATGCGCATCAGAAGCGGAACTCCTTGCCGTCGGCGGTACCCTGATAGATGCGCATCGTCTGCGTTTCCTGCCCGGTGCTGCGCATGCCCAGCGCCGGCGAGACATCGCTGGCCCAGGTGGTGGGCGGCGGCGGGGCAGGCAGGTGGCCGGCGGCGACATGCTCCGCCGAGCGCACCGACAGCGACAGCATGCCCAGCCGTGTCGCCACCGAGATGCGTTCGGCCTGATCGGGCGTCACTTCCAGCGTCACGGTGCGGGCATGGACGGCGGTTCCCGGCTCTGCCCCCTGCACCAGGCGCTGATCGATGGCGATCACGCGGACGTCGCTCAGCACGGTCTCGGCGGCGACGCGCTGGCCCATCGGCACATCGTTGGCGGCGATGGATTGGGTCAGGATCAGATCGACCCGATCGCCCGGCCAGATCAGCCCGGCCGAACCGGTGATCGCATCCACCCCCACCGTCACCGCGCGCATGCCCGGCTTCAGCACCGCGGCCAGGAAGCCGTGATCGCCGGGGCGCATCACGTCGTTGTTGTGGATGACATCGCCGCTCGACAGACTGTGGCGCACCATCGCGCCGATCAGGGCGCGGCGATTGGCCGGCGTGTCGATGGTGGCGGACGGGTCCACGTGATCGCGCGGTTGCGGCTTGCCCTGCATATCCTCCGGCTGCAGCAGGCTGCCCGCCCGCACCGCGCGCGCGGCGACCAGGATGGAGGTGGTCACCGGCTGCGCCGCGATATGCGGCTTCGGCGGCGTGCGCGTGGCGATCCAGGCGACCGTGCCGAAGCCCAGCAGACCCACCGCCATCAGCACGAAAAATGCAATGCGCAGGACCATGTTCGGACCCTAACTCAGGATGATCAGCGCGCCGGCGGCAATCGCGCAGGCGTAGGGAAGCGGTGTGCCGCGATGGATGCGCCAGCATTCCGCGCGCAGGCGGCGCGCCAGCCAGGCGTGCGGACGCTGGCGCGACGGATGCGGAGCAAAGCGGCGGGCGAGAAGATAGAGCGCGGCCAGCACGCCGCCGGCCAGGCCGACCGCGGCGATGAAGTGCCATACCTGCCCGGCCGGTACGGCGATGGCGGCGGCGGCCAGCAGCTTGACGTCGCCGCCACCCATCCAGCCACGCCGCCAGCAGAAAGCGGCGACGATGAACACCACCGCGCCCGCCGCGAGGCCCGCGAGAAGCTGCTGGCTTGCCACCCGCGCGGCGAGGCCGGCCAGCGCCAGTGCCAGAACCAGGCGGTTGGGGATGATCCGCCCCATCAGATCGCAAACCGACGCCGCCAGCAGCACCAGGATGCAGCCTGCCTCGGCGAGAAGCAGAAATCCCGGATGCGGTGCGGCGGAAAGCAACATCGTCGGATCCATCGGCTGCGGTGGAGCGTCCCCGTCCGACCTTTTGCCGGACGGGGCGAAGCGGTCAGAGCGCGGAGGTGATCGAGGCGAACGTCGAATTCAGCGAGCCGCCGAGCGAGAACACGGTGGACGAGATGGCGACGATGATGGCAGCGGCGATCAGCCCGTATTCCAGTGCGGTGACGCCGCGACGATCACTGCGGAGTGCGAGAAGCTGGTTCATGAAGTGCATCATGGTGTCATCCCTTTTTTATTGTGGTCCGTCCCGGAGCACGCACGCGAAAGCAAGGTTCGGAGCGCGCGATGCGGTATCAGACAACCACGTCGCGGGTTAACGATTGGTTTCACATGTCTCAGGAATGGAAGCGGGTGTGAATCGCCGGTAAACGCCGGACAGTGCTCAAAGCAGGCCGGAGATGTTGGTGAATTCGGCGCTCAGCCCATGGCCCATCAGGTCGAAGGCGGTGACCATGGCGGCAATGACGATGGCGGTCAGCACGCCGTATTCCATCGCCGTGACGCCGCGCCGCTGGTACCGCAGAGCGTGCCATTGTTCGGCCAGGAATGCTCCGATGCGGCGCATTGCGCTGCCTTCCACGGGATGACGGTGATCACCGGAGCACAGGAAAGCTTGTGAAAAGGTTTCGCCTGCGGCGTGTCACGGATCGGCGCGCGGCATGGCGAAATGGGCGGGGGCGAGGCCGGACGGGCTCGGTCCCCAGACATGCATCCCCGGCACGCGCGATCCACGCACCACCACCGGATCGTCCGGCCCGCCATCCGGCAGAGCCGCGCTGAGTCGGATCAGCCGCGCCGCCGCCGCCGGATTGCCGCCGGAGGCCGCCCAGCCGGCATAGACCGCCGCCCGATAGGGCGCGCCCAGGGCCGGGGTGGCGGAATGATAGGCCGCCACCGCCCGATCCCAGCTGCCCAGGCGCAGACGCAGCGTGGCCAGGAAGCGCGCCGCGTAGAACGCATTGGCAGCGGGCTCGAACGCCTGCGCCAGGGCGGGAAACGCATCGGGATGGTTGGCGAGATTGATCTGAAAACAGCCGACATCGATATTGCGCTCGCCGCCCGCCAGTGCCTGGCGCACCCGCGCAAGCGCGGTCGGTGCATCGTCGAAATCCTGGCCCATGCCGGCGACATCGACGGCAAAGGGCCAGGGCACGGTGCGGCCACGGGTGGCGTCGAAGCGGCCGCTTTCCACCCGCCCGATCGCCAGCAGCAGCCCCGCCGGCAGACCGAAGCGGCGCTCTGCCGCGGCGCCGGCACGTTCACAGGCGCTGGGGCGCAGCGCGGAGGAAAACGCGGCATCCGTCACCATCGCCGCGCGCGCCGGCGGCAGGGCGGATGCCGTGCCCAGCGCCCCGGCCAGGGCCGCGATCAGTGCCGCGGCGGCCCGGCTCCGGCGCCGCTCAGGCGGCGGCGACGGACACACCGCCATCGACGCCCCATGCCGCGACCGGCCCCGGCACCGGACGCACCGGCCCGGGATCGCGCAGGATATAGCCGCAGCCCCAGACCGTGCCGATCAGCTGGCCGACGCCGGCGGCGGCCAGCTTCTTGCGCAGCCGGCAGATGATGACGTCGATCGTCTTCATCTCCGGCTCCTCGGTGCCGCAGTACAGATGATTGAGGAAGGCGTCCTTGCGCAGCGTCACGCCCTTCTTGAGGAACAGCAATTCCAGCACCGCATATTCGCGCGGCGAGAGATGCAGCGGCTCGCCCGCGACCCGCACCTCGTGGCTGTCGAGGGAGAGTTCCACCGGCCCCAGATGCAGGACCGAGCGGGTATGGCCCTGGCCGCGGCGGACGATGGCGCGCACCCGGGCCAGCATCTCGGCCAGCTCGCAGGGCAGGGTCAGCACATCGTCGGCGCCGAGATCGAGCGCCTTGATCCGGTCGCTGCCGGCGACCTCGTGATCGGCCAGCAGCATCGGCGCGCGCTTGCCGGCCAGACGCACCCGGCGGATCAGGTCGAGGCCGGAAATATCCGGCAACTCCGCCCGGGTCAGAACGATGTCGTAGTCATAGAGGCGCAGCAGCTCCAGCGCTTCGAGGCCGCTGGTCACGTGCTCGCTGCGCACCGAGCGGTCGATGGCGGGGTGGACGGAATTGAGGGGCCAGAAAGGCTTCGGGCCGACGTGCAGAACCAGCATGGGGTGGGTCCTTACTCACGATGTTGTTAACGAAACCTTATGGCAACCGACCGAGGCTCAGATATTCGCCAGAAGGCCAGCCGGACGCGGCCTGATGGACTAGGCCGTACGGCCTAATGCCTTGCGGAGGGGCAATGGGATTTGCGGGTGGGCGCGCGATGCGTCGGGCGCGGACAAGCTGGCGCAGCCGACGCGGCGCGGTCGCGCTATGGGTCGGGCTGATGGCGCCGGTGCTGACCATGGCGCTGGGTGTCGGGATCGAGGTGACGGGCTGGTCCGCCGATCAGGTGGAATTGCAGCGCACCGCCGATCTGGCGGCCAGTGCCGGCATGATGGCCTACCGCATCGACGCGAATGCCCAGGCCGCCGCCAACGCCGCCGCCAATGTCGCCGAGATCAACGGTATCGCCGGCACGACCAATCGCAGCTGGGACGCGACGTCGCAGACGCTCAGCGACAACATGATCACCGTGACCTTCGGCAGCGGCATTCGCGTCTCCTCCGATCCCGGCCTGTCGGTCACGGTGCAGCAATCGGTGCCGCTGACGGTTGCGCATGCCTTCACCAGCCTGTCCTCGGTCACGGTGCAGGCCAGCGCGTGGTCGGAACTGTCCGGCGGCTCCTCCACCGGGGCGCAGCCCTGCCTGTTCGCCATGAAGACGGCAGCGGCCGGCGGCACCGGCTTTACCACCAATGGCTATGCCGATGTGGAGCAGACGGGCTGCTCGATCCGCTCCAACGCGAATATCTCGGTCACCGGCTCCGGCACGTTCCATACCGGGGGCATCTACGCCGCCGGCACGATCAGCATTCCTTCGTGGGTGACGACCAGCGGCACCCAGGTGCCCAATGCCGGGGTGCTCAGCGATCCCTATGCCAGCAACACCGACGTGCAGGGGGCGCTGACCACGGCGGCCAGCTCCACCGGCACCGCCGTGACCTGCACCAACGAGCAATGTTCCGGTCCGTCGAATCTGATGCAGAACTGCGCGATGACCGGCAGCAATAATTACTCGGCGAACTGCACACTCAATCCCGGCACCTATGGAAGCTGGAGCTTCGGCAGCTCGGCCGCCATCACCCTCAATCCCGGGCTCTATATCGTGGCGGGGAACATATCCTCCTCGGGCAGTACCACCATCACCGGCACGGGCGTCACCATCGTCACGACGGGCAGCGTGAACACATCGGGCTATCTCAGCGCCAGCCTGTCGGCGGCCAGCCCGGCGACCGCCGTGAACGGGGCGATCCCCGGCATGGTGATGATCGGCAGCACGTCCGGTTCGGTGGCGCTGTCGGGCAGCGGCAATGTCAAGCTTTCCGGCGTGGTCTATTTCCCCAATGCCTCCTTCAGCGGCACGGGCTGGACCGGGCAGAGCAGTACCAGCTGCGCGGAAATCCTGGCCGGCAGTATCAGCACATCCGGCTCGTCGCAGTTCAGCGGCAGCTGCACTTCGCTGGGCGCGACGGCATTCGGCAGCGTCGCCGCAACCCCCAGCGTGGCGCTGGTGCAATGAAGGTCGCGCGCCGATTGATCCGCGCCCGCCGCGGCGTTGCCGCGCTGGAATTCGCCCTGGTCATGCCGGTGCTGCTGATCATGCTGGGCGGCGTGGTCGATTTCGGCCTGGTGATGCTGGCGCGCAGCCAGCTTGCCAGTGCCGTGACGCAGGGCGCGGAATATGCGATGGCGACCGGTAGCAGCGTCAGCCCGTCCAGCATCCGGACCATGGTGCAGAGCGCCAGTCCGCTGGCCGGCGTGACCGCGACCGTGACCCCGTCCTCGGGGGCGGCGTGTTACTGCGTGACCGGCACGCCGCTGGCATTGAGCAGCCATATCTGCACCTCGGCCTGCCCGGACGGAAGCTCGCCGGGTGTCTATCTGACGATCAAGGCCCAGTACACCTATCAGCCGATCCTGCCCTTCTACAGCGCGCTCGCCGCCACGACGCTGAGCGAGCAGGCCCAGGTGCGCCTGCAATGACGCATCTCCGGCGGTACGCGGAGGGGTTCCGGCGCGCCCGGAGGGGCGATCAATCTCTATGGCGCGCCCGGAGGGGCCTTATCTCGTTTATACGCGCCCGGAGGGGCGCGACCGCCGTGGAATTCGCCCTGGTCGGCAGCGTGCTGATGGTGGCGCTGTTCGGCATCCTGTCCACCGGCCTGCTGCTATGGACCGAGGGCGGGCTGCAAAGCGCGGCCACGGCGGCGGCCCGGTGCGGGGCGCTGGCATCGCCGCTGTGTACCAACGTCACGCAATATGCCGTGACCCAGGCGCAGAACTGGGTGACCTCGGGGATCATCGGCACCGGCAATGTCTCGGTCAGCGCCAATGCCACCAGTTGCAACGGCGCCACCGGCACGTTCGAGGTGGTGACGATCACCTGCCCCTTCTGGTCCAGCCTGCCGCCGCCGCTTTCGGGGATCACGTTAAAAGTGAAGGGCTGCTACCCGACCTGAAATTGCCGCGGCAGACCTTGCATATGACGAACCCGATGCGGTCCGGGCGACAAAATGCGACGCGGCGTGACCCGATCCTGCTGGGGCGGCGCGGCCGGCCACGCCATAGTGGCGCTGTCGCGCGCGTCGCGGTGCGGTGCGGCGGGAATGGCGCCCCTGCTCGTCCAGTCCCGCCGCCATCGCCCGCACGCGCGCGGCATCCCCATCGCGGTCCATTCATCTGATTTTCCGATGAATCCATCTGCCCGGAGCAGGGTTGTCCTGCCGTGCGGGTCGGGCGTAGACAAATTATTTCGGGAAGCGGGACGGGAGAGCAAAGCAAGTGCCAGCCGGAACCAAGGAGGCCGCGTCCAACGGGCGGGCCGCGCCGCATGGCGGCGGACCCGACGCGGCTGGACCCGGCGACGCCGCCCTGCATCCCCTGGCCCAGGGCAACACCCCGCCCAGCGCGCCGATCGGCGACACGGTCAAGACCACCACCTGCTATATGTGCGCCTGCCGTTGCGGCATCAAAGTGCATCTCAAGAACGGCACGGTCCGCTATATCGAAGGCAACAAGGACCATCCGGTGAACAAGGGCGTGCTCTGCGCCAAGGGTTCGGCCGGCATCATGCAGCATTACTCGCCGGCCCGGCTGCACGCCCCGCTGCTGCGCGTGGGGGAACGCGGCAGCGGCGAATTCCGCGAGATTTCCTGGGACGAGGCCTTCGCCATCGCCACTGGCTGGCTCAGCCATATCCGCGAGACCGATCCGCGCAAGCTTGCCTTCTTCACCGGGCGCGATCAGTCCCAATCCCTGACCGGCTGGTGGGCCAAGCAGTTCGGCACGCCGAATTTCGCCGCCCATGGCGGGTTCTGCTCGGTCAACATGGCCGCTGCCGGGCTGTACACGCTGGGCGGCAGTTTCTGGGAATTCGGCGAGCCGGACTGGGAGCGGGCGAAATAC
>JAGWRU010000214.1 GCA_028869595.1 Rhodospirillales bacterium
CGCAGCTTCTGGCAACGCACGATCGAGGCGCAGGAGCAGAGTGCTGCCGATCTGGAGCAGGCCTTGGCGCTGATCGCCCGCCACGGCGCGATCGAGGTGACGCTGGCCCGCGCGGCGGGCTATGCCGCCAGTGCCCAGGCGGCGCTGGCCGGGCTGGCCGATACGCCGTTCCGCCAGGCCTTGCGCGATGTCGCCGACTACACCGTTCGCCGCGCCCGCTGAGCATCCGCATCTGGGCCCGCTGGGCCCGGGCATGGCGTCGTTCCTGGCGCGGTTTCCGGCCCTGGCCACGGAGCCTGCGCGAACCCTGGTGATCGCCAGCGAGGAGCGCTCGGGCAGCGAATATCTGTGCCAGATGATGGGCGCGTGCGGCCGGCTCGGCCGGCCCAGCGAATATCTGAATGCCTGGTGGATGCGCCGCTTTCTACCCGACTGGCCGGAAGACGTGCCGGCCCAGCTGGCGCTGGCCTGGCGGGCGGGCACCGATGCCGATGGCCATTTCGCGATCAAGCTGCACTGGCCGCAATTCCAGGCGCTGGCCACCGGCATGGCCGGGCGGGGCGGCTGGCGCGCGGCGCTGCCCGGGGCGCTATTCCTGCGCCTGGCGCGGCGCGATTTGCTGGGCCAGGCGATCTCGCTGTACCGCGCCCGCCAGAGCGGCCGCTATCATGCCCATATGCCGGCGCTGCGCGAGGCGGGGTATGACGCGGCGGCGATTGCCGCGATGCTGCGCGAAATCCTCGCCTATCGCGCCTCGTGGCAGGGTTTCCTTGCCGCGCATGCGATCGTGCCGGTGGAGATCGCCTATGAGGATCTGGCGGCCGATCCCTGGCCGGCGATGGAGGCGATCGCCTGGGCCGCAGGCGTGCGCATAAGCCGGGCCGCCATCCATCCGCCCCGGCCGCTCGGGGTGCAGCGCGACGCCACGACCGAGCAATGGCGGGCGCGCTTCCTGGCCGACATGGCAGAGCGCGACGACGCGGCGGCGTGGCTGGCTATACCACCGGCTCGTTGAAGCTTTGCGGCATCGGCAGGCTGGCGCGGAAGGAGGGGCGCCGCTCCATCCGGTTGCTGAACTCGGCCAGCGCCGGATGCGTCGCGCGCCAGGGATAATCGGGGAAGCGGAGATCGAGATAGCGGCACACCGTTCCCGCCGCGATATCGGCCAGTCCGAAGCGGTCGCCGACGATGAATTCCGTTTCGCCGACCCAGCCGGCCAGCGCGCGCACGCCGCCATCCACCTTGCGCATCTGGCGTTCCATCCAGGGCAGGCTCTGCTTGTCGGGATCGCGCTGGCTTTCCCAGAACAGCAGCACCAGCGCGTCGCAGATGCCGTCGGCCACCACCTCCACCTGCTTCGCGCGCAGACGCGGTGCCGCCTCGGCGGCCAGTAGCGGCGGATCGGGATAATAGGTTTCCAGCCATTCCAGGATGAAGCGGGATTCGTACAGCGCCTCGCCCTGCTCGGTCAGCAGGATGGGCAGCTTCTCCAGCGGATTGTGGCGCGGCGTCTGGGTCGTGCTTTCCCACGGCGTTTCGGTGATCAGCGTGAAGGGGATGCCCTTTTCAAAAAGCGCGATGCGGACCTTGCGGGCATAGGGGCTGGGCAGGGCGCTGATCAGCTTCAGCATGCTTGGCAGGCCTCGGCGGCAGGGCATGACACGCGGTGCGACGGCACAGCAGCACGAACGACGCGACGATGTGTCACTTGCGGATCCTGGTTTGGATTATGAAAGTAAGGTCAGGCCGGATACGGTATACCTTGCGGGATCCCCTCGATGCGTCAACGAAAATGTCGTTCATTGATGCCGAATTCGCGCGACTTTCAGCGACTCTCGCGCGGTTCCGGTTGTGCGATCCCTCGACAGGCACGGCGTGGTTGCGTTAGCAACGCGCGCCCCCTGACGAGAGGCCCTCATGATTCCGGCCATCGCGCCCGCGCCATCCCTCGCCCGCCAGGTCTACGAGACCATCCGCGATGCGATCTGCGTCGGCGACCTGCTGCCCGGCACGCGCGTGGCCGAGGATGCGCTGGCCAGACAGTTGAACGTCTCGCGTCAGCCGATCCACCAGGCGCTCGGCCAGTTGCGGCAGGAAGGGTTTCTTTGCGAATCCGGGCGGCGTGGGCTGGAAGTGGCGCCGATCAGCGCCGCGCTGGTCGAACAGGTCTATGATCTGCGTCTGGCCCTGGAACCGCATGCGGCGGCGCGCGCGGCGCAGCGTGCCGCGACGGCCGATCGCGACGAGGGCGAGGCACGGCTGGAAGCCGGGCGGCGCGCGGTCGCGGCGCGCGACGTGGCCGCGGTGATCGAGGCCGATTTCGCTTTTCATCGCTATCTGTACCGCCTGTCCGACAATCCGCTGGTGGAGGCGACGGCGACGATGAACTGGCACCATGTGCGCCGCGTGGTGCGGGCATTGATGCTCCAGGCGCCCGATTTCAATCCGCGCTGGCAGGAGCACGGGGAGATTCTGGACGCGGTGCTGCGCGGCGACGCACCGGCCGCCTCTCGCCTTGCCCATGCGCATGTGGAAATCGCGATCCGCTCGCTGCGCGGACGCGCGGCCGATTGCGCATCCGCCCCGGCCGTCCCGTCGGACGGCTAGGGCAGCGCGGCGGCGGCCTTGCGATCCGGCCGCCGCGCCCCGTTTATTGGCTTCAGACCTTCGGCGTCGCGCCGCCGGCCCTACCGCTCAATCCACCAGGGCGATGCGCTCCTTGCGCAGCGTGTCGCACAGCGCCGCCATGGCGACGCCGACGCGGTCCAGCATCTCGTCGATTTCGGCCTCGGTGATGATCAGCGGCGGGCTGAAGCAGAGCGAGTCATTGGCGACCGCACGGCCGATCACGCCGGCTTCCTCCATCGCTTTCAGCAGGCGCGGGCCGACTTTGGCGGCGGGGTCGAAATTCCGATGCGTGGCTTTATCGGCGACCAGCTCCATCGCAGCGATCAGGCCCATGCCGCGCACTTCGCCGACCAGCGGATGATCGGCGAAGCGGGCGCGCAGGGATTTCTGGAAATGCGCACCCACCCGCGCGACATGCGCGCCGATCTGCAGATCGTCGTAGATTTTCAGCGTCTCGACCGCCACCGCCGCCGGCACCGGATGACCGGAATAGGTGAAGCCATGGCCGAACGTGCCGATCTTGTGGCTCTCCTGGGCGAGGCCCTGGAACACACGCTCGCTGACCATCACCGCGCTGATCGGCAGGAAGGAGGCCGACAGCGCCTTGGCGCAGGTCAGGATGTCGGGCTGGATCGACAGAGACTGGCTGCCCCAGGGATTGCCGGTGCGATGGAAACCGCAGATCACCTCGTCGGCGACCAGCAGCACGTCGTGCTTTTTCAGCACCGCCTGGATCTTGGGGAAATAGGTCTCGGGCGGCACGATCACGCCGCCGGCGCCCATGATCGGCTCCGCCCACATCGCCGCCACCGTTTCGGGGCCTTCGGCGATGATCAACCGGTCCAGCTCCTCGGCCAGGCGGGTGGCGAAATCGGCCTCGCTCTCGCCCGGCTCGGCGCCGTGATAATGGTGCGGCGTCAGGGTGTGCAGGAACCCGGTCAGCGGCACGTCGAAGCTGCGGTGATTGGCCGGCAGCCCGGTCAGCGAGGCAGACGCCAGGGTGATGCCGTGATAGCCCTTGATCCGACCGATGATTTTCTTCTTCTGCGGCCGGCCCAGCGCGTTGTTGAAATACCAGACCATCTTGATGGCGCTGTCATTCGCCTCGCTGCCGGAATTGGCGAAGAACACCTTGCTGACCGGCATCGGCGCGCGCGCGATCAGCATCTCCGCCAGTTCGATCATCGGTTCGTGGGATTTGGCGGTGAAGGCGTGATAGAAGGGCAGGCGGCGCATCTGCTGCGTTGCCGCTTCCACCAGACGCTCATTGTCGAAGCCGAGCGAGGCGCACCAGAGCCCCGCGACGCTTTCGATATACTCCTTGCCCGCGTCGTCCCATACGCGGACGCCCTTGCCGTGGCTGATCACCATCGGGCCCTTCTGAAGGTGATCCTGAAGATCCGTATAAGGATGGAGGACGGCGGCAATGTCGCGGGCGGCAGCGGAATTGGCACCAATCGGGGGCGGCGTCATGATCAGCTCCTCGGCGGCACGCGCGGCGCGCATGCGGGGATACAGATCAGGGATGCTAAAGCCCCAAGCGCCACCTGGCGATAGGCAAATCATGCGCATAATCTTGTTATGTTCGCTGGCGGTTTGCATGATCGCGCGTGCCACGCACGAAGCGCGCGCGGCGGTGATCGATATGGGGGGTACCGGCTTCGCCACGCTGCAGGCAGCGATCGATGCGGCCAATCCCGGCGATACCATCGACATCGCCGCCGGTACCTATACCGATCAGGTGGCGACGGTGAACAAAGCGCTGACCATCCAGGGCGTCGGCGGCGACGCCGTCTTCACCCAGAGCGCGGACACGCAACTGGCCAATCTGAAGGGGTTCCTGGAGGTGGAGGCGAATGCCACCCTGTCGAACCTGGTGTTCCAGGGGGCATCCATCTCCGACGCCAATGGCGCGAACGGCGCCGGGATCCGCTATGAGGCGGGCACGCTCGCCATCACCGACAGCCAGTTCATCGGCAACCAGGACGGTATCCTCGCCACCCCCTTCACCGCCGGCACCGGCAGCATCACCATCAGCAACAGCGTCTTTTCCGGCAATGGCGTGGCCAGCGGCGTGGGGGCGGGCTATGCGCATGCGATCTATGCGACCGATATCGCAACGCTGAGCGTCAGCGACAGCCTGTTCACCGGCACCATCCTGGGCCACGACATCAAAAGCCGGGCCGCCAGCACGAATGTCAGCGGCAACTACCTCGATGACGGTGTCACCGGCAGTGCCAGCTATGCGATCGATCTGCCCAATGGCGGCGCCGGCGTGATCACCGGCAATGTCATCGCCCAGGGGGCGAATACCCAGAACGAGGCGATGGTGAGCTACGGCGAGGAAGGTCTGTCCGCCGAGCCCGCCAGCCTGACGGTCACCGACAATAGTTTCGTCAATGCCGATCCCACGGGCTCCATCGGCATCGTCAATGCAAGCCCGGTCGTGGCCGATGTCAGCGGCAATGATTTCGCCTGCGTCGCCACCCCGGTCAGCGGTCCGGCCGATTTCTCCGCCAATACCGTCGCCGGCGTCGCGCCGGGTTGCCCGCTGCCGGCCGCGGTCGTGCCGGCCAGCGTGCCGGCCCCGGGTGGCGCGGCAAGCTGGGGCGCGGGGCTTGCCCTGCTGATGCTGGCGCGCCGGCGGAGGATCAATTTCGCTGCTCGATAGCAGCGATCCATTTCATTGGCTTGTTGGCAGCCCCGGGTGCAGGCTTCCTCCGGTTCCGCTCCGGGAGGCTTCGATGTCCGATCCGTCCGCCACGCCGCGCCGCGTCGCCGGTCGCCATTTCCTGCAGATCCCTGGCCCGACCAACGTGCCCGATCCGGTGCTGCGCGCCATGGATGCGCCGACGATGGATCATCGTGGTCCCGAATTCGGCGAACTCGGCCTGCGCATCCAGGCCAAGCTGCGCCCGGTCATCGGCACCTCCGGGCCGGTGATCATCTATCCCGGCTCCGGCACCGGCGCGTGGGAGGCGGCATTGGTCAACACGCTTTCGCCCGGCGATCGGGTGCTGATGTGCCGTACCGGCTGGTTTGCCACGCTGTGGAACGAAATGGCCGAGCGGCTCGGCCTCAAGCCGCATTTCATCGAAACCGACTGGCGGCGCGGCGCCGACGTGGCCGCGATCGGCGCCGCGCTGGCTGCGGATTCCGCCCATGCGATCAAGGCGGTCTGCGTCGTTCACAACGAAACCTCCACCGGCTGCACCAGCCGCATCGCGGAGGTGCGCGCCGCCATGGATGCGGCCGGGCATCCGGCGCTGCTGCTGGTCGATACCATCTCCTCGCTCGGCTCGATCGCGTATCGCCATGATGCGTGGGGGGTCGATGTCACCATCGCCGGATCGCAGAAAGGGCTGATGCTGCCGCCGGGGCTGAGCTTCAACGCGGTCTCAGCCAAGGCGCTGGCAGCGGCGGAGCAGGCCCGCCTGTCGCGCAGCTACTGGGATTGGCGGCCGATGATCAGCGCCAATGAGAGCGGCTATTTCCCTTTCACCCCCGGTACCAACCTGCTGTACGGGCTCGAAAAAGCGCTCGACCTGCTGGCGGGGGAAGGGCTCGAGAATGTCTTCGCGCGCCATGACCGCCATGCCGAGGCGACGCGCCGCGCGGTGCAGGCCTGGGGGCTGGAAATCCAGTGCGCCGAGCCGCGGGATTATTCCTCGTCGCTGACTGCGGTGCGCCTGCCGGAGGGGCACAGCGCCGATGCGCTGCGCGCGCTGATCCTGCAGCGTTTCAACATGAGCCTGGGCAACGGGCTGGGCATCCTCAAGGACCGGGTCTTCCGCATCGGCCATCTCGGCGATTTCGGCGATCTGCAATTGCTCGGCACGCTGGGCGGCGTGGAGATGGGGCTGCGCGCCGCCGGCGTGCCGCATCGCGCGGGCGGGGCGCAGGCGGCGATCGCCTATCTCGCCGGCAACTGACGCCGCGGACGCGGGGCCGGCGGCGGAGCGCGACAGGGCTGAACCGGCACGCGGCTTGCTTCGCGTGGCGCAATGCGTGTTCCGCCGGATGATGTTTCCCGATGAGGGTGCTGCTGGCCGATGACGATGCGGCGCGGGCCGGCGCGCTGGCGCGGGTGCTGGCGGCCGATCCGGCGCTGGAGGTGGTGCGCCTGCCCGCCGGCCTGGCCCTGACCGAGGCGGTGGCGCAACTCGCCCCGGATATTCTGATCGTCGACATGGCGCGGCCCGACCGCGATGCGCTGGACAGCATCCGTCGGATCGCCGCTGCCGGCCTGCGCCCGGTGGCGCTGTTCGTCGATCAGGACGACCCGGCCTTCATGGAGGAGGCGATCGGCGCCGGGGTCTCCTCCTATAATGTTCTCGATGTGAAGCCGCCCGATGTGAAGCCGATCCTGCGGGCGGCGGTGGCGCTGTTTCGCCGCCATCAGGCGAGCGAGGCGGCCAAGGCCAGCGCCGAGGCACGGCTGGCCGAGCGCGCGGTGATCGATCGCGCCAAGGCGCTGCTGATGAAGCGCCGCCGGCTGAGCGAGCCCGACGCATATCGCTGGCTGCGCCGCCAGGCGATGGATCGTGGGCGACGCATCGCCGACATTGCCGAAAGCCTGCTCGCCGAGGAGCCGCCATGAGCGATGCCCCCCCTGCCACGCCGCTCCGCCTCGGGGTGCTGCGCCTGGTCGACAGCGCGCCGGCGCTGGTGGCGGCCATGCGCGGCCTGTTTGCCGCGCATGGGGTGGAGGTGGCGATCAGCGTCGAGCCATCCTGGGCCAATCTTGCCGACAAGCTCAGCTACGGGCTGCTGGATGCGGCGATCATGCTGCCGCCGCTGGTGCTGGCGGCGGCGCTGGGGCTGCGCGGGCCGCCGGCACGGCTGATCGTGCCGCTGGGCATCAGCCAGGGCGGCAATGCCATCGTATTATCGCGCGAGGCGGCCGCCGCGGCCGGGCTGCGGCCGGGCGAAACCCTGGCGCCGCCGGCGGCGGGGGCGCATCTGCGCGCCTGGCTGCTGGCTCGCGCCGCGCCGCCGCGCTTTGCCGTGGTGCATGCCTATTCCACCCATAATTTGCTGCTGCGCTACTGGCTGGCGACGATCGGCGTCGATCCCGATCACGGCATCGAAACCGTGGTGATCCCGCCCGAGCATGTGGCGGAGGCGCTGGCGGAAGGGCGGATCGCGGGCTTCTGCGCCGGCGCCCCCTGGGGCGGTGTGGCCGAGGCGGCGGGCGCCGGGCAGGTGCTGCTGGGCACCAGCGCGATCTGGCCGCTCCATCCGGAGAAATGCCTGGCGCTGCGGGAAGGGGTTGCCGCCGCCGCGCCGCGCGCGGTAGCCGGTTTGCTGGCCGGATTGCTGGCGGCGCAGGCCTTGTGCGACCAGGCGGAGGAAGCGCCGGCCATCGCCGCCCTGCTCGCCCGATCCGATGGGCTCGCGCTGCCGGAGGCGGCAAGCCGGGCGGTCCTGGCGGGCGGGACGGGCAGCGAGCGGATCCGCTTTCATGCGGGTGCCGCATGGTTTCCCGCCTTCGCCCATGCGCAATGGTTCCTGGAGCAGATGCGCCGCTGGGGCTGGGTCGATGCGGCGAGCGCCGATCTGGCCGCGCTGGCGCGACAGGTCTATCGGCCGGACCTCCTCAACACCGTGATCGGTGCCGATGACCTGCCGCGCGATGGCGAATGAATGCGCAAAATATAATCATACGCCTAGATAACGACCTCATGAATCGCGCGTGATGACGAAATTCTTGGCATATCGCGGGAAAATGCCGCGATATTGCGTGGCCCGGCTTTTGCTGCATGTGCTCTCAGGACGTGGCGCACAGGATGCGGCCGCGCCTGCGGCTCCTCCAACGGCGGAGGGGCCGGTGCATCCGGGGCATCGCCCCAACCGGCGACCGGCGGGCCAACGGCGACCCGTCCCAGGAGCCTTCCATGCACAAGGGATTTCTCAAGGCGGGGCATCTGCCCACGCTGTTCGCCTCCTTCCTCTATTTCGATCTCAGCTTCATGGTCTGGGTGCTGCTCGGGCCGCTCGGCGTGGCGATCGCCCATCAGCTCCATCTCGATCCGGCGCATAAGGGGCTGATGGTGGCGGTGCCGGTGCTGGCGGGCGCGGGATTGCGCGTCGTGCTCGGCCTGCTGGTCGATCGCTTCCGCGCCTGGCGGGTGGGAATCGGCGCGCAGTTGCTGGTGATCGCCGGCCTGGTGGGCGCCTGGACGCTGGGGATCGGCAGCTTCTCCGGCATTCTCGCGCTGGGTCTGGTGCTGGGTCTGGCTGGTGCGTCCTTCGCGGTGGCGCTGCCGCTCGCTTCGTCGTGGTATCCGCCGCAGCATCAGGGCATGGCGCTGGGCATTGCCGGCGCCGGCAATTCCGGCACGGTGCTGGCCGCGCTGTTCGCGCCCGGCCTTGCCGTGGCGCTGGGCTGGATCAACGTCGTCGGGCTGGCGGCGATCCCGCTCGGCATGGCGCTGATCGTCTTCGTGCTGATCGCCCGCGACAGTCCGCGCGCGCCGGCGCCCAAGCCGCTTGCCGCCTATGCCAGGCTGCTGCGCCAGAAGGATGCGTGGTGGTTTATGTTCTTCTACAGCGTCACCTTCGGCGGCTTTGTTGGGCTGGCGGCGTCGCTGACCATCTATTTCCACGACCAGTACGCGCTGTCGCCAGTGGTCGCCGGCTATTGCACGGCGGCGGTGGTATTCGCCGGTTCGATGGTCCGCCCGCTGGGTGGCGCGCTGGCCGATCGGGTCGGCGGCGCGGCCGCGCTGCGCGCCCTTTATGCCATCGCTGCCTGCGCCTTTGCCGCCATCGCGGCCGGCCTGCCGGACATCGCGGTGGCATTGCCGGTCTTCATCCTCGGTATGCTGGCGCTCGGGATGGGCAATGGCGCGGTGTTTCAGCTGGTGCCGCAGCGTTTCGCCGGCGAGATCGGGGTGATGACCGGGCTGGTCGGCATGGCTGGCGGGGTCGGCGGCTTCTACCTTGCCTCCTCGCTGGGATACTCGAAGCAGTATACAGGCGGATATGGCGCCGGGTTTCTGGTCTTCGCGGCACTCGCCGTGGCGGCGCTGGTGGCGATCAGCGGCGCGCGCCGGCGCTGGCGCGGCAGCTGGGCGGTGGCGGGCGCGGCGCGGATCTAGACGCGATGCGCAAGTCCGGACGCGAGCGGCTGGTGATCATCGGCAACGGCATGGCGACGCCGCGCCTGCTGGAACGGCTGCTGGCCGAGGCGCCGGATCGCTACGCGATCACCGTCTTCGGCGCCGAGGATGCGGGCGGCTATAACCGCATCCTGCTTTCGCCGGTGCTGGCGGGTGAAAAATCCGCAGACGACATCGTCACCCATGCGCCGGAATGGTACGCCGCGCGCGGCATCGCGCTGCATCGCGGCGAGGCGATCGGCGTCATCGACCGCAAGGCCCGCCTGGTCCGCAGCGTGCGCGGACGGGTGGTGCCTTATGATCGGCTGGTGCTGGCGACGGGGGCCGAGCCGATCCGCCTGCCCCTGCCGGGTGCCGCGCTTGCCGGCGTGGTCGGATTTCGTGACTTCGCCGATATCGCCGCCATGGACCGGGCGGCCGCGCAAGGCGGCGCGGCGGTGGTGATCGGCGGCGGCCTGCTGGGGCTGGAAGCGGCATGGGGGCTGCGGCGGCGCGGCATGGAGGTGACCGTCCTGCATCTGCTGCCGACGCTGATGGAACGCCAGCTCGACGGCGAAGCGGCGGCTCTGCTGGCCGACGATCTCGCGCGGCGCGGTATCGCGGTTCGCACCGGCGCGACGAGCCGGGCGATCCTCGATCATGGCACCGGCGCGGCAGGTGGCGTGGCGCTGGAGGATGGCACCGTGCTGCAAGCCCGGCTGGTGGTGGTGGCGGTGGGTATCCGCCCGCGCATCGATCTGGCGCGCGCGGCGGGGATCGTCTGCGGGCGCGGCATCCGCGTCGATGACCGCCTCGTGACCAGCGATCCGGCGATCCTGGCGATCGGCGAATGTGCCGAGCATGACGGGGCGGTGTTCGGTCTTCTCGCGCCGGTCTTGGCCATGGCGGCGGCCGCCGCCGGCCATCTCGCCGGCCTGCCCGCACGCTTCGTGCCGCCGCAGACCGGTACGCGGCTGAAAGTCTCCGGCATCGACATGTTCTCCGCCGGCGCATTCCAGCCGGGCGAGGGGGATGAGAGCCTGACTTTTCGCGACCGCGCGCGCGGCATCTATCGCCGCCTGGTGCTGCGCGACGATCGGCTGGTCGGGGCGCTGCTTTACGGCGATGCCGCCGATGCCGGGTATTATCAGGGGCTGATCGATGCGGCAGCGCCGCTGGGAATGTTGCGCGAAGGCCTGATCTTCGGTCCCGCCGCGACGGTGCCCGCCGATGCCGCCGCCGCGATGCTGGAGCCGGCATGAGCGGCGCCGTCACCACCACCTGTCCCTATTGCGGTGTCGGCTGCGGGGTGCGCGCCGAGGCCGGCGGGGCGCGCATCGGCGGCGATGCGGCCCATCCCAATAATCACGGCCGGCTCTGCTCCAAGGGCGCGGCGCTGGGGGCGACGCTCGGCGCGCAGGGACGGTTGCTGCGGCCGCGGATCGAAGGGCGCGGCGCCTCCTGGGAGGAGGCGATGGCGCTGATCGGCGCGCGGTTCGCCGAGGCGATCGCCGCGTATGGTCCGGACAGCGTCGCCTTCTACGTTTCCGGCCAGTTCCTGACCGAGGATTACTACGTCGCCAACAAGCTGATGAAAGGCTTCATCGGCAGCGCCAATATCGACACGAATTCGCGCCTCTGCATGGCCTCCTCGGTGGCCGGGCATGTGCGGGCCTTCGGCGAGGATGTCGTGCCCGGCATCTACGAGGATTGGGATCAGGCCGATCTGGTGGTGCTGATCGGCAGCAATGCCGCCTGGTGCCATCCCGTGCTGCATCAGCGCCTGCGGGCAGCGCGCGAGACGCGCGGCACGCGGATCGTGGTGATCGATCCGCGCCGCACGGCAAGCGTGGAGGGGGCCGATCTGCATCTTGCCATCGCGCCGGGCAGCGATGTCGCGCTGTTCAACGGCTTGCTCTGCCATCTGGCGGCGCGCAGGCGGATCGATACTGCCTGGGTCGGCCGGCATGCGCGCGGGCTGGAGGACGCGCTCGCCGCCGCCGCCCGGGGCGGGCTGGGCGATGTCGCCATCGTCGCCGCCGAATGCGGCATCGATCCCGAAGCGGTCGAGACTTTCTTTGACTGGTTCGCTGCCACCGAACGGGTGCTGAGCATCTATTCCCAGGGCGTCAACCAATCGCGCCACGGCACCGACAAGGTCAACGCGATCATCAACTGCCATCTTGCCACAGGACGGATCGGGCGGGCCGGGATGGGCCCGTTCTCGGTCACCGGCCAGCCCAATGCGATGGGCGGACGGGAGGTGGGCGGGCTTGCCAATCAGCTGGCCGCGCATCTGCCCTTCACCGATCCGATCGCGCGCGCCGCGCTGCAGGATTTCTGGCAATCCCCGCGCCTGCCGGCAAAGCCCGGATTGCAGGCGGTCGATCTGTTCCGCGCGGTGGCTGCCGGGCGGATCAAGGCGCTGTGGATCGCCGGCACCAATCCGGCCGCCTCGATGCCCGAGGCCGGGCTGGTGCGCGCCGCGCTTGCCGCCTGCCCCTTCGTCGTCGTCGCCGATTGCTGGGAAGGCGATACCACCGATTATGCCCATGTCCTGCTGCCCGCCGCCGGATGGGGGGAAAAGGACGGCACCGTTACCGCGTCGGACCGGCGGATTTCCCGCCAGCGCCGCTTTCGCCCGCCACCCGGCGAGGCGCGGACGGATTGGTGGATGTTTGCCGAACTCGCCCGCCGCCTGGGGCACGGCGCGGCCTTCGCCTGGCGCGGTCCGCACGAGATTTTCGCCGAGCATGCGGCGCTTTCGGCCATTGCCGGGCGTGTCGGGCGGGTCTTCGACCTTGCCGGGCTGACGGGGATGGACAAGCCAGCCTATGACGCGCTGGCGCCGATCCGCTGGCCGGTGCCGGAAGGTGCGACGCAAGGCGCGGGGCGGCTATTCGCCGAAGGCGGGTTTCCCACGCCCGATGGGCGGGCGCGGCTGGTGGCAACGCCTTTGATCGGCCGGCCGCGCCGCGCAGCAGGGGAATTCCTGCTCAATACCGGGCGGGTGCGCGATCAATGGCATACCATGACACGCACCGGCGCCGTGCCCGCGCTGATGACCCATACCGCGACGCCCCGCATCAGCATCCATCCGGCCGATGCCGCCGCGCTGGGCATTGCCGCGGACACGCTGGTGCAGGTGGAGAACGGGCGCGGATCGACGCTGCTCGCCGCCGAGATATCGCATGCCCAGCGGCGCGGCGAGGTGTTCGCGCCGATGCACTGGACCGATCGTTTCCATGCGGCCGGGCCGGTCGCGCGCCTGGTCAGCGCCGAGGTCGACGCGCATTCCGGCCAGCCCGATCTGAAGGCGAGCCCGGTGCGGCTGCGCCCGGTCGCGGTGGCGATGCATGGCCGGCTTCTGCGCCTGGCCGGCCGCGCCTTGCCGGGGCAGGGCAGGCTGCCCGGCGGCTGCCATTGGGTGCGCACCCTCCGTGCGCAGGCCGATGGCGGAAGGATCGAGGCATTCCGCCTGGCCGTGACCGAAGCCCCCGCCGCGGGCGCGGCCGGCGCGCTCGCCCAGGCGCTGGCGGCGGCCTTGCTCGGCCCGGATGGCGAAGCCGGCGATGCATGGCTGGAGGCGGAGGATGCGGCGCGCGGCGTGCTGCGCATCGCCGTGCTGCGGGCCGAGCGGCTGATCGCGGTGCTGCTGCTGGCGGCTGCCGATCACTTCCCGCCCGAGGCAGCGCTCGCGGCCCGGCTGGGAACGGTGATCGCGGAGGGCATGCGCACCCGCCTGCTGGGCGGGCTGGAGGCGATCCCGGAGGAGGAGGCGCAGCTCTGCGTCTGCTTCGGGGTCGGACGCCAGGCGATCGCGCACGCCATCGCCACACGCGGCATCGACAGCGTCGCCGAGATCGGCGCGGCGGTGAAGGCGGGCACGAATTGCGGCTCCTGCGTGCCGGAATTGCAGGCGATTCTGGCGGCAATGCGCCAACCGGCAATGAGCTGAGCGGGGCGACTCCGCTTGGTGATTGCGTCCGGCGCAGTGTGACGTTAATTTGCCCAAATCATGGGCAATTGCTGTTCTGAAACCACAGGCGTCGCGCCGCTTTCTTCGCATGTGCCAGCCTCGCTTGCATCCGTCTCGTCGGCAGCGGCCTCGGCTGCGGCGGTCGGGCCGGCGCGATCGGATGGCGGCGGGCTGGCGCCGATCCTGCTGGGCGGCGATGTGCGCATCGCGACCCCGGTCATTCTCGCGCCGATGTCCGGCGTGACCGATCTGCCCTTCCGCCGCGTCGCGCTGGCGCAGGGCGCGGGCATGGTCGTCTCCGAGATGATCGCCTCCTGGGCGATGGTGCGGGAGAACCGCAACACGCTGCGCATGGCCGAGCTGGTCCGCAGCGAGGGCGCGCCCGCCACCGTCCAGCTTGCCGGCTGCGAGCCGGCGGCGATGGCGGAGGCGGCCAGGCTTGCCGCCGATCGCGGGGCGGAGGTGATCGACATTAATTTCGGCTGCCCGGTGAAGAAGGTCGCGCTGGGCCAGAGCGCGGGCTCGGCGCTGATGCGCGACGAGGTTCGTGCCGCAGCCATTCTGGAGGCGACGGTCAAGGCCGTGGCGGTGCCGGTCACGCTGAAGATGCGCATGGGCTGGGACCATGCCAGCCTGAACGCGCCGCGCCTTGCGCGCATCGCCGAGGCCTGCGGCATCCGCATGGTCACGGTGCATGGCCGCACCCGGCAGCAATTTTACACCGGCATCGCGGACTGGGATTTCATTGCCCGGGTGAAGCAGGCGGTGCGCATTCCGGTGATCGCCAATGGCGATATCCGCACGCTGGACGATGCGGCGGCGGCGCTCGCCCGTTCCGGCGCCGACGGGGTGATGATCGGGCGCGGCTGCTATGGCCGGCCGTGGTTCCCCGCCCAGGTCGCCGCCCATCTGCGCGGCCAGCATGTGCCGGCCGAACCGCCGCTCGATCAGCAGCGCGATCTCGTGCTGGAGCATTATCGTTCGATCCTGGAATTCTTCGGGACCGATGCGGGGCTGCGCCTGGCGCGCAAGCATCTCGCCTGGTATTCGGCGGGGCTGGCGGGATCGGCGGCGTTTCGTGCCGCCCTGATGCGTCTCGATCAGGTCGAGGCGGTGATCGCGCTGCTGCACGCTTTCTATGACCGTGCCATCGGCACCGGCGCCATGCGCAGCGCCGACGCCGCCATGTCGGACGCGCCATCTTTGCTGGAGGATGCGGCCTGATGGCTTCTTCCATGACGCGCCGGGTGCTGGCCGCTGTCGGTCGCGGTGCGGATCGCGGACGTGCCCCCGACGCGGTGCAGATCCTCGGCGCGCTGCCGGTGCCGGTGGTGCTGCTGGATGCGCAGAACCGTTTCCGCTTCGCCAATCACGCGGCGGAGCAGTTTCTCGGTATTTCCGCCGCCGGCTTGTCGCAGCTTGCCCTGGGCGATCTGATCCCCGCCGATAATCCGCTGTTTCTGCTGATCGAGCAGGTGCGCCATGGCGAGGCGACGGTTTCCGACCATGATCTGACGCTGGAAAGCCCGCGCCTGTACAAGCAGGGGATCACCGTGCAGGGCTCGCCGCTGCCCGAGGATCCCGAAGGCGGCTCGGTGCTGCTGGTGATGCAGGATGCCTCCGCCGCGCGCGCGCTCGACCGCCAGCTCGCCTTCCGGGGCGCCGCCCGCAGCGTTACCGGCATGGCCGCGATCCTGGCGCATGAGGTGAAGAACCCGCTTTCCGGCATTCGCGGCGCCGCGCAATTGCTGGAAGCCAGCGTATCGGCGCAGGATCAGGAACTGACCGTGCTGATCCGCGACGAGGCCGACCGGATCCGCGCTTTGGTCGATCGCATGGAGATTTTCGGCGAGAAGCCGATCACCCGCGGCGCGGTCAACATCCATCGGGTGTTGGAGCATGTCCGCCGCCTTGCCCAGACCGGTTTTGCCGCGCATATCCGCTTTGCCGAAATCTATGATCCGTCGCTGCCTGCGGTCTGGGGCAATCGCGATCAGCTGGTGCAGGTGGTGCTCAATCTGGTGAAGAATGCCGCCGAGGCGCTGACCCAGGCGGGGCACGGCAATCCGGAAATCACGCTCAGCACCGGATTTCAGCACGGCATGCGCCTTGCAATCCCGGGCTCCTCGGCGCGGGTGGATCTGCCGCTGGTGGTCTCGGTTCGCGATAACGGGCCTGGCATCCCCGATGATATCCGCCCGCATCTGTTCGAGCCCTTCGTCAGTTCCAAGGCGCAGGGATCGGGGCTGGGTCTTGCCCTGGTTGCCAAGATCATGGGCGATCACGGCGGATTGATCGAAGTGGATAGCCGGCCGGGGCGGACCGAATTCCGCCTGCATCTGCCGGTACTGAACGAAACCGATAGCGATCGCGGCGAGTAGCCACCGTCCGCGCCGGGAATCTGCCTGGGACGCCAAGGAAATCCGATGACGCTGCCTACCGTTTTGGTCGCCGATGACGACCGCTCGATCCGCACCGTGCTGACCCAGGCGCTGGGGCGGGCAGGGTATCAGGTGCGCAGCACCGGCAATGCCGCGACGCTGTGGCGCTGGGTGGAGGATGGCGAGGGCGATCTGGTGATCACCGATGTGGTGATGCCCGATGAAAACGGCCTCGATCTGATCCCACGCGTCAAGCGTCTGCGCCCCGATCTGCGCGTCATCGTCATGAGCGCGCAATCGACACTGATGACGGCGGTGAAGGCGGCGCAGCGCGGCGCGTTCGAGTATCTGCCCAAGCCGTTCGACCTCAAGGAATTGCTCGCCGTCGTCGCCCGCGCCCTGGCATCGCCGGCCGAGGCGCCGGCCAGCCTGGAACCGCGCGACGCGGAGGAGCGTCTGCCGCTGATCGGGCGTTCCGCAGCGATGCAGGAAATCTATCGCACCATCGCTCGCCTGACGACCGCCGACCTGACGGTGATGATCAATGGCGAGTCGGGCACCGGCAAGGAGCTGGTCGCGCGCGCCCTGCACGATTACGGCAAGCGTCGCGGCGGGCCCTTCGTTGCCATCAACATGGCCGCGATTCCGCGTGAGTTGATCGAGAGCGAATTGTTCGGCCATGAGCGCGGCGCCTTCACCGGGGCGACCAATCGCAGCCAGGGGCGGTTCGAGCAGGCGACCGGCGGCACGCTGTTTCTCGACGAGATCGGCGACATGCCGCCCGAGGCGCAGACGCGGCTGCTGCGCGTGCTCCAGGAAGGCGAATTCACCTCGGTCGGCGGGCGCCAGCCGATCAAGGCCAATGTGCGCATCATCGCGGCCACCCATCGCGATCTGCGCAGCGCCATCCGCCAGGGCCAGTTCCGCGAGGATCTGTTCTACCGCCTGAACGTCGTGCCCATCCGCCTGCCGCCTTTGCGCGAACGGAGCGAGGATATTCCCCCGCTCGCGCGCCATTTCCTCGATCGCGCGCGCGATGACGGTCTGGCCGGCAAGTCGCTGGATCAGGGCGCGCTGGACCGGCTGCGCCAGCATGCCTGGCCGGGCAATGTCCGCGAGCTGGAAAATCTGATGCGCCGCCTCGCCGCGCTGTGCCCGGAGGAGGTGATCACCGCCGAGGCGGTCGAAGCCGAGCTGGCCGAGGCCATTCCAGTCGAGGCGCCGAGCGATGCGCCGCGCGGCCCCGAGCCGCTGGCCCAGGCCATGGAACGCCATATCCGGACGTTCCTTGCCGCGCATGATGACGGGCTGGCGCCATCGGACATCTATGACCGGGTGATTGCCGAGGTGGAGCGGCCGCTGATCCAGATGACGCTGGCAGCGACCCGCGGCAACCAGATCAAGGCAGCGGCGATGCTCGGGCTGAACCGCAACACGCTGCGCAAGAAGATCCGCGATCTCGAGATCCCGGTCGTGCGAGGCATCGCTTGAACCGCGTACCCCCTGCCGAGGCGGGGGAGACGGCGCCGGCCCGGCGCGCGCGGCGCACGTTGACCGGAAGGCTGGCCAATGTGCTGCTGGGCAAGGTGGTGACCATCATCCTGGCGGTGCTCGCGGTCGCGCTCAGCATCGCGACTTTCGTGATCCTGGCGCGCGGCAGCCCGATCGGCCCCAAGGCCGGGATCGGCGTCGGCCTGGTGCTGGGCAATCTGACGGTGCTGCTGCTGCTGGGCGCGGCCATGGCCGGGCGGCTGACGCGGGTCTGGGTGGAGCGTCGGCGCGGTTCGGCCGGCGCCAGGCTGCATGTGCGCCTGGTGCTGTTGTTCAGCGGCGTGGCGGTGGCGCCCACCATCGTGGTGGCGACCTTCGCCGTGGTGTTTTTTCAGGTCGGCATCCAGGCCTGGTTCAACAATCCGGTGCGTCAGGCGCTGACCGAATCGCTGCAGGTCTCGCGCGGCTATCTGGAGGAGCATCGCAACAATATCCGCGCCGTGGCGCTGGAAATGGCGAATGACCTCAATCGTGCCGGACAATTCATCGCCGTCGATCCGCGCGCCTTCGGTGCGGTGCTGGCGGCGCAGACCACGCTGCGCGGCCTGACCGAGGCGGTGATCTATGAACCCGAAAGCGGCCAGGTGGTGGCCGCCGCCGGATTATTCGGCGGGCTGGGGGCGACGCCCGCCCCCAGTTGGGCGACCGAGCAGGCGCGCAGCGGCGATGTGGTGGTGATGGATAGCCGCGACGGTACCCGCGTGCGGGCCGTGGTACGGCTGGAATCGACGCCGACGCTGATGCTGCTGATCGGCAGGCCGGTCGATCCCACCATCCTGGCGCATATGAAACGCACCGAGGAGGCGGTGGCGCAGTACAACCGGCTGGATCGCAACCGATCCTGGCTGCAGATCGCGTTTGCCTGGATCTTCGCCATCGTCGCGCTGCTGGTGTTGTCGGCAGCGGTGCTGATCGGCCTGGTGATGGCCAACCAGATCGCCCGTCCGATCGGCCG
Organism: Rhodospirillales bacterium; assembly: GCA_028869595.1. Lineage (GTDB taxonomy): Bacteria > Pseudomonadota > Alphaproteobacteria > Acetobacterales > Acetobacteraceae > JAGWRU01. The sequence goes on from JAGWRU010000214.1 coordinate 18,598, forward strand.
GTTGATCCAGGCCGCCGAGCGGGTGCGATCGGGCGATCTTGGCGTGCGCGTGCCCGAGGCCGGCACCGAAGATGAGATCGCCGGCCTGTCGCGCGCCTTCAACCGCATGACCGGCCAGCTCGCCGCCCAGCGCAGCGAGCTGATGGATGCCTACAGCCAGATCGACGAAAGGCGGCGCTTCACCGAAGGCGTGTTGTCGGGCGTCTCGGCCGGGGTGATCGGCCTCGACTCGCAGGGGCGCATCGAGCTGCCGAACCGGACCGCCGACAAGCTGCTCGATCAGGATCTGATCGCCGCGACCGGCCGGGCGCTGGCCGATGTGGTGCCGGAACTGGCGCCGTTGCTATCGGAGACCGCAGCCGGGCCGGAGCGCGCACGCACGGCGGAGGTGCAGATCGGTCCGCCCAATGCGCGCCGCACCCTGCTGGTGCGGATCGGCGCCGAACAAAGCGGCGGGCGTACCGAAGGCTTTGTCGTGACCTTCGATGACATCACCGAATTGCAGGCCGCCCAGCGCAAGGCCGCCTGGGCCGATGTCGCGCGGCGTATCGCGCATGAGATCAAGAACCCGCTGACGCCGATCCAGCTTGCCGCCGAGCGGCTGAAGCGGCGCTTCGCGCGCGAGATCC
>JAGWRU010000001.1 GCA_028869595.1 Rhodospirillales bacterium
CGCCACCGCCGGGCATGCGGCGCTGGCCGGTGGCTGCGGCGGCGCTGGCGGCGCTGCTGGCCGCCTATGGCGGGCATTGGAACGCGGAAGCCGCCATCGACCGGGCCGCGCCGGGGATTCTGGGGTTTTTCGGTTTCTGCACAGAATAGGGAGACAACGATGCTTGTTAATAATGTAATTTCGCCTTATACCGATTTGGTCATGAGCACTCTCTCGATCACCGAACGCGGTCAGGTCACGTTGCGCAAGGATGTGCTGCGCCATCTCGGGCTGCGACCGGGCGATAAGCTGCATGTCGATCTGCTGCCTGGCGGGCGGGCCGAATTGCGGGCGGAACGGCGGGGCGGCGATTGGGACGATTTCGCCGCGCTGCTGGCGCCCGATGCCGCGCGCCCGCGCCTGTCGATCGAGGAGATCGAGGCGGTGATTGCCGAGGCCGGCCACGGTGCCGGGCGCGGCGTGGCCTGAGGGGCGGTGTGGCCTGAGGGGCGGCGCGGTCCTCGCCTGATGAAGATCACCGCCGATACCAATCTGCTGTTGCGCGCCGCCCTCGGCGACGATGCGGCGCAGCAGCGTGCCGCGCTGGATGTGCTTCGCGCGGCGGAGACGGTGGCGATCGGCGCGCAATCCCTCGCCGAATTCGCCTGGGTGCTGCAACGTGGCTACCGCCTGTCGCGCGGCGAAACCGCGGCGGCGATCCGCAAATTGTTCGATCTCGCCAATGTCGCGCTCGACCGCCCGGCGGTGGAGGCGGGACTGGCGATGCTGGAAGCGGGCGGCGATTTTGCCGACGGCATCGTCGCCCATCAGGGCCAATGGCTGGGCGGGGAGGTGTTCGCCTCCTTCGATCGCAAGGCGGTGGAATTGCTCCGCCGCCAGGGCCAGCCGGCGATGCTGGTGGAAGGCGAAGGTGGGGCGGCAGGGTGAACGCGGATTACGGCGCCGCCTCCGTGCCGTCCCGCGCCCCCCGCGTTTCCGGCATGGCCACCAGCACCAGCAATGTCGCCGCAAGCCCGGCAAGCCCCAGCACCATGAAGGCGATTTTCGGCGAGAATGCCTGTGCGACATCGCCGGCGATCACGGTACTCAGCGCCGCACCGATGCCCATCGCCAGGCTCAGCGTGCCGATGCAGAGATTGAACCGGTTGGTGCCCACCGTCAGATCGGCCGCGATCAGCGGCAGCATCACCCCGAACATGCCGGCGCTGACGCCATCGAGCATCTGCACCGGGATCAGCGCATAGGGATTGCTGATCAGCGCCAGCAGCAGGGCGCGCGCGGGCAGGGCGGCGAAGCCGAGCAGCAGCACCAGCCGCCGTCCGCGCCGATCGGCCAGCCGCCCGATCAGCGGCGAGATCACCGCCACGCCAAGCTGCGGCAGCACGATGCAGGCCGCGACCACCATGCTTGCCCAGACCCCGACGGAGCGTGTCACCTCGGACGCCGCCAAGGGCAGCATCGCCGCGTTCGAGAGATGAAACAGCAGGATACAGGCGGCGAAAATCAGCACCCGTCGATCCGATAGCAGGCTGGCCATCTGGCCCAGGAACGTCCCTTTGGCCCGGCCCGCGCGCGGTGTCGATGCCGGCGCAGCGGGCGGCACGGCGATCGCCATCAACGCGATCATGCCCGGCAGCATCAGCAGGGCGGTCAGATAAAATACCGAGCGTTCCGACACATAGGTGCCGCTGGCGCCGAAAATCGCCGCCGCGACGCCGCTGCCCAAGGCGGCGAAGCTGGTGTTGCGGCCCAGTCTTTCGCCCAGCTTCGCCCGCCCGACCAGTTGCAGGCTGATCGCCGCGATCGCCGGGCCGAGGATGCAACTGGCAAATCCGTGCAGGATTTCGGCCACCAGAACCGGCAGCCAATGCGGCCAGAACGCGAAGATCAGGGCGCTGAAGGCGACCGCCAGCCCGCCGGCCAGGGCGGCGAGCTGCTTGTTGCGCAAGGCATCGACCACCGCCCCGCCGGGGATCTGGCTGACCATGGAAGCAAGGGTGCCGATCGCCAACACATTGCCGATATCGCGCAGCGTCCAGGCCTGGGCGGTCAGGTAGACCGCGATGAACGGGCCGAAGCCGGTCTGGGCGTTGGCCACGAAGAAATTCAGCCAGTCCAGCCCGCGCCGGCTGCGCGCGGACGGGGCGATGCGCCAGCTCACTGTTTGGGGAGGGCCGGTGGCGGCATCTCGGATGGGCTCGCCTGCGGCGGGCTGGAAGAATTTTCCGGCGCCGAGATTTGGCTCCGCGGCGGCGCAGGGCTTTGCACCTGCGGCGCGCCGGGCGGCTGCGGCGCGGAAATTTCCGGCGGCGCCGGGAGATGCGGCGGCGCGGCCACCACCACCGGCGGCGCGGTCGGGACGACGGGGCGGTGGAACTCCGGTGTCGCCTTGATCTGGTCCAGCGTCATGTCCAGCGTGATCGTGCCGTGCCCGGCCGCCGTTGCGAAATGCAGCGCCCGCCAGGCCACCGCGATATGCCGGTCGCCCACCCCCATGAAGCCGCCGAGATCGATGATCGCCGCGCGCGGCTGGCCGGCATCGTCCACGAGCAGATCGACGATGCGCCCGAGCACGCGGTGTTCCGGATCGCGCACCTGGCGCCCGAGAATGCTGGTTGCCTCACCGCTATAGATCAGCTCCTGCGCGGCCGGCGGCTGCGCGGCCGCCGGGGGATGCGGCGCAGGCGGCGTAGTCTGTGCCGCTGCCGAGCCCGCCAGGAGCAGGAGCAGCGACAGGGCCAGCACGGCAATGCGGTTCACGGGCAGATTCCTTGAAACCGGGACACCGGACCCCTGGCCCCCCGTACGCCCGGCGGTTCAGCTGCGCCCGTAGGTATCCTCGATCCGCACGATATCATCTTCGCCGAGATAGGCGCCGGACTGCACCTCGATCAGCGTCAGCGGAATACGTCCGGGATTTTCCAGCCGGTGCACGCAACCCAGTGGCAGATAGATGCTTTCGTTCTCGCGCACCAGAAGCTGTTCGTGATCGCGCGTCACCAGCGCGCTGCCGGCTACCACCACCCAGTGCTCGGCGCGGTGGAAATGCTTCTGCAGCGATAATTTGCCGCCCGGCGGCACGACGATGCGCTTGACCTGGAAGCGGTCGCGCGAAATCAGGCTCTCATAGAACCCCCAGGGGCGATAGACGCGGTTATGGGTGCTGGCCTGGGCGCGCCCGGCGGCTTTCAGCCGGTCCACGACGGTCTTCACATCCTGCGCGGCATCGCGATGCATCGCCAGCACGGCATCGGCGGTGACCACCAGCACCACATCCTCCAACCCCAGCACGGCGGTCAGCATGCCATCGCTGCGGACATAGCAATTGCGGCTGGCCTCCATCATCACATCGCCTTGTGTCGCATTGCCGTTGGCATCCTTGGGCGAAAGCTCCCACAGCGCATCCCAGGCGCCGACATCGGACCAGCCGATATCGGCAGGCACCACGGCGGCCAGCGCGGTGCGTTCGGCCACGGCATAGTCGATGCTGATATTCGGGCTGGCGGCGAAGGCCTCCGGCTCCAGGCGGATGAAATCAAGGTCGTTCTGCCGCCCGGCGACCGCGCGCCGGACCGCTTCCAGCACCGCCGGTGCATGGGCCTGCATTTCCGCCAGCAGGGTCGCCGCGGTGAAGACGAACATCCCAGAATTCCACAGATGCCGCCCATCCGAGGCGAGGCTCGCCGCCTTCGCCGCATCGGGTTTTTCCACGAAGCGGGCCAGCGCGAAGACGCCCGGCGCGTCAGCCAGCGCCGCGCCGGGTTCGAGATAGCCATAGCCGGTTTCTGCCCGGCTCGGCTTCATCCCGAACGTGACGATCCGGCCCGCCCGCGCCGCGCCCACCGCCGCATCGAGCGCGCTGCGCAGCGCCTGCGTATCGGCGATCGCGGCATCGGCGGCCATCATCCACAGCACGGTGTCGGGATCGGTTTCGGCGGCGATCAGCGCGGCGGCGGCGATGGCCGGGGCGGAATTGCGGCCCACCGGCTCCAGCACGATGCGTGCCCCGGCAATGCCGGCTTCGCGCAATTGCTCGGCGATCAGGAAACGGTGCTCCTGGTTGCAGACCAGCAAAGGCGGGGCGAAGCCTGGCCCATGGGCGCGCAAGGCGGTGTCCTGCAACAGGCTGTTCGGCCCCAGCAGCGGCCAGAGCTGCTTGGGATAGCTCGACCGCGACACCGGCCATAAGCGGGTGCCGGAGCCGCCGGACAGAATCACGGGCAGCACGGGAGAGGCGCTCACGCAGGTGCTCCTTGGCCGGGACGGGCGCATTGCATGCCAAGAAGTGTATGCCAATCCGGTTGCACCCGCCATGCGCGGATCCGATCCCGGCCTCCCCTACTACGACCTCTCCTTCTACGACCTCCCCTCTGGCCGGCGGCGGCGCGCGGGTGCAGCATGCGGCCTTGCCGATGCAGCAGGAGCGATCATGTCGACCACAAGCCTGGCCAACGACCCCACCACCGCCATCGCCACCCTGGCCGAGCAGGCGGCCCCCGGGCTGATCGCCATCCGCCGCGACATCCACGCCCATCCCGAGCTGGGATTCGAGGAGCATCGCACCGCCGCGACGGTTGCCGCCGAACTCACCCGTCTGGGCATCGCCCACCGCACCGGAATCGGCAAGACCGGCGTGGTCGGGCTGATCGAGGGCGGGCGGCCCGGCCCGGTGCTGGCCATCCGCGCCGATATGGACGCGCTGCCGATCGCCGAGGAAACCGGCCTGCCTTTCGCCAGCACCGCGCCCGGGCTGATGCATGCCTGCGGCCACGACATCCATACCGCGACGCTGCTCGGCGTGGCGGCGGTGCTGAAGGAGATGGCCCCCCGCCTTGCCGGCACGGTCAAGCTGGTTTTCCAGCCAGCCGAGGAAGGGCTGGGCGGCATGGCGGCGATGATCGCCGATGGCGTCATGGACGCCCCGCGCGTCGATATGGCGCTGGGGTTTCATAACCAGCCCGATCTGCCGGTCGGCCGCTTCGGCTATGTGCGCGGCGCGACGCTTGCCGCCTCCGACCGCTTCGACATCACCCTGACCGGCAAATCCGGTCATGCCGCGGCGCCGCACACCACCATCGATCCGATCATGGCCGGCGTCGCGCTGGTGGCGCAGATGCAGACCGTGGTGTCGCGCGAAGTGCCGCCGCTGCGCCCCGCCGTGGTTACGGTCGGCGCCTTCAAGGGCGGCACCACGCATAACATCATCGCCGAGAGCTGCCTGATCCAGGGCACGGTGCGCACCCTCGATCCGATGACGCGCGATCTGGCCGAGGCCGCGATCCGGCGACTATGCGAGGGGGTTGCGGCGGGGATGCGGGTGCGGGCCGACATCAAATACCGTCGCGGCACGCCGCCCTTGCGCAACGACGACCGCGTGCTCGACCCGGCGATTGCCGCCGTCGCCGCCCAGCTCGGCGCCGTGATCGAGGAAGGTCGGCCCAGCATGGGCGGGGAGGATTTCGCCCTGATGGCCGATCTGGTGCCGTCCTTTCAGTTGCGCGTCGGCTCCGGCGCGCCGGGGCGCGATGACCGGCTGCACAATGCCCGCTACCAGCCGGATGAGGCCTCGATCCCGCTCGGCGTGCAGGCGCTGTCGCGCGCGGCGCTGGAATTGCTGTCCTGATGCGGGTCTGCGTCTATGGCGCGGGGGCGATCGGCGGCTATCTCGCCGCCAGCCTGGCCGAGGCCGGGGCGGCGGAGGTCTCGGTGGTGGCGCGCGGGGCGCATCTGGCGGCGATCCGCGCCAACGGCCTGACGGTGGAGACGCCGGAGCGGCGCTTCACCGCGCCTCTCGCGGCGAGCGACAACCCCGCCGATCTCGGGACGCAGGATCTGGTGATCGTCACCGTCAAGGCGCCCGCCCTGGGCCAGGTCGCCGCCGGCATTGGCCCGTTGCTGCAGGAAGGCACCACGGTCGCGTTCCCGATGAACGGCATTCCCTGGTGGTATTATCACGGCATTGGCGGGGCAGACGAAGGACGTCAGATCGCGCTGCTCGACCCCGGCGGCGCGCTGTGGCGGGCGGTGGGGCCGGCGCGTGCGGTCGGGGCCATCGTCTGGCCGGCCTGCTCGGTGCCGGCGCCGGGGGTGGTGCGGCTGCTTTCGGGCGCGGCGGCCGGCACGGTGTTCGGCGAGCCCGATGGCAGCGCCTCCCCCCGTCTGGACGCGATCGCATCCTTGTTTGCCGCCGCCGGGCTGGGGGTTTCCACCAGCGCCGATATCCGCGCGCTGATCTGGCGCAAGCTCGCGGTCAATCTGTGCACCGGTCCGCTTTGCGTGCTGGGACGGGCGGATATCGCCGCCGCGATGGGCAGCGAGGACGGGGCGGATGCGCCGCTGGCCGATGCCGCGCGCGGCCTGCTTGGCGAGGCCTGTGCGCTGGCAGCGGCGATGGGCTATCCGCTCGACCTCGATCCGGCGCGTATCCTCAGCGGCAATCGCCGTGTCGCGCATCGGCCGAGCATTCTGCAGGATCTCGAAGCCGGTCGGCCGATGGAGGTCGAGGCGCTGTACGGCGTGCCCCTGCAGATGGCCGCCGAACAGGGTGTGGCGATGCCGCTGCTGGCGCTGCTGTCTTCCCTGGTGCGTCTCGCCGGGCGCGCCTAATCAATCCCGGCGCCGGGCGAGCCCTCCTCCATCGCCTGGACATGGGCAAGCAGCTTGTCGAGGATCGGTCCCAGCGCCTGCCATTCCCCGGGGCTGAGCCCGGCGGCGAGCTGGGCTTCCAGCGTGCGGGCCAGCGGGATCACCCCGCGATGGATGCCGCGGCCCTTGCGGGTCAGCGACAGCTTTCGCCCGCGCCCGTCTTCGGGATCGGCGTTCTGGCGTAGCAGGCCGCGCGCCACCAGCGAGGCCGCCGCGCGGCTGACCTTCACCTTGTCCATCGCCGCCCATTCCGCGACGCGTCCGGGCGAGAGCGTGCCGGCCCTGCCGATCACCGCCATCACCCGCCATTCCGGAATGCTGAGTCCGTAGGCATCGCAATAGCGCCGGGCGAACAGGCGAGAGATGCGGTTGGTGGCAACCGACAGGCGATAGGGCAGAAACGCCTCCAGCAGGAATAATTCGGCCTCCGCCTCGGCCAGGTCCGGTTTCGCCGCGCTTGACTTTTGTTTCATATGAAACTATCCAGGTGTTGGAAAAATCATAGCCTGCGCGCAGGCCGATGAAAACCGCAACCAGCAGCCTTGGGGGAAACGAAGGATGGGCGATCAGCCGGAGCCGCTTCGCTATCTGTCGGGTTTCGCCAATGAACATGCCAGCGAAGCAATCCCCGGCGCCTTGCCGGTCGGACAGAATTCCCCCCAGCGCGCCCCGCTCGGCCTGTACGCCGAGCAGATTTCAGGCAGCCCCTTCACCGCCCCGCGCCATGCCCAGCGGCGAAGCTGGCTCTATCGCATCCATCCCTCCGCCCGCCATCCCGCCTATCGCCCGATGCCCGCGCCGATGCTGGGCGGGGCTTTCGCCGCGCCCGATCCCAACCGCATGCGCTGGAACCCGCTTGCCCTGCCCGATGTGCCGCGCGATTTCATCGACGGGCTGTTCACCCTGGCCGAAGGCAGTGCCGGCGGCATCGCCATCCATCTCTATGCCGCATCGGCCGATATGGGCCGGGTGCTGCGCAACGCCGATGGCGAAATGCTGGTGGTGCCGCAGCAGGGCAGGCTTGCCATCGACACCGAATGCGGCCGGCTGCATGTCGCACCCGGGGAGATCGCGATCCTGCCGCGCGGCATGGCGATCCGCATCGCCCTGCCCGATGGTACCGCGCGCGGCTATATCGCGGAAAATCGCGGCGCGGCGCTGCGGCTTCCCGAACTCGGCCCGCTGGGTGCCAACGCGCTTGCCTATCCGCGCGATTTCGCGGCCCCCGTCGCATGGTTCGAGGATCGGGCCGCGCCGACCGCGATCGTGCATAAATTCGCCGACCGGCTATGGACCCATACGCTCGATCATTCCCCCTTCGACGTGGTCGCCTGGCACGGCACGCTGGCGCCGTACAAATACGATCTCGCACGCTTCATGGCGGTCGGCACGGTCAGTTTCGATCATCCCGATCCCTCGATCTTTACCGTGCTCACCGCGCCATCCGATACGCCGGGCACGGCAATGCTCGATTTCGTGGTCTTCCCGCCGCGCTGGATGGTGGCCGAGCATACATTCCGCCCGCCCTGGTTTCATCGCAACGTGATGAATGAGTTCATGGGGCTGATCCACGGCACCTATGACGCCAAGGCGGAAGGCTTCCTGCCCGGCGGCGCCAGCCTGCATCCGATGATGAGCGCGCATGGCCCGGACGCGGCAACCACCGAACGCGCGATGGCCGCCGATCTGGTTCCGCACAAAATCGACGGCGCGCTGGCCTTCATGTTCGAAACCCGAGAGACGCTGCGCATCGCCGAACGCGCCCTGGCGCCGCCGCTGCTGCAGGATGACTATGATGCCTGCTGGGACGGCATCGCCCGGCATTTCGGAGGCCGCGCATGAGCATCGATGCGACGCATGATCCGGCGCTGCCCTGTTTCGTCGCCAGTGCGGCGGGGCATGCGGATTTTCCGATCCAGAACCTGCCGCTCGGCGTGTTCGCCCCGCCGGATGGGAAGCCACGCGGCGGGATGGCGATCGGCGATGCGATTCTCGATCTGTCCCTCGCCGCCCCGCTGCTGCGCGGTGCGGCGGCGGAAGCGGCGGAACTTGCCGCCGCCCCGCAACTGAACGCGCTGCTCGCTGCGGGCGCAGAGGCGCGGCGGGCCTTGCGCGCGGGGGTTTCCGCCCTGCTTTCGGGCGCCGATCCGCGCTTGCCCGGGCTGATCCGCCCGGCGCGGGATTGCACGCTGCATCTGCCCTGCGCGATCGGCGATTACACCGATTTCTATGCCGGCATTCACCACGCGACCAATACCGGGCAGATGCTGCGGCCGGAAAATCCGCTGCTGCCCAATTATAAATATGTCCCCGTCGCCTATCACGGTCGCGCTTCCTCGGTGCGGCTGTCAGGAATGCCGGTGCGTCGCCCGCATGGCCAGCGCAAGCCCGCCGCCGCCGCCGCGCCGGAATTCGGGCCGAGCCGCAATCTCGATTACGAACTCGAACTCGGCATCTGGATCGGCCCAGGCAATGAGCCGGGCACGCCGATTCCGATCGGCGAGGCCGGTGCGCATATCGCCGGGTTCTGCCTGCTGAATGATTGGTCGGCGCGCGACATCCAGGCCTGGGAATATCAGCCGCTGGGCCCGTTCCTGGCCAAGAATTTCGCGACCTCGATCTCCCCCTGGATCGTCACGGCGGAGGCGATGGCGCCGTTCCGCGCCGCGCAACCGCCGCGCCCGGCAGGCGATCCGGCGCCGTTGCCCTACCTGTGGGATGACGCCGATCAGGCGGGCGGGGCGCTCGACCTCGATCTCTCGGTGGCGCTGGAAACATCGGCGATGCGCGCGGCGGGGCTGGCCGCGCAGCCGCTGTCGCGGGTCAATGCCCAGGTGCTCTATTGGACGGTGGCGCAGATGGTCGCGCACCATGCCTCGGGCGGCTGCGATCTGCGCCCGGGCGATCTGTTCGGCTCCGGCACGCTGTCCGGGTCGGAGGAGGACGCGCGCGGCAGCCTGCTGGAAATCATCCGTGGCGGGCGTGTGCCATTGAGCCTCCCCAATGGCGAGACGCGCCGCTTTCTGGAGGATGGCGACCGGGTGATCTTCACCGCGCGCGCCACCCGGTCGGGCTTTGCGCCGATCGGCTTCGGGGTTTGCGAGGCGGAGGTGGCGCCGGCCTGAACCGGCGCCATTGCTGCCGCAGCGCTACTCCGCCGCCTCCGCATAGGACGACAAGGGCGCGCAGGAGCAGATCAGGTTGCGATCGCCATAGACATTGTCCACCCGCTTGACCGGCGGCCAGTATTTCGTGGCCGCGACGAAGGGCAGGGGAAACGCCGCCTGTTCGCGCGGATAGGGATGCGTCCAGGCCGTCGCCATCACCTCGGCGGCGGTATGCGGGGCATTCTTCAGCGGGTTATCGGCGCGGTCCATCCGTCCCTCGGCGATCGCTGCGATCTCGGCACGGATCGCGATCATCGCCTCGCAGAACCGGTCGATCTCGGCGCGGCTTTCGCTTTCCGTCGGCTCGATCATCAGCGTGCCGGCGACCGGCCAGGACATGGTCGGCGCATGGAAGCCGTAATCGGCCAGGCGCTTGGCGATGTCTTCGACCATCACCCCGGAATCGGCCTGGAAGCTGCGGCAATCGATGATGCATTCATGCGCCACGCGCCCGTTCTCGCCGGTGTAGAGCACGGGATAATGCGGGGCGAGGCGGGTTGCGATGTAATTGGCATTCAGGATCGCGACCTTCGATGCCTGGGTCAGCCCGTCGCCGCCCATCATGCGGATATAGGCATAGCTGATCGGCAGGATCAGGGCGGAGCCGAAGGGTGCGGCCGCGACCGGCCCGAAACCGCTGGCGGGGCCGGCATCGTCGCGCAGCGGATGGTTGGGCAGATGCGGCGCGAGATGGGCGGCCACCGCGATCGGCCCGACACCCGGCCCGCCGCCGCCATGCGGGATGCAGAATGTTTTGTGCAGATTGAGATGGCAGACATCCGCCCCGATCGCCGCCGGGCTGGTCAGGCCCAATTGGGCGTTCATATTCGCCCCGTCCATATAGACCTGCCCGCCAGCCGCGTGCACGGCGGCGCAGATATCGCGGATCGCGCCTTCGAATACGCCATGCGTGCTGGGATAGGTGATCATCAGCGCGGCGAGTTTGTCGGCATGCCGGGCGATGGCGGCGTGCAGATCGGCGAGATCGACATTGCCCATCTTATCGCAGGCCACGACGACGACTTTCAGACCGGCCATCGCCGCACTGGCCGGATTGGTGCCATGCGCGCTGGCCGGGATCAGGCAGATATCGCGATGGCCCTGGCCAAGCGCTGCCTGATAGGCGCGGATCGCCAGCAGCCCGGCGAATTCGCCCTGCGAGCCGGCATTGGGTTGCAGGCTGACCGCAGCAAAGCCGGTCGCCTCGGCCAGCCAGGCGGAAAGCCGGGTGATCAGCGTCACGAAGCCTTCGGTCTGATCGGCCGGGGCAAAAGGATGGATGTCGGCAAAACCCGGCCAGGTGATCGGCAGCATCTCGGCCGCTGCATTCAGTTTCATCGTGCAGGAGCCGAGCGGGATCATCGAACGGTCGAGCGCCACGTCGCGATCGGCCAGCCGCTTGAGGTAGCGCAGCATCTCGTGCTCGGAGCGGTACTGGCTGAACACCGGCTGCGGCAGCAGCGCGCCGCGCCGGGCAAGTGCCGCCGGCCAGCCGCCCGTGGCCGTATCCAGCCTGCCGCCGAGCAGCGCGGCGAGGCTGTGCAGCTCCGCGATCGTCACGGTCTCGTCCAGCGCGATGGCGATGCCGGTCGCATCGATCCGGCGCAGGTTGAAGCCGGCGGCGCAGGCGCGGGCCAGCATCGCATCGGCGTCGGGCACATCGAGCGCGATGGTGTCGAAAAACGCCTCGTGCCGCAGCGTCAGCCCGGCGGTGCGCGCCGCCCCGGCCAGAAGCTGCGCGCCGAGCGCGACGCGGCGGGCGATGCGCACCAGCCCTTCCGGCCCATGCCAGATCGCATAGCAGCCGGCCATGACCGCCAGCAGCACCTGCGCGGTGCAGATATTCGAGGTGGCTTTCTCGCGGCGGATATGCTGCTCGCGCGTTTGCAGGGCAAGGCGCATGGCCGGCGTGCCGGCGGCATCCTGGCTGACACCAACGAGGCGGCCCGGCATGTGGCGGCGATAGGCATCCTTCGTCGCGAAGAAGCCGGCATGCGGCCCGCCGAAACCCATCGGCACACCGAAACGCTGGGCCGAGCCCACCACCACATCCGCGCCCATCGCCCCGGGCGGGGTCAGCACGGTCAGCGCCAGCGGATCGGCGGCGACGATGGCGAGCGCGCCGGCGGCATGGGCGGCGGCGATTTCCGCCGTCAGGTCGCGCAACGCCCCGGTGCTGCCGGGATATTGCAGCACCACGGCAAAGGGCGCGGCGGCGGCGATCGCGGCGGTATCGCCCGGGGCAAAACTCTGCACGCGCTGGCCGAGCGGGGCGGCGCGGGTTTCGATCACCGCGACGGTCTGCGGATGCGTATCGGCGGCCACCGCGATGACGCGGCTTTTCCCGCGCGCCACGCCGGCCGCCATGGCCACCGCCTCGGCCGCCGCGGTGGCTTCGTCGAGCAGCGAGGCATTGGCGATTTCCAGCCCGGCCAGTTCGGCGATCAGCGTCTGGAAATTCAGCAGCGCCTCCAGCCGGCCCTGGGCGATCTCCGCCTGGTAGGGGGTGTAGGCGGTGTACCAGGCCGGGTTCTCCAGCACGTTGCGCAGGATCACCGGCGGGGTGTGGGTGCCGTGATAGCCCATGCCGATCAGCGAGCGCAGGCGCTTGTTCCGCGCCGCCAGCCCGGCCAGCTCGGCCAGGCTTTCCGCCTCGCTCGCCGCTGCCGGCAGATCGAGCGCGCGGTTGGAGCGGATCGCCCCCGGCACTGTGGCCGCGATCAGATCATCGAGGCTGGCCGCCCCGCAGGCCCGTGCCATCGCCGCGAGATCGGCGGCACGCGGCCCGATATGGCGGGCCGCGAAAGGATCGGCGGCGGCGAGGGTGGTGAGATCCGCAAGCGCCGTGCTGGAGGAGGACGACATTCACAGCGTCTCCAGATATTCGGCGTAGGCGGCTTCGTCCATCAGCGCGTCGAAGGCTTCCGGCTCGTCCAGCTCCAGGCGGAAGAACCAGGCCCCGCCCATCGGATCGCCGTTGACCAGCGCCGGATCGTCGATCACCGCCTGGTTGATTTCCACCACCTTGCCGGAAAGCGGGGCGTAGACGTCGCTGGCCGCCTTGACGCTTTCCACCACCGCGCAAGCCTCGCCCTCGGTGACGGCGCGTTCGGGTTCGGGCAGTTCGACGAAGACGATGTCGCCCAGCGCTTCCTGGGCATGATCGGTGATGCCGATGGTGGCGACATCGCCGTCTAGGCTGACCCATTCGTGATCGCGCGTGTAGCGGATATCGGGGGCGGCGGGCATGGCGGGCTCCGGGTTCGGGGGAGAGGTCAGCGGATATAGCGGTGCGGGACGAACGGCATCGGTACGACCTGGGCGGGCAGGCGCTGGCCGCGCACCGAGAGCCAGAGTTTCGTGCCATCGCCCGCCGCGTCGCGGCGGACATAGCCCATGGCGATCGGCGCGCTCAGGCTGGGGGAGAAGCCGCCGGAGGTGATGGTGCCGACAGTCTCTCCGGCTTCATTGAGGATGGCGGTGCCGGCCCGCGCGGGGGCGCGGCCTTCGGGGCGGATGCCGACGCGCAGCCGCGCCGGTCCCTCGGCCAGGGCGGCAAGGATCGGACCGGCACCGGGGAAATCGGCGGCCATGCGCCGGCGCTTGCCGATCGTCCAGGTCAGCCCCGCCTCGATCGGGTTGGTGGCGGGGTCGATATCGTTGCCGTGCAGGCAGAGCCCGGCTTCCAGCCGCAGGCTGTCGCGCGCGCCGAGGCCGGCGGGGATCAGCGCGGAAAAGCCGAGCAGGGCATCGGCCAGCGCCTCGGCTTGTTCGGCCGGGCAGGAGATTTCAAACCCGTCCTCGCCAGTATAGCCGGAGCGGCTGATCAGGCAGTCGATGCCGGCCAGCCGTGCCGTAGCGAAGCCGAGAAAGGGCAGGGCGGCGGTGGCGGGATCGAGCGCGCCCAGAATCGCCGCCGCTGCCGGCCCCTGCACCGCGACCAGCGCGCGCGCCGGCAGCGGCGTCAGCGTCACCCCGGGCGGCAGATGCGCGGCGATATGGGCGAAATCCGCCTCCTTGTTGGCGGCGTTCACCACCAGGAACAGGCGCTGCGTTCCATCCGCGCCGGGTGCCGCGCGGGCGATCATCAGATCATCCAGAATGCCGCCTTGATCATTCGTCAGCAGGGAATAGCGCTGACGTCCTTCGCGCAGCCCGGCAATGTCGCCGACCACCAGGGTTTCCAGCACGGCATCGGCGCCGGCGCCGGTAATCCAGGCTTGGCCCATATGGGAGACGTCGAACAGCGCCGCCTGGGCGCGGCAATGCAGGTGTTCGCCCAGCACGCCGCCGCGGCAGCGCGCGGCCATTTCGCCGGCGAAATCGTACTGCACCGGCATCGCATAGCCGGCGAAAGGCACCATCCGCGCGCCGAGGCGGCGATGCCACGCATCCAGCGGCGTGGTGGCAAGCGCCGGGGGCGTGGGCAGCGTGGCGGCGGGTTCGTCAGGCGGGGGGGACATGAGGTCCGCTCCTTCGGTCGGGTCGGGCGCCGGCATATGCCGGCAGGACGACCCCCCTCTGTCGCGGTACCTGAGAGATTCGGAAGGCGCCGGCATAAGCCGGGCGGCCCTCCTTTCTCCGTCGGTGCGCCCCGCCTTGCGGCGACGCGGCTTTCCAGAGATCCCTTGTTCCAGCGCGGTCCTTTGTGCCTGAGCGTTTCCGGGGGCCGGTTGCGCCTTCGGCGGCGGGCAAGCCCGCACTCTCCCGCGCCGGATGCTCGGGACAGCGCGACCATGACGGATTAGTGGCGCCGGTTCAACCGCGCTTTTCGCGCAAGCGAAGGTTTACCGCCCGGCATGCGCCGTCATTGCCGCCCGGCCACCCGATGCCAGCACGATGTCCCCGGCGCCCGGGCGGAGGGATGGGCCGGTGGCGGATGGCTTCGCTGATCCCGGCGGCTGCGTCGCGGCCTTTGCGATGGTGCCGCCGGGTCGGGCCGGCCAGGCCAGATCGCAGCGCATGCGGGCCGGCGCCTGGCCCAGGCAGGCGGCGAGGCGTGTCGTCAGGCGTGGCGCGCCGCGCGGATTGAGGTGCGAGAAGCCATCGCCGAAATACCGGTCGGGCCAGGCGGTGAACAAGGGTGCTACGATGTGAAACCCCGGATAACGCGCGGCATAGCCGGCCAGATAGGCGGCAAAGCCGCGCCGCAAAGCGGGCGCGATCGCATCCCCGGTGGCGCGGTTGACCGGCATCGCCAGAAACACCGCCGCGACATGGTGCCGGGCGAGCAGCGTCAGCATGCGGTCGAAATAGAAATCCAGGATCGGCAGGGCACGGAAATCGCCCAGCGCGGCATCTTCGGCCACTATGTCGGATCGGTCGGCGGTGCCGAAGAAATACTGCCCGCCGGCAGCACGCACCCGGGCCAGCACGCGGCGATTGCGCCATAGCCGCAGGAATACCCCGCCATGCACCAGGTTGGCGGTGTAATGCGACGGAAAATGCACTTCGTACAGCCAGGCGCGCAGCCGGGCCGGCACGCCATCGGTATTGCGCAGCGCATAAAGCGATGGGTCGCCGAGCCGGGCCGAGGCGCGGCGCAGCCCGGCCAGATCGCGGCCTTCGACGAAGCCGAAGCGCACGCTGCGTTCCCAGAACAGGTCGGGGCGCATGAAATGCCCGGGATCGAGAGAGATCACCACCAGCTTCGGCGCGCGCGGGCAGGCCAGCGCCCGGCGCAGCGCGGCATAGGCCTCGATCGTTTCGCCGCCGCCGATGGCCAGATTGCTGACCGCGACCGGCAGGCGCGCCGGCATGATATCGGCGGCGGCGCGCGAGTCGCCGACCACCAGAACCGGCGCCAGCGCGCAGCGATGCAGCATCGCGATCTTCACCGCCCAGGCCGGGTATTCGCGATCCAGGAAGGCCATCGGCATGGCCAGCACCCAGACCCAGATCAGCGCGAGCGTCAGGCCGGCAGCGGTGAAGGCGGCGGCGAAGAAGCGCGGCGGAGAGAGCGGCGCGGACATGCCCTGCCGCGCTTCAGAACTGGAAATAGAGGAATTCGCTGGTGCCGCCGACCGACAGCAGCGCCGCCATCGCCGCAACGCCGCCGGCCAGCGCCCAGGGCAGGCTGAGCCGAAAGCGCAGCCGGCTTGCCGCGCCTTTGCCGGCCTCGCCCATGATCTGCTGGGTGGTCGGGGCGAGAAAGATGATCGCATACAGACCGCCCAGCCACAGCCAGGCGACGGCATGATGCCCCGCTGCCACCAGGCTGGCGCCGACCAGCAACCCGTGCCCGTCCGAGGCAATGAATGGCAGCGCCACATGCCTCACCCCGTGCCTGCCTGCCATCGCCGCCAGCATCGCCCATGCCGCCCCGTCGGAGGGCGCGCGAAACAGCACCGTGCCGACCAGCACGCCCAGATAGGTCAGCGCCACGCGGCACAGACGGGCGGGCCGGCGCGACGATGGCCGGCGCGGCCCGAAGCAGCGCCAGGCGTGGTTCACCGTCAGCAGCGCCGCATGCCACAGCCCGAACAGCAGATACTGCCAGCCGCTGCCGTGCCAGATGCCGGCCAGGGTCATGGTCACAAGGAGGGGCATGGCCAGCGTCTCGGTGAAGCCGCCAAGGCTCGTCGCGCCGGGCCGCTCCGGTATCTGCCCGCGCGCGCCGCGCCGGCGGGCGGCGGCCATCGCCAGCGGGTTGAACAGATAAAGGGTCAGCCAGCGGGTCAGCGTCATATGCCAGCGCTGCCAGTAATCGATCACGCTTTCGGCGCGGTAGGGCGCGTTGAAGTTCTGCGGGAAACGCAGGTTGAACATCCGCGCCAGCCCGATCGCCATGTCCGAATAGCCCGAGAAATCGAAATAGAGCTGCAGCGAATAGGCCAGCACGGCATGCCAGGCGGCGAAGGCCGACAGCCCGCCCGGTGCGGCGAAGCCGGCGCCCGCTGCCGGCCCCAGCGGATCGGCCAGGGCGCATTTTTTCAGCAGGCCGATGGTGAAGATCGCAGCCCCGGCAACCAGGTTCTGCCCGTCCGGCCGGGCGATGGCGGGGTTGCGGAATTGCGGGATCATCTCGCGGTTGGACAGGATCGGCCCGGCGATCAGATGCGGAAAGAACGTCACGAACAGCAGATACGCAAGCGGGCCTTCCGCGGGCGCAAGCCCGGCGCGACGATCGATCAGCCAGCCGATCTGGGTGAAGGTGAAAAAGCTGATGCCCAACGGCAGGGCGATCGCCGGTAGCGTCGGCACCGAACCGAACGCCGCATGCAGCGTGCCCAGCAGATCGGCCAGGTATTTGTAGCGGATCAGCAGCGCCAGATTGGCCGCGATCCCCAGCCCGAGGAACAGGCCTTGCCGCGCGGGTCTGGCCTCGGCCGCGCCGATCAACCGTCCGCAGGCGTAATTGCCGGCGATCGAGGCGCCCAGCAGCAGCAGATAGGCCGGGTTCCACCAGCCATAGAATACCAGCGAGGCGAGCAGCAGAAAGACCAGCCCGGCCCGGCCGGACAGGCGCGACAGGGCGAAGAAACCGGCCAGGCTGAGCGGCAGGAACGCCAGCAGGAACACGTAGGAGTTGAACAGCATCCCGGCTCGGCTCAGGCGGCGGAAAGGACGGATTTGGCCCGGATCAGCTGCATCAGGGCACCGACATCGTGCATCGCTTCGATCTCGCTGGCGTCGAAGGCGATGCCGAACCGGCATTCAGCCTCCACCGCGAGCGAGATCTGGGCGAGCGAGTCCCAGGCCGGCAGCGCATCGGGACTGCTTGCCTTGGTCAGTTCGATCGTCGCATCGCCCAGCACGTCGCGGAAAATCGCAGTGAGACGGGAGAGCAGCGCATCGTCATCCATCCGAGTCTCCGCCGGCTGCGCGGTTGCCACGATGGCGAGTGCAACAGAGCGGGATGACCAAAGCGCTAATTTCGCGGTGTCCGACCCTGCCTGGCTGGTTGTGGAACCGTCGCATTCGGTGGGAGCCGGGCCACGGAGAGCCAGGGAATCCGCCCCATGCATCCGCCGCGCATCCGCCGGCGCCGCCGGCGCGTAAGGCGCATATGAATGGTTGCACTCTTTCCCTGCCCGGCATGGCCGGTACCGGCGTGATGGATGCCCTGGTGCTGCGGCGGGATGCGGGTCGCTTGTTGCGCCGGGGCTCGGGGCGCTATGGTCAGGTCTTCCCACTCCCCGCCGGACCAGTGCGTCGCGGCGGAGTTCGACGCGAGGCCACCCTGAACGATACGCGCCGCCCCCCCGGTTCGGAGCAATCCGACCCTGCCGACCCAGCCGATCCGCCGATCGCAGCCCTGCTGCTCGGCTGTGCCCGCAAGGACGAGGCGGCGTTTCGCGCGCTTTATCGGCGCGAAGCGGCGCGGTTGCACGGCATTGCGCTCCGGATCACCCGCGAACGGGTGCTGGCGGCGGATGCGGTGCATGATGTGTTCGTCAGCATCTGGCAGCACGCCAGCGCTTTCGACCCGGCGCGCGGCGCCGCCGAAGCCTGGTTGACCTCGATCGCCCGCTATCGCGCGCTGGATATCGTCCGCCGGCGGGCGCGGGAAGTGACCGGCGCGGAACCGCCGGAAGTCGCCGACCCCGAGCCGGATGCGCTGACCCGGCTGGCCGGCACGGCGGAAGTGGCGGCGCTGCGTCGCTGCCTCGACCTGCTGGATACGGAAAAGCGCCGGCTGGTGACGATGGCGTTTCTCGACGGGCTATCGCATAGCGAGCTGGCAACCCGGCTGGGTATGGCACTGGGCACCGTGAAATCCTCCATCCGGCGCGGTCTCGCCGGTTTACGCCGGTGCCTGGAGCCATGAGCGACAGCCCCGAGGACCGCGATCTGCTGGCCGGCATCTACGTGCTGGGCGTGCTCGATCTGGAAGAATGCCGCACGGTGGAGGATATGGCGCGTCTCGATCCGGCGATGGCCGAGGCGATCGAGGCCTGGCAGAACCGTCTCGCGCCGCTGGCCACGCTGGTCACCCCGGTCGCGCCGCCGCCGATACTGTGGCCGCGCATCGCCACCAGCCTGGGCATCGAGGCCGCGCCGCATCCGCTGCCGGCGGCGCTGGGCCTGGTCCAGGCCGATCCTTCCGGCCAGACCGCCTTGTCCGGGCAGGCCGCGCGCCGGCCATCGGTGGCCGGGCGGGTCTGGCGTTCCACCGGATTCTGGCGGGGCAGCACGGCGGCCGCGCTGGCGATCGCCGCCGGCATCGCCGCGTTCGCCCTGTTCCAGCCGCCGCCGCCACCGCGCTTTACCGCGGCCCTCGCGCCGCTGCATGCGCCAGGGGCCGCCTTCATCGCCGAGACCGAATCCGATGGTGCGCTGCTGGTGCGCCCGATCGCACCCGTTTCGGTGCAGCCGGGCAAGGATCTGGAATTGTGGGCGCTGGCGCCGGGGGCAAAGGTGCCGCGCCCGCTCGGCGTGCTGCCGGCCATCGGCAAGCGCGTGACGGGGCTGAAGCTCGCGGCCGATACCCAGATCATGATCAGCCTGGAACCGCAAGGCGGATCGCCGACGGGCTTGCCGACCGGCCCGGTGCTGTGGGCCGGCACGCTGGGCAAGCTGTAGCCCGCGGCCAGCCAGCGCCGCGCGGCAGCGGGGTGGGCGGTCTATCTCGCCTCAGTGATGGCCCGTCTCAGCCATGGCCGGCGGTGGCGGAGAGCAGCGCCGGGTCGATGCGCAACAGGCCGAGCGCGCGGCGCCAGCGCGTGTCATCGCCGGCGTCGAATAGCAGCTTTTCCTCGGCCGGGGCGGAAAGCCAGGCATTGGCCTGGATCTCGGCATCGAGCTGGCCCGGACCCCAGCCGGCATAGCCCAGCGCGAGCAGCCCCTGGCGCGGCCCCGCCCCGCCTGCGATCGCCTTCAGCACATCGAGGCTGGCGGTCAGGGCCAGCGCATCGGTGACGCGCAGACTGCCCTCTCCGGTCCAGTCGCTGGTGTGCAGCACGAAGCCGCGCGCATTGTCGACCGGCCCGCCAGACATCAGCCGGATGCGCCGTGCCGGCGGCACCGGCGCGATCCCCAGCTGCTTCAGCAGATCATCGAAGCTGGGCCTGGCGAGCGGACGGTTCAGCACGATCCCCATCGCACCTTCGGCCGTATGGGCGCAGAGATAGATCACGCTGTTGGCGAAGCGCTGATCCGCCATGGCGGGCATGGCGATCAGCAGCGAGCCGGTCAGGAAATTGCCGGTTTCGGCCTTATCCAGCGGCGGGGTGGGGATCGGGAAGGGAAACGGGCTTGCCATGGCCCTAATCTGGGCGCGTGGGGGGGCGGGTTTCAAGCGCGGCGATGGGCCGGCACGGCGCCCGCCTGCCAGATTGCGCGTGTTACGGCCAGTTCATGGCGGTGCAGCGATGGGTTGTGCCGCCGCTTTCGGTCCAGTCCAGCGCCGCGCCCTTGCCGCGCAGGCTTTGACCGGCCCCGGCATAGCGAAACCCGGAGCCGGATCGTTGCAATGCCAGCGTCCAGGTACTGCCATCGGCGTGCAGCACCGCGTGGTTCGCCACGAAATCGACGGTGATGTCGGAATGATCGGCGCAGCGGAAGGCAACCACCCGCCCGGCCCCGGCCGGGTGCGACGGCGCGGCGCAGCCAGACAGCGCCGCCAATGCGATGGCGGCGCTGGTGACAGGACCGGCGGCGCGGGCTAGGGTCCGGCGCATTGCGTTGGGCGGGCCGTTGCAGGTCCGTCCGCGCTGCCAGTCACGCCCATCCAGTCAAGCCCCCCAGGGAGACCGCATTCCATGACGATCAAGGTCGGCGACAGCATCCCCTCCATGAAATTGATGATGGGTACGGCGGATGGACCGAAGGAAGTGTCCACCGACAATCTGTTCAAAGGCAAGAAGGTCGTGATGTTCGCCGTGCCGGGCGCCTTCACCCCGACCTGCTCGGCCAAGCATCTGCCCGGTTTCGTCGCCAATGCGGCGGCGCTGAAGGCCAAGGGCGTCGATACCGTGGTCTGCGTCGCGGTGAACGATGCCTTCGTGATGGGCGCCTGGGGCAAGGACCAGGGCGTGGGCGATGGCATCGTCATGCTGGCCGATGGCTCGGCGGCGCTGACCAAGGCGCTGGGGCTGGAACTCGATCTCGTGCCGCGCGGCATGGGGGTGCGCAGCCAGCGCTACGCGCTGATCGCCGAGGACGGCAAGGTGACGCATCTCGCCGTGGAACCGCCCGGCGGGTTCGAGGTGAGCAAGGCGGAGTCGATTCTGGCCGCGCTGTAGGCCGCGCTTCCACAGACCCCGCTCAGGCGGGCGCCGCGGCCCAGGCCAGCGGCGCCGCCTCGCGGAAGGCGAAGCGCAGCAGGTGGCGCTCGACCACGTCCTGCAATGTGCCCAGCGTCGCCGCATCCGGGGCGTCCAGATGCAGCACCAGCGCCTCCGCCTCGGCGCGGGCGATGCAATGCCCGCTCGGGAAGGCGATGCGGCCTTCGCTCTCGCCCTGGGTGACCGGCAGGCGATGGGCGAAATGCTTGCATAATTGCCCGAGATAGCGCCGCGCCATCGGGGTGGCGAAGCGCGCCTCGGCATGGGCAGGGAACAGCGCGTCCATCAGATCTGCTCCACGGCAGTGGCGGCGGCATCGATGGCGGCGGCGATGGCGTTGGTTGCCGCCTCGTCGGGGCGCGCGCGGGCCAGGCGCAGACGCAGCGCCAGTTTGAGATTTTCCATCGCCCGCAGGATCTGCGGCGCCGGTCCGTCGCCCTGGATGCGCGCCGCCTCGTCCATGCGCGCGAGCAGGGCGTCGCGCATCGCCGCATTGGCGGTCAATTGCGCCTCGCCTTCCGCCGTGATGGCGTAGAGTTTGCGCGGGCCCTCGCTGCTGGCGCTGACCTGTCCGGTTTCCTCCAGCAGCGTCAGGGTCGGGTAGATCACGCCCGGGCTCGGGCTGTAGGTGCCGCCCACCCGTTCCTCGATCGCCTTGATGATCTCATAGCCGTGGCGCGGCTTTTCGGCGATCAGATGAAGGATCACCAGGCGCAGATCGCCATGCGCGAAGAAGCGCCCGAGCCGGCCGGCGGGGCTGTCGCGGTGATGTTTCGGGCCGTGATGCTTGTGCTCGCCGTGCTTGTCGTCGTGATGGCGGTCGTCGCGATGCTTGGCCCCATGGTGCTTCGGGCCATGGTGCTTCGGGCCGTGATGCTTGGGGCCGCGATGCCGGACGTCATGCGCGTCCCCTTCATGGGCCTCGGGGCCGTGCGCCTGCGGGTCATGGGCGAAGCGCTGTCCGCCAGGCGCGGCGCTGGCCGGCGCCGAAGCGTGGGGGCGGCGATGGGCGTGGAGATGATGGCGAAGCCGATCGAACATGGGGCAACTCCGAGTGTGTTTCGATATAACGAAAAATAAGATATATCGAAATCCATCCGCTTCAAGGGGTCAGTGTCGCCGCAGCAGCGCGAAGGCGATCGATCCGCCTTCCTCCCCCGGCGGCCGCGGGCAGACCTCCCCGGCCGGCAGGGGAATGGCCGGCGCCGGACCCGCCATCACCCCGAGCAGCGGTGCCAGAGCGCGCGCCACCAGCACCGAATGGGCGATCTGGCAGGGCTCGCTGAGGTGATCGGGCGTGTCGAAGAAATCGGCGCGCGGATAGCGGCTGTGATTGGCCAGGACCAGAAACCCTGCCCCGTGCGCGCGATACAGTGCGGCGATCGCGGTCAGTGTCGCGGGCGGGATCGGGCTGTCGGCAAATCCCGTCGGCAGGCCGCCGATCGCCGTTATCCCGTGATTGCGCGCCCAGTCGAGGAAGGTTGCGATCTCCCGGCTGCCGAAGCCGTTGCGCACCTGCCGGGCGCTGGCATGCCAGGGCTGGGCGGCGGCCAGCGCAGGGCGGTCGATCGCGCCCAATGCCGGGCTGTGCCCGACATGATCGCCCCAGCGATTCGAAGCCCCTTCCGTCATGGCGCGCGGATCGTGAAATCCGCCGGCCACCAGCGCGGTTTCGATGCCGCTCATGATCGCCCCGTTCAGATCGCCGGAAAACGCCGCCCCCAGCCAGCGGCGCGGGCCTAGCCGGGCGAGCTTGCGCCAGTCATGGCGGAACAGGATCGTCGCGTCCGGGCCCAGCCCGGAAGCCGCCCGTCCGCGCGCATACTGCGCCTCCTCCATCGGTAGATAGACGGCATCGCCCGGATGCAGCAGTGCCTCCCAGTCCAGGAACAGCGTATCGAGGCCGATCCCCACCGCGACGCCGGCATTGATGCAGGGCCGGTGCAGCATCGTCCCGATCACCTGGCAGCGATGCGAATAAGGCCCGTTGGAGCCGGCCAGGATCACCAGCTTCGGCCCGCGCGCCGCTGCCCCCTCGGCCAGCCGGGCGGCGATCTGGGCGCGGATGAAGCCGAGCGTCAAAGGCCGGTCCAGCACGCAGGCGAAGGCCGTCCAATAGAGCAGCAGCGACAATGCGCAGGCGCCGAGCAGCCGGGCGAAAGGACGCATCAGAACCGGAAATACAGGAACGGCGCGACATGCGGGGCGAAGAACAGCCCCTGCATGGAAAGCGCAAATCCCGCCACCAGCGCGCGCATCTGCCCGTTGCGGCGCATGCGATGCAGCGAAGGCAGAAACAACACGATGGCCCAGCCCAGTGCCAGCAGCGCCACGGCCTGGGGCAGGGCCAAAGTGCGGGCATCGCCGAGATGGGCGAGCATGGCGACCGGGCGGAAGAATGGCTGGACCCAGGGCAGGGCGCGCCAGATCATCGCCGGCAGGGCGCAGCCATTCAGCCCGGCCAGGCCGCGCAGCATCGCCCCGCTTGCCGCCATGCCCTCGGCGCGGAACGGCACCCAGGCGAGGATCACGGCGGCGAGCGTCAGACATTGCGCGAGCAGCCCTGGCAGGCGCAGCCCGAGGCGCCGCCAGAGACGCTCGGTGATCAGAAACACCCCGTGCAGACCGCCCCAGAGCACGAAACGCCAGGCCGCCCCATGCCACAGCCCGCATAGCAGCATGGTGGCCATCAGGTTGCAGCCCGCCCGCCATGCCCCGGACCGATTGCCGCCGAGCGGAATATAGACGTAGTCGCGCAGAAACCGGCCCAGCGTGATATGCCAGCGGCGCCAGAAATCGCCGATGCCGCGGGCCTGATAGGGGCTGTCGAAATTCAGCGGAAACCGCACGTTCAGCATCCGCGCCAGGCCGATCGCCATGTCGGAATAGGCGGAAAAATCGAAATAGATCTGCAGGGCATAGGCGAGCGTGGCGACCCAGGCCTCCAGCAGGCTCGGTTGTGCGCCGGCGGCGGCGGCGGCGAAGCCGGGATCGGCAAGGGCGCCGAAGGCATCGGCCAGCACCAGCTTCTTGGCCAGCCCGAGCAGGAACAGCGTCGCCCCCGCCGCCAGTGCCTCCGCATCCGGGCGGGCCAGGGCGGGGCGGCGAAGCTGGGCGATGATCTCCGCCGGGCGGACGATGGGCCCGGCGATCAGATGCGGGAAGAAGGCGATGAAGGCGGCATAGTCGCGCAGATTGCGCGCCGGGCAGCCGCTGCGCGCGGTATCGACCAGAAACATCACCTGCTGGAAGGTGAAGAAGCTGATCGCCAGCGGCAGCACGATGCCGCTGGCCGGCGCCGCCCGCCCCGTGAGCGCGCCGGTAAGCGCGGCGAGGCTGCCCCACACGAAATCGGCATATTTGAACACCCCGAGCAGGCCGAGATCGAAGACCAGCCCGACGATCAGCCAGCGCCGCGCGCGATTGCCGGGGCGGGCCGCGTCGATCCGCCGCGCCAGGGCATAATTGACCAGAATGGAGCCGCCCAGCAGCAGCACATAAGGCGGGTTCCACCAGGCATAGAACACCAGACTGCCGCCAATCACCGCCGCCAGCGCGCCACCCACCCCGCCCCATCGCCCGGCCAGAAAAAAAACCGCCAGCATCGCCGGCAGAAAGCCCAGCACGAAAACCGGCGTATTGAACAACATCCCCCGATCCTGCCCCGGCTACGATAACCGCCGGTAAACACCCGCCAATCGGCCCGGGACCGTTCGAAAACGCGCTGCGGTGCGTGGGAGAAGGGCGGTTTCGGCCCGCCGGCTGACCGCTGCAGTAGCGTTATCGAACGGTCTCTGATAGCTGACGTTCCGCCATGACCGATGATCTTCCGACCAACCCGGCGCTGCTGCCCGCCGGCCTGCGCGACCTGCTTCCCCCCGACGCCGAGACCGAGGCGGCGGCGGTGGAGCAATTGATGGCGGTCTTCGCCGGGCACGGCTATCAGCGCGTCAAGCCGCCGCTGCTGGAATTCGAGGATAGTCTGCTGGCCGGCTCGGGCGCGGCGGTGGCCGAGCAGACTTTCCGTCTGATGGACCCCGACAGCCAGCGCATGATGGGGCTGCGTGCCGATACCACGCCGCAGGTCGCCCGCATCGCCACCACCCGCCTGGCCGGCGCGCCGCGCCCGCTGCGGCTTTCCTATGCCGGGCAATGCCTGCGGGTGCGCGGCAGCCAGTTGGCGCCGGACCGTCAGGTCGCCCAGGCCGGCATCGAACTGATCGGCGCCGATCATGCCGAGGCCGATGCCGAAATGATCCTGGTCGGCGCCGAGGCGCTGGCCGCGATCGGCCTGAGCCGGCTGAGCTTCGACCTGACCCTGCCGACCCTGGTGCCGCTGATGCTGGATGCGGCGGGGATCGTCGGCGCCCAGCGCAATGCGCTGGCGCATGCGCTGGACCGCAAGGATGCCGCCGCGGTCGGCCGCCATGGCGGAGTGCTGGCCGGCGTGCTGGGCGATCTGCTGCTGAATGCCGGGCCGGCGCCGCGCGCGCTGTCGGCGCTGGGTGCGGCCGATCTGCCTGCCCCGGCGCGGGCGCTGGCGGCGCGGCTGGAGGCGGTGGTGGCCCATGTCGGGGCCGTCGCGCCGGATTTGCGCCTGACCGTCGATCCCGTCGAATTCCGCGGCTTCCGCTACGAAACCGGGGTATCGGTGACGATCTATGCGCCGGATCGGCACGAGGAGCTGGGCCGTGGCGGGCGCTATCTGTGCAACGAGACGGAGCCGGCGACCGGGCTGACGCTCTATCCCGATGCGCTGCTGCGCGCCGCCCCGGCGCGGATGGCGCGCCCGCGCCTTTATCTGCCGGCCGGCACGCCGCCGGCCAGCGCCGCCGCCTTGCGCGCGCAGGGTTTTGCCACCATTGCCGCGCTGGGCGATGCGGCCGAGGATGCGATGGCCGAGGCGCGCCGTCTGCTGTGCACCCATGTGCTGCGTGACGGTGCCGCCATCGCCGTGCAGCCCGCCTGACCGGCGCCCGTTTTCATGCGTAACGGAGACTTCCCATGACCAATGTCGCGGTGATCGGTGCCCAGTGGGGCGACGAGGGCAAGGGCAAGGTCGTCGATTGGCTGGCCAGCCGCGCCGATGTCGTGGTGCGCTTTCAGGGCGGGCATAATGCCGGGCATACGCTGGTGGTGGCGAACCAGACCTACAAGCTGTCGCTGCTGCCCTCCGGTCTGGTGCGCGGCAAGCTCGGCGTGATCGGCAATGGCGTGGTGATCGACCCGGAGGCGCTGCTGGCCGAGATCGCGCGGGTTTCCGAACAGGGTCTGTCGGTCTCGCCGGAAACCCTGCGGATTGCCGAGAACGCGATCCTGATCCTGCCGCTGCACGCCGCCATCGACCGGGCACGGGAAGCGGCGCGCGGGGAGCGCAAGATCGGCACCACCGGGCGCGGCATCGGCCCGGCCTATGAGGATAAGGTCGCGCGCCGGGCCATCCGCGTCGCCGATCTGGCCGAGCCTGAAACCCTGTCGGCCAAGCTCGACGAATTGCTGCTGCACCACAACACGCTGCTGGCCGGGCTGGGCGCGGAAACCTTCGAGAAGCAGGCCCTGCTGGACCGGCTGCTGGCGCTCGCCCCGCAGATCCTGCCTTTCGCCGAACCGGTATGGGAACGGCTTGATACGCTGCGCCGCGCCGGCAAGCGCATCCTGTTCGAGGGCGCGCAGGCGGTGATGCTGGATGTCGATCACGGCACCTATCCGTTCGTGACCAGTTCCAACACGGTGGCGGCCACCGCCGCCTCCGGCGCGGGGGTCGGGCCGGGCACGGTGGGCATGGTGCTGGGCATTGCCAAGGCGTACTCCACCCGGGTCGGCTCCGGCCCGTTCCCGAGCGAATTATCGGATGCGACCGGCGCGCTGCTGGGCGATCGCGGCCATGAATTCGGCACCGTCACCGGCCGGCGGCGGCGCTGCGGCTGGTTCGATGCGGCGCTGGTGCGTCAGGCGGTGAAGGTGGCCGGCATTCAGGGCCTCGCGCTGACCAAGCTCGACGTGCTGGACGGCCTGCCGGAGCTGAAAATCTGCACCGGCTATCGCATCCATGGCACCGAATTCCGCCATCTGCCGGCCGCCCCCGGCGCGCAGGCCGCCGCCCAGCCGATCTATGAGACGATGGAGGGCTGGGCCGGTTCGACGCGCGGGGCGCGTTCCTGGGCCGAATTGCCGGCCCAG
Source organism: Rhodospirillales bacterium (assembly GCA_028869595.1). GTDB lineage: Bacteria > Pseudomonadota > Alphaproteobacteria > Acetobacterales > Acetobacteraceae > JAGWRU01. The sequence goes on from JAGWRU010000001.1 coordinate 27,221, forward strand.
GCGGTGAAATATGTCCGCCGCATCGAGGAACTGACCGAAGCGCCGGTGACGCTGCTGTCGACCAGCCCGGAACGCGATGACACGATTCTGGTGAAGGATCCGTTCGAGGGGTAGAAGCCTGCCGCGACGCGGTTCGCGGTGCGTCAGCCTTCGTCCAATGCGGCCAGCCGAACATCCAGCACCGCCGCGCGGCCTTCCTCGCGCACCACGCGCAGCGCCGCATCCAGCACGGCCATAGTCTGTGCGCCGTCGGTCAGCGTGAAGGAAGCCGCCCCGCCGGCTGCGGCAGCGATCCCGCCATAATCGGCGGGCGGGTCGAAACGCACGCCTATATCCGCCTCTGCCGCCGCCGCGCCTTGCGGGTATTGCGCCAGCAGCGACAGGCGCGGCGATTTCCAGCCGCGATTATTCAGCACGATCTGCAAAAACGGCGTGGCATAGCGCCGCGCCATCCAATGCACGGAAGCCGGCACGGAGAACATGTACGACCCGTCGCCGCTGACCGCGATCACCCCGGCATCCGGCATGGCGAGTTTCGCCCCGATCGCCGCCCCGCCATTCCAGCCGAGCGAGCCGCCGCCGCTCGCCAGCACCGCCCCCGGGCGGCTTGCCGCCAGATGGTCGAACACCGTCGCGTAGTGCGATATCGCCTCGTTCAGCACGATGTCGCGCGGGCCGAGCCGGTCCCGCAGGCAGGCCATGAGATGTGCCACCGTCACGGCCGCGCCCGGTGCCGCCTCCACCTGCAGCCGCGCCGCCCGGGCGCGGTGATGGCCCGCCCAATGCGCGGCCCGCGCCGCGACCGCCGCCGGATCGGCGGGCAGGGCGGCGAAGGCGGCGGCGATCTGGGCAAGGGCGGTCGCCGCATCGGCGCGGAAGATGCGGCTGGCCGGCAATTGAAACAGCGGCATCGCCTGTTTCAGCGGATCGCGGTCGATCTGGAGAACCGTCGCCGTCTCGGCGGGGCGGTTATGCAGCGGGATCCACGGCACGTCGCTTTCCAGCACCAGCACGCAATCGGCCTCCGCCAGCACCGGGTTCTGACGCGGTTCGTTCCATTGCTGGCCGAGATAAAGCGGATCGGTCGCGGGAAAATTCACCGCACTCGGCACCGAATCGAGCACCCCGATCCCCACCGCGCGGGCCAGATCGGCGAGCGCCGCAAACCCCGCCGCACTGCGCCCGAGATAGGAGGTGACGACCAGCGGGCGGCGCGCCGCCGCCAGCGCCTGCGCGATCGCCGCCGCATCCGCCGGCGCCAGCGCGGCCGGCGCGATGCGCGGCCAGGCGGCCGGGTGCGGGGTTGCCTCCGGCGCCTCCTCGGCCAGCACTTCGCGCGCCGCCATCAGATAGGTGGGGCCCTGCGGATCGCTTTCGGCGAATTGCAGGGCGCGATGCACCAGGGCGCGGATATTGCGCGCGCTGCGCAATTCGTTGTCGTAGCGCATATAGCCGCGCACCAGCCCGCGCTGGTCGCCGACATCCTGGATCCACTGAATGAATTCGTTGCGACTGCCGGGCAGCTCGCCTTCCTGAGTGAAGGGGGAGGCACCGGCCAGGATCAGCACCGGGGCGCGTCCGCGCGCGGCATTATGGACCGCGCCGGCCAGCGCCTGGGTGCCGCATTCGACATGCACCAGCACCGCCTGGGCGCGGCCGGAGACCAGCGCATGCCCATGCGCGGCGGAGAGCGCCACCATCTCGTTCGGGCAGGTGACAATGCGCGGGGCGGGCAGACCGCGCGTTCGCGCTGCGGCCAGCGCCTCGATCAGCGGCGGGTGGTCGCTGCCGAGATTGGCGAACAGGCAGTCAATGCCGGCTTCGGCCAGTGCCGCGATCAGGATCGCAGCGCCGCTTGCCATCTCAGCCCAGATCCTCGTGCCAGGATCGTCCGTCGCGCGCCATCAATGCCACCGCGGCCGAAGGTCCCCAGGAACCGGCGGGGTAGAGTTTCGGCACCTCCGACTGCGCTCCCCAGGCTTCCAGGATCGGTTCGATCCAGGTCCAGGCTGCCTCTACCTCGTCGCGGCGCATGAACAGCGTGGCATTGCCGCGCACCGTATCCATCAGCAGGCGTTCATAGGCATCGGGAAAGCGCATGCCGAAACTCTGCTCGAAATTGATGTCGAGCGCGGTGGGGCGCAGGCGCAGCCCGCCCGGGCCGGGATCCTTGGCCATCATCGACAGGCGGATGCCTTCCTCCGGCTGCAGGCGGATGATCAGCTGGTTGGGCACGGGGCCGGCGCCATCGGTCGGAAAGATGGAGAAGGGCAGGGCGCGGTACTGCACCACGATTTCCGAAACCTTCTGCGGCAGGCGTTTGCCGGTGCGCAGATAGAAGGGCACGTTGGCCCAGCGGAAATTCTGGATTTCCGCACGCAGCGCCACGAATGTTTCGGTGCGGCTGGGATCGGCTCCGGCCGCCTCTCCCAGATCGTCCTGATAGCTTGCAACCGCCTTGCCCTCGATGGCGCCGGCGGCGTATTGCCCGCGCACCGTCGCCTGCGCCACTTCATGGGCGGCCATCGGGCGCAGCGCGCGCAGGACCTTCAGCTTCTCGTCGCGCAGCCGGTCGGCATCCAGCGACACGGGTGGCTCCATCGCCAGCAGACAGAGAAGCTGCAGCATATGGTTCTGCACCATGTCGCGCAGCGCGCCGGAGCGGTCGTAATAGCCGCCGCGCCCTTCGACGCCGACGGTTTCGCCCACCGTGATCTGCACGTGATCGATCACGTCGGTGTTCCACAGCCGCTCGAAAATCGTGTTGGCGAAGCGCAGCGCCAGCAAATTCTGCACCGTTTCCTTGCCGAGATAATGGTCGATGCGGTAGGTCGCCGCCTCGCTGAAGACGCGGCCTACCTCGTCATTGATCGCCCGCGCGGATGGCAGGTCGTGGCCGATCGGCTTTTCCAGCACCACCCGCGCCTTGGCATCGACCAGCTTGGCGCTGGCCAGATGCGCGCAGATCGGGCCGTACAGATCGGGGGCGGTGGCCAGATAGAAGACGCGGATGCGTTCGGGGTCGAGCAGCTTGCCCAACGCCTTCCAGTGCGGACCATCGCGTGTCACATCGATCTGGACATAGCGCAGCCGCGCGCAGAAGCGGCTGATCGTCTCATCCTCCACGGTTTCCTTGGGCAGGAAGCGGCGTAGCCCTTCCTCGGCCCGGGCGCGGAAGGCGGCATCGTCCATCTCGGTGCGCGCAGCACCGATCACCGCGCTGTCTTCGGGCATCTGCCCGTCGCGGAAGCGCAGATAGAGCGAGGGTAGAAGCTTGCGCAGCGTCAGGTCGCCGGTTGCGCCGAATACCACGAAATCGAAAACCGCGACGGGGATGATGCGTGCCATGGCGGCAGTGTATATCAAGCCGGCACCGGCCTTCAAACGACCGGCGACGCCCCGCCATCCACGTTGATCGCTGCCCCGGTGATGTAGCCGCCGAGATCGGAGCACAGGAAGCAGGCGGTGGCGGCGAATTCCTCCGCGCGGCCCAGCCTTCCCATGGGGATCTTGCTGCCCATGCCGGCGAGGAATTCCTCCAGCGAGGTATTGCTGCCGGACGCCGCCTGGGCCTTGTGCCGGCGCACCCATTGATCGGATTCGATCTGCCCGACCAGCAGCGCGTTCACCAGCACGTTATGCGCCGCGCCTTCATTGGCCAGCACCTTCATCAGCGCCATGCCGGCGGCACGCGAGACGGCGGTGGGCGCGCCATTACCGCGCGGTGCCTTGGCGCCGATATTCAGCACATTGATCACTCGCCCCCAGCGCCGTTCGGCCATTTGCGGCCAGGCGAGGCGGATCAGCCGGATCGCGGCGAACAGCTTGAGGTCGAGATCCTCTTGCCAGGCGGCATCGCTGATCTGCCCGAACGGCATGGCGCGCGAGATACCGGCATTGTTGATCACGATATCGAGCTTGCCGAAAGCGGCCATCGCGGCATCGAAGCCGGTCTGCACGCCGGCGGCGGTGGCGATGTCGCAATCCTGCACCGCCACGCGCGCGCCCGGCGCGGCCTTGGCCAGGACCTGATCGCGCGCCTCCTCCAGCGTTACGCGGGTGCGGGCCAGCAGCATCACATCGGCACCGCTCGCGGCGAAACGCTCCGCCATGGCAAGGCCGAGCCCCTTGCTTCCGCCGGTGATCACCGCGCTGCGCCCGCTCAGACTGATCTGCATCGCATCCTCCCCGTCCTGTCCACCCTGGCCTGGCGCCAGTCTGCGGCGGGTCGGGCGGATGGGGAAGGGGGGCGGCTCAGGGGGCGAGGATCGCGGCGATCTCCTCGGCCGCGTACCCCGCCTCGGCCAGCACCGCCGCGCCATCGGCGCCGAGCTTCGGCCACAGGCCGGGCGGCGCCGGCGGGGTGGCGGAAAACCGCGCCGGTGCGCGCCGCGCGATCACCGCGCCTTCGTCGGGATGCTCCGTGGGCTGGAAATAGCCGCTTTCGCGCAGATAGGAATCGTCGAGCAGCCCGGCCAGCGTGCCCACCGCCCCGTTGGGAACATCCGCCGCATCGAGCAGGCTGCGCCATTCTGCCGTGGGGCGGGCGCGCAGCCCTTCGGCCAGCAGCCCGTAGAGTTCATCGACATGGCGGGCCCGCGCCGCGACCGAGGCAAAGCGCGGATCGGCGGCGAGATCGGGCCTGCCCAGCACCGCGAAGATGCGCTGCCATTGCTGGTCGGACACCGCGATCACGCAGATATAGCCATCCGCCGTGGCATAGGGTCGGCGATGCGGCGTCAGCATGCGCGGATAGCCCATGCCGCGCGCGGGTTCGGCGATGGTGGCGGCCCAGAAATGCTCCGGCAGCAGGAAATCGAGCATGGTCTCCAGCATCGGCACATGCACTTCCTGGCCTTCCCCGGTGCGGGCGCGATGCACAAGGGCCATCGCCGTCATCGAGGCCAGCACATGGCCGCACAGCTTGTCGGCGATCACCGAAGGGACGTAGCGCGGCGCCCCGTCGGGCCCGGCATTCAGTGCGGCGAGCCCGGACATGCCCTGGATCAGATCGTCATAGGCCGGGCTATCGCGGCGCGAGGTATCGGCGCCGAACCCGCCGGCCGAGGCATAGACGATCGCCGGGTTGCGCGCCGCGACGGCGGCATAGTCGAGTCCCAGCCGGGCGATCGCGCCGGGGCGCATATTATGGACGAAGACATCCGCCCCCTCGATCAGCCGCCACAGGGCCGCCTTGGCGGCGGGACGCTTGAGGTCAAGCGCGATGCTGCGCTTGTTGCGGTTGAGATTGGCGTAATAGCTGCCCATCGCGGCGCTGCGGCACGGGCCGATCTGGCGGGTGCTGTCGCCGGCCGGGGTTTCCACCTTGATGACATCGGCGCCCATATCGCCCAGCACCTGGGTCGCGAATGGGCCCAGCACCACCTGCGTCAGATCGATCACCCGGATGCCGTGGAGCGGTCCGCCGCGACGCGCCTGCTCGGCCATGTCGTTTCCTCCGTTCTGCTTTGCGCGGAAAGATGCTGCCTTGCCGTGATGGCCCTGCCAACGGGCTTGGCGACGCGCTGCGGCTGGTTCACTGTCGTTGCAATGGAAACCGCCACGCCCGTGCAACCGCTGCCGACCGGACAGCGCCCCACCGGACGCATCGTCAGCTCCCGCACGGTCGGGCTGATCGTGGCGAGCGCGATGTTCATGGAACAGCTCGACGGCACGGTACTGGCGACCGCCCTGCCGACCATGGCCAAATCCTTCCACGCCGATCCGCTGCACATGAACGTAGCTCTGACCTCCTACCTGCTGTCGCTCGCCGTGTTCATTCCGGCCAGCGGCAAGATGGCGGATCGCTTCGGCAGCCGTACGGTGTTCCGCACCGCGATCGGCCTGTTCGTCACCGGTTCCATCCTGTGCGGCCAGGCGCACAGCCTGCCCTTCCTGGTCGCATCGCGCATCCTGCAGGGAGTCGGCGGGGCGATGATGTCCCCGGTCGGGCGGCTGGTGCTGCTGCGTGCCGTCTCCAAGGCCGAGCTGGTCACTGCCATGGCCTGGCTGATGATCCCCGCGACGATCGGCCCGATCGTCGGCCCGCCGGTCGGCGGCTTCATCGTCACCTATCTGTCGTGGCGCTGGATTTTCTACATGAACGTGCCGATCGGCCTGCTCGGCGTGGTGCTGGTCAGCCTGTTCATCGCCGAAACCCGGGCCGAGGAGCCAGTGCATTTCGACCTGCGCGGCCTTGCTTTGTCCGGCACCGCGCTCGCCTGCCTGATGTTCGGCATCGAGATGGCCAGTCGCGGCGTCGGCTCGGTCGATCTGACCGGCACGCTGGTGGTGGTGGGCGTGGTGGCCGGGTTCCTCTATTGGCGCCATGCGCGGGTGGCGCCCGATCCGATGCTCGATCTGCGCCTCATGCGCATCCAGACCTTCCGCATGTCGGTGCTGTGCGGGGCGTTTTCGCGCATCGGGGCGGGGGCGATGCCGTTCCTGATGCCGATGATGATGCAGCTCGGTTTCGGCTATTCGGCGGCGCAGAGCGGCATGATCACCTTCGCCAGCTCGATCGGCACGCTGGCGATGCGCTTCTGTGCCCCCCGTCTGCTGCGCCGCATCGGCTTTCGCAACGTGCTGATCTGGGTAGGCATCGTCTCGGTGTTGCTGCTGGGCTTCTGCGGTGCCTTCCGCCCCGATTGGCCGGTCGGCTGGATCTATGCCGTGCTGATCGCCGGCGGCTTCGTGCAGTCGCTGCAATTCATGGCCTATAACACCATCGCCTATGCCGATGTGCCGCGCCTGCAGATGAGCTCGGCAACCAGCTTCTATACCACCTTCCAGCAGATGTCGCTGACGCTGGGCATCGCGGTATCAGCCGCCTCGCTGGCCGGATCAATGCTGATGGCCGGGCACAAGGCGCCGTTGCTGAGCGATTTTACGGCGGCGTTTCTGATGGTGGCGGCGTTTTCGATGTGCGCGCCGGCTTTGTCCACCCGCCTCGATCCCGGGGCGGGGGCGGAATTGTCGGGCCAGCGGATCGGCGGGCATTGACCTTCCCGGATGGGAAGCTCCAGCTCTCCTGGCATCAGGAGGTTCCGATGATCGAACTCAAAGTCTCCGGCATGACCTGTCAGCATTGCGTGCATGCGGTGACGGCGGCGGTCGGCGCGCTACCCGGAGTACGCGGCGTTGCCGTCGATCTGGCCGCCGGCACGGTGCGGGTGGAAGGCAGCCCCGATCCCGCCGCCCTGCGCGCGGCGATCGAGGAGGAAGGCTACAGCCTGGGCTGAGCGTCCCGTGCCGCCGGCAGATGGGCCAGTGCCGCAGGCAGATCAGCGAGTGCTGCGATCCGCAGATCCGGCGCCAGCGCCTCGCACGCCGCGCGATCGCCGAAGCCGTATTCCGCCCAGACCGCCTCTGCGCCGATTGCCCGGGCAAATCCCAGATCGGGCGCGGCATCGCCCACCATCACCAGCCGGCCGATGCCGCTGACGGCGAAATGCGGCACGATGGCGGCGTGAAACGCATCCGGGGCCGGCTTGCGCGCGAAGCCGGCGCGATCGCCGATAACCGGCGCGAAGCGTCCGGTCAGACCGAAATGCTCTAGGCTGGCATGGACCGAGCTTTCGCCCTTGTTGCTGACGATGGCAAAGGCGAAGCCGCGCGCGGCAAGCGTGTCGAGCATCGCCGCCGCGCCGGGGAATAGCCGGGTCAGGGCAAGCCCCTCGCCCTCGTCGTAGATCGCGCGATAGGTGGCGACGATGGCGGCGATCCGCTCCGGCTCGGCCGCAAGATGCGGGGCCAACCGCAGCACGGAATGGCCCATCGCCCCGCCGGCACGCATCGCCGCCTCGTTCGCCGCACGCTCCGGCACCGCCTCGCCATGCGCCGCGAAGGCGCGTTCGGTGCAGTGCAGGATCGCCTCATGCGTGTCGCATAGCGTGCCGTCGAAATCGAAGATCACCAGATCCTGGGGCACTTACAGCGCCAACAGCAGGGCCAGGCTGCCGACGCCGACGATCACGCAGTAATAGCCGAACGGATCCAGCGCCCAGGCATCGTTGCGCCGGAAATAGCGCATCAGGAAGGCGGTGCTGGCAAAGGCGGTGATGCCGGCGACGATGGCGGCCATGATGGCATGGCTCAGCACGCCGGGCGCGATGCCGGCATGCAGCAGCTTGGGCACCTCCAGCACCGTCGCGCCGAAGATGATCGGGGTTGCGATCAGGAAGGAGAAATGCGCCGCCCCCTCATGGTCGATGCCGCGCAGCAGCCCGCCCACCATGGTCGCGCCGGAGCGCGAGATGCCGGGGATCAGCGCGGTGCATTGCCACAGCCCGATGATGACGGCATCGCGCGGCGTCAGCGTCGAAAGCGGGCGGGTGGCATTGGCGCGCAGACGCTCGGCGGCCATCAGCATGATGCCGTTGACGATCAGAAAGACCGCCGCGACCACCGGCGAGCCGAACAGGGAGCGGAAGAATTTCTCCAGCGTGAAGCCGACGATCACCGCCGGGATGGTGGCGATGACGATCAGCAGAAAGACGCGCCGACTTTCGCGCACCTGATGCGCCTCCTCCAGCCCCAGCACGCCTTTCGCCAGCGCCCACCAGTCGCGCCAGAAATACAGCAGCAGCGCGGTCGCGGTGCCGAGATGCAGCATCACCAGGAAGGGCAGGAAGGCCGGGCCATGCTGGTCGAAATGCCAGCGCATCAAGGCCGGCAGCACGACGGCATGGCCCAGGCTGCTGACCGGAAACAACTCGGTCGCACCCTGGAGCAGGGCGATCAGAAGCGTATGGAGCGTATTCATGCAGGGATCCGACTCGGGGGACGTCCTTGTAACCCGATCTGCTGGCGTTTCGAAATCCGCCAGCAGGGGCGGGATGCATCACGTCTGGTCATGGTGGTGCGAGTCGGGGCCGGATCAGTCATGCGCCGGATAGGCCGCCATCAGGCGCTTCTGCGTGCGCCAAAGCCGCCATAATTCCAGCAGGCCGGTCGGGCGTGCGCCGCGCGCGCGATTGGCCGCACCGATGCGGAAGGCTGCGCCATAATGTTCGAACTGGGCGCGCCAGGCATCGACCAGGCGGGTGGCCGGGTCCCAGACATGCGTGGCCTCGGAACCGGCGCCGTTGATCTCGATGACGCGGAATGCCTCGCCACGGGCCAGGGAGGCGGCATTGGCATAGCGCAGGTCGAAGCGGCCGAAATGGAAATCGGGCAGGGCGCGGGCCAGACGCTCGATCGCCGCGGTCAGTGCCGGGGTGACCAGATGGGCGCCATTCTCGAAGACCGAGCCCTTGCAGTGATTGCCGACAAAGACCAGCGGCACACGTTCACCGAGCGCGGGGACGGTGTCGAGCCGCGCGCCGAGATGGGGAAAATACAGCCAGGACAGGCGGCCATGGCGGGGATCGGCCGTGATCAGGGTGCGCAGGCTGCGCACGCCGTCGCCGGTGACGGTGGCCGGATGCTTCAGGGTCACGGAGCTGATGCGCCCCACCGGCTCGCCCGGGGCGCGGATATAGAAAATCCCCGCCTCGCCGGGATCGGCGACGAATTCCTGCACCACCACCCCGGCACTGCGCGGGAAGGCGGCAAAGTAGGCCGCCAGTGCCGGGGCATCTTGGATCAGCCGCACGCCGGTACCGTTGCAGCCGATATCGGGCTTGACGACGACCGGATAGGTGATGCCGGCCGCCGCCATCGCCGCCTCGGCGGCAGGCAGATCGGCGGCGGGATCGCGCGGATCGGTGGTGATCGCGCCATAGGGGGCGATCAGGGCGCGGGCGGAACCTTCCACCTGATCGAGAATGGCGCATTTCGACTCGCCGCACAGCCCGCCCGAGGTGATGCGCGGATTGGCCGCGGTCGGCAGCAGGGCGCCGCGATAGCGGATGGCGCAGAGCAGCCAATGCGCGACGACCGGGGTGTAGAAGGCCCAGTCCGGCCAGAATTCGAAGAAGGAGATATTGGGGGCGGAAGGCGGGGTGGCGCCGCCGGGCAGCGGCAAGGCATGTTCCAGCTTCAAGGCGTGCCCCCATGATTGGCCATTCTGCGGGGCCGGGACGCCGCGATCCGCCCGAGAATGATCAGCGCCAGCACGAAGCCGCCCGCACCCAGCCAGCGCCAGGCGCCGAAATAGGCGGTCAGCCATTCGCCCACGTAGAGCGAGACGGTGAACAGGCCCGAGGTCCAGACCGCAGTGGCCAGCACCGTGGCCAGGGTGAAAGCGCGCAGATCGGCGCGCACATAGCCGCATGTCGTATAGGTGGGCAGGCGCAGCCCGGGCAGAAAACGGCTGATCAGCACCACTTTGAAGACCCGCCCGGCAATCCAGCCGCGCACCATGTCGGTGCGGCGCGGCGGCAGACGGCGGGCGATGAAGCCGATGCGCGACGCCGCTACCCCCAACCCGTACAGGCCGAGATCGCCCAGCACGATGCCGACATAGAGCGCGCCCAGCGCCACGCCGATGGACAGGCTGCCATCGGCCGCCTGCATGGCAGCCAGCACCGTCGCGGCATCTTCCAGCACGAACGTGGCCAGAATGATGACGAGGGATTGCAGCAGGGGCGCGTGACCCGCCAGCGCGAGCCAGGCGGCGAAATTGGAGCTGAGCATGCCTTTCCGCCCGTCGCGGCGCGAAGCCATCGCGCGTGAAACCGCGGCCGAGCGCCGGCGGCTAAGGTGGAAATAGGCTGAAATGGCGTTTTGCGACAGGGTTAAACAAAGGATTTACCGGCGGTGATGCAGAAAAATCGGCGCACTACGGCCCAGGATTGCTACCCAATGGCTATGACATGAACGCCTTGTAACGGTTGCGCGAGGACCGGTACGACCCGACGGATGAGGGAGCATCCGCCGGGCCCGCCGCACGGACGATCAGCGCCAGAAGGGCCGGTTCGCCTCGTGTTCCGCCTCGGCATAGGTCACGCCGATATCGCGCAGCAGATGCGGGTCGAGCTGGCCGATGAACTGGCGCGAGCGATGCCGCCGCCACGCCGCCGCCAGCCAATTCCGCGCCGCCACACCTGCCGCCCAGCCCTGGCGCCGCGGTCGCGGCGCCTCGCCCAGGGCGAAGCCTGCCGGGCGGCGCGGCGGCAGACCCAGCCCGCCCTGCGGCGTGGCCAGGCGCGCGCGCAACGCCGGCAGCGCGCGGATGGGAGCGAAGAACAGCGAAGCGGAGAGGGCGAAGCGGAGCGTCATGGGATCCTCCTGTGACCCGACTGGAACCGGAATATCGGCGGGCGCTGGAAATAAGTGAAACGAATTGCATTGATGTCGGATATCAGGGATGTTGATGGGCATGGCGCTTCTCCCCGGTCTCGATGCCGATCTGTTGCGGGTCTTCGTGCTGATCGCCGAAGGCCGCAGCTTCACCCGTGCCGCTGCCCTGGTCGGGCGCACCCAGTCGGCGGTGTCGATGCAGGTGAAACGGCTGGAACAGGCGCTCGGCCAGCCGGTGATGTTTCGCGGCAAGGGCGGCGCGGTGGAGCTGACGCCGCACGGCGAATATCTGCTGGGCCGCGCCCGCGAGATCCTCGCCCTGAATGACGAGGTGATGGCGACGTTCCGCGAACCGGCGATTGCCGGCACGGTGCGGCTGGGTTCGCCCGACGATTACGCCTTCGGCTATCTGCCGCCCATTCTCAAGCGCTTCGCCGAAACCCATCCGGCGGTGCAGGTCGATGTGCAATGCGCGCCGTCGGAAGAACTGGTGACGAAACTATCCGATGGCGAGCTCGACCTCGCCTTGCTCTCGGACGGTGCCGCGCCGCGCCGCTGGCCCGCCGTGTCGCTGTGGCGCGGCCCGCTGGTCTGGGTGACGGCGACGCGCTTCGCGCCGCATCGCCAGGACCCGCTACCGCTGGCGCTGGCGCATCAGGACCCGCTGGCCGCGCGCCATGCCTGCGACTGGAGCAAAGCGGCGGTGCAGGCGCTGGAAAAAGCGGGACGCGCCTATCGCATCGCCTATACCTCCTCCTCTCAGACCGGCACGCATGCCCCGGTGCTGGCCGGGCTTGCCGTCACCATCTCCGCGGTGTGCTGGCTGCCGGAGGGGCTGCGTCCGCTGCGCCCCGATGAAGGTCTGCCGGCCTTGCCCGATTTCGGCATCGTGCTGGTCAAGGGCCGCCGGCCCGCCGCGCCGGTCGCCGATGCGCTGGCCCGGCATATCGAGGAGAATTTCCACATCGAAAGCCGTCGCGCGGGGTTTGCCGCGTAGATTGGAGAGATCGCCCGCGCGCCCGTCGTGGCGCAGCGGCGGTTCCGCTCTCCCTCATGCGGGTCAGCTTGTCGCCAGCGCCCGGCCGAGGCTGTCCACCAGCCGGTCCACCTCGTCGATGGTGTTGTAATGCACCATCGAGGCGCGCACCACGCCATTGCCGGGGGCAAGCCCCAGCGCCTCCACCAGCCGGCGCGAATGGAAATCGCCGTAGCGGATGCCGATCCGATCGCCATCCACCGCCCGCACGATCGCCGCCGAATCCCGCCCCGCGACCTTGAAGGAAATGGTCGGCACGCGGATCGCCGGATCGGCTTCGGGAAGTCCGATGATGCGGATGTCGTTGCGCCCACGCAGGAAGCGCAGCAGTCGCTCCGCCAGCGCCGCCTCATGCAGGGCGATCTCGGCGAAGGCTCGCTCCACCCCCGCCCGCCCTGCTTGGCCGCCCAGCTTTTCCAGATAGGCAACGATGCCGGCCGAGGCCCAGGCCGCCTCGTAGCTGGCATTGCCCGGCTCCAGTTTGCCGGGTACCACTTCCCGCCCGTAGAAATAATGATAAAGGCCGTCGAGTGCGGCGAGCTTGTCGTATTTGCCGTACAGCACGGCGAAATGCGGGCCATAGGTCTTGTAGAAGCTGAACACGTAGTAATCGACATCCAGCGCCGCGACATCGACCGCCCGATGCGGCGCATAGGCGACGGCATCGACCGTCAGTTCCGCCCCGGCCGCGTGGACCATCGCCGCGATCTCATGGATCGGGTTGATGGTGCCGAGGATGTTCGAAGCATGCGTCACCGCCACCAGGCGGGTGCGCGGACCGAGCAGCGCCCGCAGATCGGCAAGGTCGATCGTCAGTCGCGCGGGATCGATCTTCCATTCGCGGATCACGACGCCCTGGGCCGCCAATCCGCGCCAGGCGCCGATATTCGATTCATGATCGAAATTCGTGACGATCACCTCGTCGCCCGGCCGGAAGCGGCTGGCCATCGCGCGGGCCAGGAACTGACACAACACCGTGGTGGAGGGGCCGAACACCACTTCCTCGGCCCGCCGGGCGCCGATCATGGTGGCGATCCGCGCCCGCGCCTCCGCCATGCGCGAGGAGGCGCGGGTGGAATGGACGTAGCTTGCCCCGGTCTGCACGCTGGTGGTCAGCAGATACTCCGCCATCCGCTCGGCTACGTCGCGCAGCACCAGTGAACCGCCGGCATTGTCGAAATAGGCGAAGCCGTCGGCAAGCGCCGGAAACTGCGCGCGGACGAATTCCAGATCGAGCGCCATCGGAGTATCTCCTTGGTTCCATCAAGCAGTCTGTTACATCCGCCGCAACGGCATCGTCGCCGCGGCCGCCACGATGACCGCACCGAATACGGCGATCGCGGCGAATACGAAGCGGAAGCCGGTGACGATACGCGCAAGTGCTGCCATGCGCGCGCCAGGATCCAGGTTTTCCAGCGCGCCGCGGCCATGGCGCAGCAGCGCCAGGAACAGCCGTGCCGTCGCCGGGTCCATCCAGTGCAGCACCGCGAACAGCACCGTGCCCGACAGCGCGACGCCGAAGGCCGATCCCAGCGCCCGGCAAAGCTGCACCGATCCTGCCGCCGCGCCCAGCTGGGCCGGCCCCGCCACGGCCTGCGCCGTAATCTGCGCCACCAGCATCGCCGAACCCTGGCACAGCCCGCCTGCGGCCAGCACCATGGCCAGTAGCCACGGCCCCATCATCTGCGCATAGCCCGCCAGTAACAGCATCGCGGTGACGGTGATCATCAGGCCGCAGGCCGGCCAGATCGCGGTGCGCCGTGTGCGCGAGGCGAGCCAGCCGGTGATCACCGAGCCCGAGCTGACCGAAACCGTCAGCGGGATCAGCAGCAAACCCGATTGCGCCGGGCTCGTCCCGCCCACCAGCTGCAGATAGATCGGCAGAAACGTCACCATGGTGGTCAGCGATGCGCCGGAGCAGGCGGCCATCAGATCGGCCCGCCAGAAGGATGGGTCGCGCAGCAGATGCAGCGCGAGAAGCGGCGTCCGTGCGCGGCGCTGCTGCATGCCCAGCGCCGCGCCAGCCGCCAGCGTGCCGGCCGACAACGCCACGAACAGCGCGAGGTTGCGCTCGGAGAGGTGCTGCGCCTCCTCCAGCGCCATCAGCAGCGGCGCCACGGTGGCGGTCAGCAGGATCATGCCGAATCCGTCGAAGCTGCCGCCGCGCGCCGCCTCCGGCGCGGCGGGACGGGGCACCAGGCGCAGGATCAGGAGCGCCGCCAGCGCGGCCAGCGGCAGATTGATGAGAAAGACCGAGCGCCAGCCAAAGCCCTGGGTCAGCAGCCCGCCCGCCACCGGACCGAAGGCGGAACCGGCGACGATGATGCCGGCCAGATACCCCTGATAGCGCCCGCGTTCGCGCCCGGGCACGCCCTGCGCCAGCAGCGCCTGCGACAGCGTCATCAGCCCGCCGCCGCCCAGCCCTTGCAAGGCCCGGCCGAGGATCAGCACCGGCAGGTTCGGCGCCAGGGCGCACAGGGCGGAAGCGGCCGCGAACAGGCTGAGCGCGGTGACGATCATTTGCCGCCTGCCGAACAGATCGCCAAGCCGCCCATAGCCGGGCGCGGCGATGGTCGCGGCGATGAGGTAGGCCACCACCACCCAGGAAATATAGCGAGCGCCGCCCAGCCCGCGCGCCATCGAGGGCAGCGCGGCGGCAACGATGGTCTGGTCGATCACCGCCAGAAAGACCGGCAGCACGATCGGCGGAAAGACCCGTAGAAACAGGCCCGGCGCGGCCGGCGGTTCGAGGGTGGCGGTCGCGGACATCGCGGACTACGCTCGCCGCAAAGCGGCCAGGGGGAAGCCCGGGGGGAAGCCATGGACATGCCGACCGACCATGCCATCGATGCCGCCGCGCTGCGCGAGGCGGCAACCGCACTGACCGAGATGCTGCGCCTGCGCACCCTGCCGATCGGCATGAAGCTGTTCGAGGATGCGGGCGCGATCGAGGCCATTCCCGGGCTGCGCCGCCCGCCGGCGGGCAAGACCTATTCCACCTGCCAGTTGGTCACCCAGGCGCGCATCGCCGGACTGACGCTTGGCATCACCACCGCGAACGTGCCGGAATTTTCCAATTGCAGCGGCGTCATCGGCCTCGATGCCCCCTCCGACCTTTATTTGTCGGGGCGCAAGATGGAGGGCGTGTGGTTCGAAAACCGGGAGGCATCGGCGGCGCATCAGGCTGGCATGCCGCGCGTGCCGGCGGGGCGCTATCACGCGCTGGTGGTCTCGCCGTTGCGCGCCGGGCGGCTCGATCCGCCGGATATCTGCCTGTTCTATGCCAATCCGGCGCAGATGATTCTGTTCTTCAACGGGCTGCAATGGAAATCCTATCGCCGCTACGATTTCTCCATCACCGGAGAGAGTGCCTGCGCCGATAGCTGGGGCCGGGCGCTGGCCACGCGGCAGGTATCGCTGTCGATCCCGTGCTACGCCGAGCGCCGCTATGGCGGGGTGGCCGATGACGAATTGCTGATGGCCTGCCCGCCGGAAGATCTGCTGCGCGGCGTCACCGGTCTGGCCGGCCTGTCCAAGGCCGGGCTGCGCTATCCGATCATGCCCTTCGGTCCGCAGGCCGAACCGGCGGAGGGGATGGCGCGCAGCTATGGCGGCAAATCCTGAAAGGCGGAACCGTGACAAGGCGGGGCGTTTCCTGATGCATTGTTCAACCCGCGCGCGCGGCGGTTCGTGCCAGAGCAAGCGGCGCGGCCGCGCCCCTGTCAAGCCGGGGCGCGCATGAGCCCGCCGCCGGTCCGCTGCGTTTCCCTGACGCCGATCGGGGTGCTGCGCACGCCGTTTGCAACGCTTGCCGATTGTCCGCGCAATGGCCGCGCGCTGAACCCGCCGCCGCTCTGTCATGTCGAGCTGGCCGAAGGCATGGAGGAGGGGCTGGAGAGTATCGAGGGGTTTTCTCACCTCATCCTGCTGTACTGGTTGGGCGGTGATTTTCCCCGCCTGCTGCGGGTGACGCCGCGCTCCTCCGACCGCTCGCGCGGCGTATTCGCCACACGCAGCCCGCGTCGGCCGAATCCGATCGGCCTGTCTGTGGTGACGCTGGAGGGGCGGCAGGGCCGCGTGCTGGCGGTGCGTAACCTCGATTGTCTGGACGGCACGCTGCTGCTGGACATCAAACCCTATATCGCGCGCACCGATGCCGAGCCCGCCGCCGGCCGGGGATGGCTCGATGCCCCGCCCTGATCCCATCGCGCTTGCGTGATGCGCGGCCTGCCCGGTATGAAGTTGCCGGCGCAACGAGATGCGTGGCGCGCGGACAGGGGGTAGCGGGCACGTGTCACGGCACGGACGGATGACCGGCTTTATCGCGCGCGCCGCCGGGCCGCTGCTGATTGCGGCCGCTTTGGCGGGCTGCAAGAAGAACAATACCTATGTCGCTCCGCCGCCGCCGCAGGTGGGCGTGGCCAAGCCGCTCTCGCAGGCGGTCACCCCCTATCTCGATCTGACCGGCAGCGCGGTGGCGTTCAATCAGGTCAGCCTGGATGCGCGCGTCGAAGGCTATCTGCAGGCGATCAATTACCAGGACGGGGCGGAGGTCAAAAAAGGCACGCCGCTTTTCGTCATCGAGCCGGCGCCGTTCCAGGCGAAATTGCAGCAGGCCCAGGCGACGCTGGCGGCCGCCAAGGCCGCGCTGGTGCAGGCCGAGGCGGAATTCACCCGTCAATCGACGCTCAGCCGCAACGATTTCGCCTCTCAGTCCAAGGTGGACGAGGCGCGGGCCAAGCGCGATTCCGATCGCGCCGATGTCACCAATGCCGAGGCCGGGGTGGCGCTGGCGGCGATCAATCTCAGCTACACGCAGGTGCTGGCGCCGTTCGACGGGGTGGCGACCAAGCATCTGCAATCGGTGGGCGAGCTGGTCGGCGTGACCGGCCCGACACAGCTGGCCATCCTGATCCAGATCGCGCCGATCTATGTCACCTTCACGGTCAGCGAGCAGGATGTGCTGCGCATCCGCAAGGCGCTGGCGGCGCGTGGCCAGGCATTGGGGCCGCTCGATAAGATCCCGGTCGAAATCGGCCTGATGAACGAGCAGGGCTATCCCCATAAAGGCGTGCTCAATTACATCTCCCCGGCGATCGATCCCTCGACCGGCACGCTGACCGTGCGGGCGATCCTGCAGAACAAGGATCGCGCTTTGCTGCCGGGCAATTTCGTGCGGGTGCGGGTGCCGCTCGCGGTGCAGGCCGGTACCGCCCTGCTGGTGCCCGATGTCGCGCTGGGCACCGACCAGCAGGGACGGTACGTGCTGGTGGTCGGGCCGGACGGCAAGGTTGCCCAGCACGTCGTGCAGACCGGGCAGAGCTATGGCCAGCTCCGGGTGATCGAGTCCGGGTTGAAGCCGGATGACGAGGTGGTGATCTCCGGCATCCAGCACGCGATCCCCGGCGATCCGGTCAAGGCCGTTCCCGCCGCGATGCCGAAGCTGCCGGCCAGCGGCCAATGATCTCCAAGTTTTTTATCGAGCGGCCGGTTCTGGCCAATGTGCTCGCCATCCTGTTCGTGCTGATCGGCGGGGTGGCGCTGTTCACCCTGCCGATCGCGCAATATCCCAATGTAGTGCCGCCGACCATTTCGGTCACCACGCGCTATCCCGGCGCCAGCGCGCAGACCGTGATGAACACCGTCGCCCTGCCGATCGAGCAGCAGGTCAACGGCGTTGCGCATATGCTGTATATGCAGTCGACCAGCGCCAGCGACGGCACCTATACGCTGACCGTCACTTTCGATATCGGCACGGATCTGAATTTTGCCCAGGTGCTGGTGCAGAACCGGGTGGCGAGCGCGCTCTCCTCCCTGCCGCAGGCGGTGCAGGCGCAGGGCGTGACGGTGCAGCAGCGCTCCACCTCGATCCTGCAGATCGTGACGCTCGCCTCCAAGGATGGCCGCTATGACGGGCTGTTCCTGAGCAATTACGCCACCCTTAATCTGGTTAACGAACTTGCCCGCCTGCCCGGGGTCGGCAACGTCAACGTCTTCGGTGTCGGCCAGTACTCGATGCGTATCTGGATGAACCCGGAGGCGCTGAAGGCGCGCGGCCTCAGCCCGCGCGACGTCATCGATGCGATCAAAAGCCAGAGCCAGGAAGTGGCGGCAGGGCAGGTCGGCACCCCGCCCGTGCCGGCCGGGCAGGATTTCCAGTACACCGTCAATGTCTCCGGCCGGTTCGACGATCCCAAGCAATTCGGCGATATCGTCGTCAAATCCGACAGTGCCAATGGCGGGCAGATCACCCGTCTGCGCGATGTCGCGCGGGTGGAGCTGGGCGCGCAGACCTATTCGCAGGATTTCCGCCTGAACGGCAAGCCGGCGGCGGGCATCGCGATCTTCCAGTCGCTCGATGCCAATGCGCTGACGGTCGCGACCGAGGTCAAGGCGCGGATGGCGCAGCTGGCCAAGGCGTTCCCGCCGGGGATGCAATATTCGATCCCGTTCGATACCACCGGCTTCGTGAAAGCCTCGATCGACGAAGTGTATAAAACGCTGATCGAAGCCGGGGTGCTGGTGCTGATCGTCATCCTGGTGTTTCTGCAGGATTGGCGGGCGATGCTGGTGCCGGCCACCACCGTGCCGGTGACTATCATCGGCGCCTTCGCGGCGATGGCGGCGCTGGGCTTCACGGTCAATCTCTCGACCCTGTTCGCGATCATCCTGGCCATCGGCATCGTGGTGGACGATGCCATCGTGGTGGTGGAAAGCGCGTCGCATTATATCGAAAGCGGCATGTCCGGCCATGATGCGGCGGTGCGCGCGATGAACGAACTGCTGGGCCCGATCATCGGCATCACCCTGGTGCTGATGGCGGTGTTCATCCCGGCTGCCTTCCTGCCCGGGCTGACCGGCAAGATGTATGCCCAGTTCGCCCTGGTGATCGCCGCCACCGCGCTGATCAGCGCGATCAACGCAGCCACGCTGAAGCCCACGCAATGCGCCATGTGGCTGCGCGCGCCCGTGCCGCCGGAAAAGCGCAACGCTTTCTATCGCGGCTTCAACGCCGTCTATAACCGGGTGGAGCGCTTCTACGTGCGCATCGTCGGGGCGATGACGCGTCATGCGCTGGCGATGGTCGGCATCGCCCTGCTGGCCATGGCGGTCGGCATCTACGGCATCATGCGCCTGCCCACCGCCTTCATCCCGACCGAGGATCAGGGCTATGTGCTGATCGCTGCACAATTGCCCGACGGCGCCTCGCTGGAACGCACCCAGGCGGCGCTGCAGAAAATCTCTGCCATGGCGCAGGCAACGCCGGGGGTCGATCAGGCGATCTCCATCGCCGGGGTCTCGCCACTCGATAACAACGCGACGTTGGCGAATGCCGGGGCGGTCTATGTCGTGTTGAAGGACTGGTCGGTGCGCAAAAGCCCTGCCGAAAGCCTGCGCGGCATCTATATGCATCTCCAGGCGGGGCTGGCTAAAATCCCCGATGCGATCAGCCTGGTGCTGATTCCGCCGGCCATTCAGGGCATCGGCAATGCCAGCGGCTTCACGATGATGGTGGAGGCGCGCGACGGCAATACCGATTTTCCGCGTCTGGAAAACGCCACGCGCGCCCTGGTCGGCAACGCCAACACGCAAAGCAGCCTGCAGCGTGTCGCCACCACATTCCGCGCCGATGTACCGCAGATCGCGGTGCATATCGACCGCACCAAGGCGGAGACGCTGGGTGTGTCGGTGGGCGATGTGTTTTCCACCCTGGCCTCCTATGTCGGCTCGACCTTCGTCAATCAGTTCGACAAATTCGGCCGCACCTTTCAGGTCTATGTGCAGGCCGATCCGCGTTTCCGGGTCAAGCCCGCCGATCTGCTGCGGCTGGATGTGAAAAGCGCCAGCGGCAAGATGGTGCCGTTGGGGGCGCTGGCCACCATCACCCCGGTGGTCGGGCCGTCGCTGATCACGCTGTATAATCTCTATCCGTCGGCGACGGTGGTGGGCGGGCCGGCGCCCGGGTTCAGCTCCGGCCAGGCGATGGATCTGATGGAGCAGATCGCCAGCCGCACATTGCCGCAAGGCATGGGCACGGATTGGACGGCGATGTCCTATCAGGAAAAAATCGTCGGCAATCAGATCGTCTATGTGTTCGGGCTGGGCATGCTGCTGGTCTATCTCTGTCTCGCGGCGCAGTACGAAAGCTGGATCGCGCCGCTGGCGGTGATCCTGGCCGTGCCGCTCGCCCTGCTCGGCCCGGTGATCGCGCTGACCTCGCTCGGCATGGCGAATAATCTCTACACCCAGATCGGTCTGGTGCTGCTGATTGCGCTCGCCGCCAAGAACGCCATCCTGATCGTCGAGGTAGCGCGCGAGAAGCGCCATCACGGCGAACCCATCATGCAGGCCGCGCTGGAGGCGGCGCGGGCCCGGCTGCGGCCCATCCTGATGACCTCCTTCGCCTTCATCCTGGGCGTGGTGCCGCTGATCACCGCAACCGGCGCCGGGGCGAATGCGCGCATCTCGCTCGGCATGTGCGTTTTCAGCGGCATGATCGCCTCCACCTGTCTGGCGGTGCTGTTCGTGCCGTCCTTCTTCGTGGTGCTCCAGAGATTTGAGGAGCGCGGCAAAGCCCCCGCCCATGCCGCGCCGGAAGGGCATGCCGGGTGATCGCCCGTCGCGCGATCCTGCTGCTGGCGGCGCTGCTGCCGGCCGGCTGTTCCGCCGCCCGGGTCAGCTCCAGCGGGCCGGCGACGATGACCCGGCTGGCGCCGCCCGAACATGTCTATGTCTACGATTTCACCATCACGCCGCAGGCCGTGGAACTCGACCAGGGGGTGCGGGCGCGCCGCCAGCGCGGCAGTGATCCGGCGGTGATCGCCGCCGATCAGGCGCGCGCCGCCGCCAATGCCACGGCGTCGCTGCGCGATGCGCTGATCGCAGCGCTCGGCAAGCACGGCATGCCCGCAACCAGACTGACCGGTGCGCCGCCGCGCGCCGGCATCCGGCTGATCGTGCAGGGGCGCATTCTGACGCTGGATGAAGGCAACCGCACCCGTCGCCTGCTGGTCGGCTTCGGTGCCGGGCAGAGCAGGCTGGCCGCCGATGCCGCGATCTATTACGCCGGTCCCGGGCAGAGCCCGCGCCTGCTGCGCCGCTTCACCATCGACAGCGATAGCGGGCGCATGCCCGGTGCTGCCGGCAGATGGGGCTCGGCGCGGCAGCGGGGGCCGCGACGGCGGCCAGTGCCGCGGCTTCGGCCGGCGCGCATGCCGCTGATGAGAACCGCAATACCGGCGATGCCGCGCTGGCTAGCAAGGCGGCGGAGGCGCTCGCTGGGCAGATCGCGCAATACGCCGCGACCCAGGGCTGGATCGCGCCCGATTTGGCGCAGTAGCGCAAGGCGCCTAAGCTTTCGCCCCATCGATAGGGGGGAGAAGCGGCATGCTCGATCTGACGGGCAAGGTGGCGATCGTCACCGGGGCGGGATCGGTCGGTCCGGGCTGGGGCAATGGACGGGCGACCGCCGTGCTGCTGGCGCGTCAGGGCGCCAAGGTCTTTCTGCTCGATCTGAACGAGGCGGCGCTGGAACAGACCGCGCGCAGCATCGCCGAGGAAGGCAGGGAGGCCGCGACCCATCTCTGCAACATGACCGATGCGCGCGATGTCGCGGCGATGGTGCAGGCCTGTCTCGCCCGCTTCGGACGGATCGATATTCTGGTGAATAATGTCGGCGGCTCCGAGCCCGGCACCGCCGTCACCCTGTCGGAGGAAGCCTGGGACCGGCAGATCGATCACAATCTGAAAACCGCTTTCCTGGGCTGCAAACTCGTGCTGCCGGTGATGGAGGCGCAGGGCGCCGGCGCCATCGTCAACATCGCTTCCATCGCCGGGATGCGCAATTCGCGGGATCGTTCGCATGTCGGCTATGCCGCGAGCAAGGCCGGCGTGATCCAGCTTTCCCGCTCCACCGCCGGCGCCTATGCGGCGAAGGGGGTGCGCTGCAACACCGTAGTGCCCGGTCTGATGAACACGCCGCTGGTCGAACATCGTCTGGCGCGTCAGGTGGGCAATAACGATGCCGCCGCGCTGATCGCCCGCCGCCACGCCCAGGTGCCGATGGGGCGCATGGGCACGGGCTGGGATGTCGCGCATGCGGTGCTGTTCCTGGTCTCCGAGGAGGCGGGCTACATCACCGGCACGGAAATCATCGTCGATGGCGGCTACACCACATTCGGCCCCGGCGAGAATTGAGCAAGGAACCAGCCATGACCCAGGAACGCTTCCCCGAGATCGCGCCGGAGGCCATGAGCCCGGCCCAGACCGCCATGGTGCAGGCGATCGCCGCCGGCCCGCGCGGCGCAGGCCTGCGCGGGCCGTTCAAGGCGCTGCTGCAAAGCCCGCAACTCGGCACGCTGGTGCAGGCGGTCGGCGCCTATATCCGCTATGACAGCGCCATTCCCCGCGCCCTGAACGAGATGGCGATCCTGATGGCCGGGCGTAAATGGAATGCCCAGTACGAATTCTACGCCCATCGCAAACTCGGCATCGCCGCCGGCATGCGGGCCGAGATCGCCGATGCCATCGCACTCGGCCAACGCCCCGTCGAGATGAGCGAGGATGAAGCCATGGTCTATGATTTCGCCAACGAGCTGTTGACCACGACCGAGGTTTCGGACGCCAGTTTCGCCCGCGTGAAGCATCGTTTCGGGGCGCAGGGCGTGCTCGATCTGGTCGGCGCGGTGGGCTATTACAGCCTGGTCTCGATGATCCTCAACGTCGATCGCGTGCAGTTGCCGGCCGGCGAAACCCCGCCGCTGAAAAAACTGCCCTGATCAGGCGTTCTCGGCGAGGGCGGCTTCCAGCATATCCAGCGCCTCGTCCATCCGCTCCGGCGCGATGGTCAGCGGCGGGCACAGCACGCAGACCGTGCCGGCGCCGATCTTGAAACTCAGTCCGCGGGCGAGGGCGGCATACATCACCGCCTCCGCCCGGGCCGGATCGTCGAGTTCCAGGGCCAGCGACAGGCCCATGCCGCGCGCCGCGCGCAGCCCCGGTTTCGCCCCCACCCAGGATTGCAGCCGG
This sequence comes from Rhodospirillales bacterium, assembly GCA_028869595.1. GTDB lineage: Bacteria > Pseudomonadota > Alphaproteobacteria > Acetobacterales > Acetobacteraceae > JAGWRU01. Next base: position 50,469 of record JAGWRU010000001.1, read on the forward strand.
GCGAGCGCGGTGGCCCCCAGCGCATTGGCGTAGCCCAGCAGGTCCTCGTTTTCGATGACATCCAGCGTCGCCAGCGCCGCCGCCGCGCCGAGCGGCGATTTCTCATGCGTGTAATGACCCAGCGCGGCATCGGCGGCGACATTCAGCCCGGGCCGCGCCAGCAGGGCGGCGATCGGCATCACCGCCCCACCCAACCCCTTGCCCAGCACCAGCATGTCGGGCACCGCGCCGACCTGTTCATGGGCGAAGAAGGTGCCGGTGCGGCCGAGGCCGCTCGGGATCTCGTCGAAGATCAGCAGCGTGCCGTGGTTCGTGCAGCTTTCCCGCACGCGCGCCCAGAAACCCTCGGGCGGGGCTTCGATGGTGGTCCAGCGCACCGGCTCGGCGATCAGGGCGGCGATATCGCCCTCGGTCGCCAGGATATAGTCGATGTAATCGGCCAGGCGTTCATGCGCATGCCCGTCATTGCCGAAGAAGCGCGCGGCGAGCGCCGGCGGTGGCACATGCTCGGTTCCCGCCAGCAGCGGACCGGCATGGCGGCGGAAAATCGCCTCGCCGCCGACCGAGATCGCATCGAGGGAGGCGCCGTGAAACGCCTCCCACATCGACAGCATCTTGTGCCGCCCGGTGGCGGTGCGGGCGAGCTTGATCGCCATGCCCACCGCCAGCGTGCCGGCCGGGGCGAACAAAGCGCGCCAGCGATCCGGGCCATCGTCGCTGCCCATGCGTGCCGATAGCCGGGCGGCCAGCGCGGTTGCCGGAATATTGGCGAAGCGGCGCGGGCTGAAGGGCAGGCGGGCCATCTGGCCCGACACGGCGGCCAGCACGGCGGGATGGGCGTAGCCGATCTGGTGCACGGAATTGCCGTGAAAATCCATCACCCGCCGGCCATCTTCCATGATCAGATAGATGCCTTCCGCGCCGGCCACGACATCCAGGCAGGGGGTCGATAAAGCCTGATGCAGGAACAGATCGGCGTCGCGCGCGAGCAGGGCGCGGGTTTCCGCCGGGCGCGCCTCGATCCAGGCGGCACGGGCCGGCGTTGCGTTGACATCGCCTTCGCTGCGATCCGGGCCTTCTCCGTTGCCTGTGGCTTGGTGCATAGTGACCTCCTGCGACGGGTCGGCAGTGTGCCCGCCTCGGGCCAGCAGCTCCAAGACTTAATGCCGCTTCAGGATTTATCCCGGTGAAAGATCGATGACGCAGGACTGCGATTGCCTCATCGTCGGTGGCGGCATTCTTGGGCTTGCCCATGCCCTGGCGGCCCATCGCGCCGGCATGCGCGTCACGGTGCTGGAGCGCGAGGCCCGCGCGGTCGGTGCCTCGATCCGCAATTTCGGTTTCATCACCGTAACCGGGCAGGAAGCCGGCCCGACCTGGCGGCGGGCGCGGCGTTCGCGCGATGTCTGGGCGGAGATCGCCCCGCGCGCCGGCATCGCCATCCATCAGCGCGGCCTGCTGCTCTGTGCCCGCCGGGCGGAGGCGCTGGCGGTGATCGAGGCCTTCGCCGCGACCGATATGGGGGCGGCCTGCCGCGTGCTGCGCGGGCGGGAGATGGAGCGGTTTGCCCCGGCGCTGCGCCCCGGTCTTGCCGGCGCTCTGCTCAGCCCGCACGAAATCCGCGTCGAAAGCCGCGAGGCGATCCCGCAACTGACCGCCTGGCTGGCCGGGCAGGGGGTGATGTTTCTGCCGCGCATGGCCGTCTCGGCGGTGGAGGAAGGCGCGGTCGTCACCCCGGCCGGGCGGTTCACCGCCAAGCGTATCATCGTCTGCCCCGGCCCCGATCTGGCGACGCTGTTCCCCGAAGTGATGGC
>JAGWRU010000215.1 GCA_028869595.1 Rhodospirillales bacterium
CGGGCCAGCGTCGCCTCGATCGCGCCGTGCCGGGCGATCAGCGCCAAGGCCTGCTCGAGATCGGCCTCGCTCTGCTCCTGCGCCTCGATCGTGCGCTGCCAGAAGCGGCGCTCGCCGGCATCGGCGGCGGCATAGGCGGCGAGCACCGGCAGCGTCACCTTGCCCTCGCGGAAATCATCCCCCACCGTCTTGCCCAGCACCGCCTGATCGGCGGCATAATCCAGCGCATCGTCGACCAGCTGGAAGGCGATCCCCAGATCGGTGCCATAGCGCGCCAGCGCTGCCGCTTCGGCCGCCGGACGCTCGGCGATCACCGCCCCCACCTCGCAGGCGGCGGCGAACAAAGCGGCGGTCTTGCCGCTGATCACCGCGAGATATTGCGCCTCGGTAGTGGCAAGATCGTTCTGCGTCGCCAGTTGCAGCACCTCGCCCTCGGCGATCGTCGCGGCGGCCTGCGACAGGATGCCCAGCACCGGCAGCGAGCCGTCGGCGACCATCAGCTGAAAGGCGCGGGCGAACAGGAAATCGCCGACCAGGACGGAGGCCTTGTTGCCGAACACCGCATTGGCCGAGGCCAGGCCCCGGCGCAGCAGGCTTTCATCGACGACATCGTCGTGCAGCAGCGTCGCGGTGTGGATGAATTCGACGCAGGCGGCAAGCGGGATATGCCGCCCCTCGCCCGGCGGCGTGGCGAGACCGCAGGCGCGCGCCGAGGCTAGGGTCAGCAACGGACGCAGCCGCTTGCCGCCGGCGGCGACGATATGCGCGCCCAGTTGCGGGATCAGCGCCACGGGACTGTCCATGCGTGCGACGATGGCGCGGTTGCACGCGGTCATATCGGCGGCGACGAGGTCGGCCAGGCGTGACAGCGGATCGGCCCCGACCATGGGCACACCCCCGATGAACGGCACGCTCTCCGCACTCGGCGCGCCTGCCTGCGACAGCGCCGCCGCAGGCAAGGCGGCAGGCTGGCTGGCAGCAAGGGGCACAGACTTCTCCTGGGCTTGCAAACAAAACTCCTCGGGCACCATATCGGCGCGCCCGAAAAAGGGTCAAGCCGACGAATCTATGGGATTTGCAGGATGCAGGTAATCGCCACGTCGAACGAGCCGGTGCGCCTGTCCTTTCTGATCGCGCTGCTGGCCGATGCCGGCATCGGCGCCAGGCTGCTCGATCTGCATGCCAGCATCACCGAAGGCAGTATCGGCGCCATTCCCCGCCGGCTGGTGGTCGACGATGCCGATGCCGCGCGCGCGCGCGCCATCCTGGCCGAGGCAGGAGAGGCATGAGCGGCACAATCACCGAGGGCCATCTTCTAGGCGGGCGGGTGCGTCATGACCAGCCGGCGTCGGGCTTCCGGTCGGGGATCGAGCCGGTTCTGCTGGCCGCCGCCATTCCCGCCCGATCCGGGCAGTCGGTGCTGGAAGGCGGCAGCGGTGCCGGGGCCGGGCTGCTCTGCCTCGCCGCGCGGGTGGCGGGGCTGCACGGGCTGGGGATCGAGCGCGATGCCGCGCTGGCCGCCGTAGCCTGCGCCAATGCCGCCGCCAACGGCTTTGCCGGGCTGGCCTTTCATGCCGCCGATCTGCTTGCCGCCGCCCCGGCCGGTGCATTCGATCATGCCTTTGCCAACCCGCCCTATCACCGCGCCCGGGGCACGCCGCCGGCCGAGGCGCGGCGGATCGCGGCCAAACGGATCGAGGCGGCGGGGATCGCCGCCTGGGTCGCCGCCCTCGCGCGGCCCTTGCGCCGGCGCGGCACGCTCAGCCTGATCCTCGGCATGGAGGGGCTGGCCGAGGCGCTGGCGGCGCTGGCGCCGGCGCGTCTGGGCAGTGCCACTGTGCTGCCGCTCTGGCCACGCGCGGGCGCGGCGGCAAAGCTGGTGATCCTGCGGGCGGTCAGGGAAGGACGGGCGACGCCGCGCCTGCTCGGCGGGCTGGTGCTGCACAACGCCGATGGCCGCTTCACGCCCGAGGCCGAGGCGGTACTGCGCGGCGGCGCGGCACTGTCGCTGGACGGGTGAGGCGGCTAGCCCTCGTTCGCCGTCGGATGGCGCAGATGCCAAAGCCGCTCATGCGCGGCGACCAGGCTTTCCATGTTGCGCCGCCTCGTTCCGTCGGGCGAGAGCGGCCGGCGGGTCAGCATCATCTCCAGAATATGCAGCAATTGCTCTGCGACCTCGAAATCCGCCTGGTCGCAGGCGTGATGGAAGGCGATCAGCACCTTGTCCGACAGGCGGCGCGAATAACGCGGCGCGCCACCCTGCCCGCCATCCCGCCCAGATTGATCTTCCGCCTGGCTCACCGCATTCCCTGTCATCGACTCTGGCGTGGCATCCATTGCGCAACCCTGTCTGCTTTGCCGTGTGCGTTACAAGACGTCGTATCGGCCAGCGGAATGCCCGACATGATCAGGCGGAACCACCGGCCCAGTTGACGGAACGTTTCTCAAGCCTCGTGCCATGGCGGCCTTGCCGCCCCCCCGGGCACGGGCACTGCGCGTCGCCCCGTCCAGCCATGTAACGGTTTGCACTATCGAACGCGCAATGCGCGTAATACAATCGCAATAGCCGCGTGACATACGCATTTTAGGCGGAGCAGCAGCTTTTCAACCGCACAGCTCGACCAAGCTGGCCCTATAAGCGCGCGACAAGGCAGACGCAAGCCAGGGGATCCCCGGATCGCCCTGGATCACTGTGGCGTGATGAGGCCGCCACGCTATGCGCCCCCGGCCGCGCCGGCGGATGCATGGCGGCGCCACCTCAATCGGCGTGCATGCCAGCCTCGCTCGCCGCCGGCGGCGGCGCGTCGAACGCCTCCTCCCAGGAGCCGATGGTGGAGGCGCGGGAATATTCGGTCGCCCGGTTCTCGAAGAAATTGGCGTGTTCGACCGCGTTCAGCATCTCGTCCAACCACGGCAGCGGATTGCGCGCGACATGATACAGCGGATTGAGGCCAAGCTGGATCAGCCGCCGATCGGCGATATAGCGGATATAGGTCTTCACCTCCTGCGCGGTCAGCCCTTCCACCGCGCCGGCCTCGAAGGCGAGGTCGATGAAGGCATCCTCGTGATCGACGATGGTGGCGCAGGTCAGGCAGATTTCGCGCTTGAGCTCCTCGGTCCAGATCTCCGGGTTCTCCTGCACGAAGCTGCGCAGCAGGCGGATGATCGACAGGCAGTGCAGCGATTCGTCGCGCACCGACCAGGAGATGATCTGGCCCATCCCCTTCATTTTTCCGAAGCGCGGAAAATTCAGCAGGATCGCGAAGGAGGCGAAAAGCTGCAGCCCCTCGGTGAAGGCGCCGAACGCGGCCAGGGTCTTGGCGATCTCATGCTTGCTGTCCACCCGGAAGCCCTGCA
>JAGWRU010000216.1 GCA_028869595.1 Rhodospirillales bacterium
ACGCGGCGAAACCGCCTGTTTCGTAGGCGCGACAAAGCCGGGCAATTCCCTCGCAGTTGCGTAAAATCCAGGCAATTTATTGCCCTCTCGGCAGCGATTTCTGTCGTTTTTTCGCATTTTCCCGCTTTCCCCCCCAGCGACGCGCACATCTGCTCCGCGGCACGGTTCTTGAAAGAGATCCGTCACGGCTGCGAAGCGTGACGGCATGGCGCGGAACACCGGGAAGAAAAGGAGAGAGGCAATGCAAGGCAGGGCAGCGACATGAAGCTGATCATGGCTATCATCAAGCCCTTCAAACTGGACGACGTGCGCGAAGCGCTCACGCCGCTCGGGGTGCAGGGGCTCACCGTGTCCGAGGTCAAGGGCTTCGGACGGCAGAAGGGCCAGACCGAGATCTATCGCGGGGCGGAATATCACGTGAATTTCCTGCCCAAGGTGAAGATCGAAGTCGTGGTGCCGAGCGATCTGGCCGATCAGGTGATCGAGGCGATCGCCAAGGCGGCGCAGACCGGCAAGATCGGCGACGGCAAGATTTTCGTCCTCGATATCGAGCGTGCGGTGCGCATCCGCACCGGCGAAGTCGACGGCGAAGCGCTGTAACCCCCGCACAGACAAGGGATATAAAAACGATGACTCGACCCCAGCTGAAGTGGGGCCTGGCCTCGCTGGCGCCCATGCTGCTGGCGGCAGCGCCCGCCTTCGCCGCCGATCCGAAAATCCCCGCCGCCGATACCGGCGACACTGCCTGGATGCTGACCAGCACCGCCCTGGTGCTGATGATGACCATTCCCGGCCTTGCCTTGTTCTATGGCGGCATGGTGCGCAAGAAGAACGTCCTTGCCACGCTGATGCAGTCCTTCGCCATCACCTGCATCGTCACCATCGTCTGGACGGTGGCCGGCTACTCGCTCGCCTTCACCACCGGCAATGCCTATATCGGCGACATGTCGCGCTTCATGCTCAACGGGCTGGCGCAGCACATCGTCAAAGGCGTCGATAGCGGCTTCATCCTTGGACCGGGCAGCGACGGGGCGGCGGCACAGACCATCCCCGAATCCGTCTACATGATGTTCCAGATGACGTTCGCGATCATCACCCCGGCGCTGATCTGCGGCTCCTTCGCCGATCGCATGAAGTTCTCCGCCCTCTGCATCTTCATCACGATGTGGTCGCTGGTGGTCTACTCCCCCATCGCCCATTGGGTGTGGGCGCCGACCGGCTGGGTCGGCAATCTCGGCGTGCTGGATTTCGCCGGCGGCACGGTGGTGCACATCAATGCCGGTATCGCCGGTCTGGTGACCTGCCTGGTGCTTGGCAAGCGCGTCGGCTACGGCACCGACAACATGGCGCCGTATAACGTCGCCTATGCCGTGATCGGTGCCTCGCTGCTGTGGGTGGGCTGGTTCGGCTTCAATGCCGGCTCCGCCGTCGGCTCCAACGGGCGTGCGGGCATGGCTATGGCTGTGACCCAGATCGCCACCGCCGCCGCGGCGCTCGGCTGGATGTTCGCCGAGTGGATCAGCAAGGGCAAACCCTCAGTTCTGGGTGCGGCGTCGGGTGCGGTGGCCGGTCTGGTCGCCATCACCCCGGCTTCCGGCTTCGTGCTGCCGGGCGGTTCGATCGTGATCGGCGTCGCCGCCGGCGTGATCTGCTTCTGGTCGGCCACCAGCCTGAAGCACATGCTCGGCTACGATGACAGCCTCGATGCCTTCGGCGTGCACTGCGTCGGCGGCATCATCGGTGCGCTGCTGACGGGCGTCTTCTCCTACGGCCCGCTCTCGGCCACGGATAGCAGCCCGGCCGGCAGCCCCGGCAGCCTGCACCAGGTGATGATCCAGGGGATCGGCGTGCTGACCACGCTGATCTACTCCGGCGTCATGACCTATGTGCTGCTGATGATCACCAAGGCCCTGGTGGGTCTGCGTGTCACCGAAGACGAGGAGCGCGAAGGTCTCGATCTCGCGCTGCACGGCGAGCAGATCTTCTGATCCCGACCGGATGCGTGGGGTGCGGTCCGCCGCCCCCACGCATCGCCTGTTTCCGTCCCGACGACGACCCGGAGCAACCATCCATGGCCAACACGACAAAGCGGGCCCTGCACGGCCCGGCCACCTGGATCCTGACGGCCGCCCTGGCCGCCACCGCCGCCCCTGCACTGGCGCAGACCGCGCCGGCCGCTACCACCACCGCGCCGGCACCTGCCGCAACGCCTGCCCCCGCCGCCCCGCCGCCTGGGTTCTGGATCAATGGCATCCATCTTTATGCCCAGGGCGAAGCCGGCATCGTCCTGAACCCGTACCAGCCCAGCAACGGGCTGAATTTCGGGCAGTTGTTCACCGACCACGCCAACCAGTTCCAGCTGAACCAGATCCTGCTGACGGCGGTGAAGCCGCTCGACAGCTCGGTCGCCGGCTACTCGACCGGCTTCAAGTTCCAGTTCATGTACGGCTCGGATGCCCGCTACACGCATTTCCTGGGCGAACTCGACCGCGCCACCTCCGATCGCTACCAGATGGATATCGTGGAGGCGAATGCCTCGCTGCATACGCCCTGGCTGTTCAAGGGCGGCATCGATTTCAAGGCCGGGCAATACCCGACACCGCTGGGTTACGAGACGATCGATCCGTCGACCAACCCGTTCTACTCGCACTCCTACATCTTCAATTTCGGCCTGCCGCTCAAGCATACCGGGCTGCTGGCGGTTGCCCATGTCTCGCCTCTGGTCGACGTCTATATGGGCGGCGATACCGGCAACCAGACCTCGGTCGGCAATGGCGAGAATAATGGCGCCGGCGCCTTCCTCGGCGGCATCGGGCTGAACATGATGGGCGGCAACCTCACGGTGCTGGCGCTGACCCATTTCGGGCCGGAAAATGCGACCCGCGCCCTGTCGCCGCTGGGCTTCAATGCCAACGGCTACTACCGCTTCTATAACGACATCGTCACCACCTGGAAGGTCAACGACAAGCTGACCCTGACCAACGAGATCAACTGGGTGCGCGACGATTTCGGGGCGACCGGCTTCGCCGCCGGCAAGCCCTCCGCCTCCAACGGGTTCGGCATGGCGCAGTATCTGTCCTACACCTTGTCCGACACGGTCACGGCCAATGCGCGCGCGGAAATCTGGCGTGACGACAATAATTTCTTCGTCGCGGCTTATCCTGCCAATCTTGGTCCCGACCTGGCGCTGGGCGGCTATTCCACGCCGGTCATCTCCGCCTCCGGCCCGACCACCTATGGCGAGCTGACGCTGGGTATCACCTGGAAGCCCGACATGCCCGCGCCTTTCACCGGCTTGATGTTCCGTCCGGAAGTGCGCTGGGATCACGCCTATACCAACACCCATCCGTTCAATGCCGGCGCGAACAACAACGTGGCGACGATCGCCGCGGATATCGTGCTGGACGTGTTCTGAGCCGATCGCGCGGAGTGCGTTCTACCCCGATTGCGTGGCGGCATCCGCCACGCGCCGATCCGTCCTCCCCAAGAGACGGCACTGACGGGCGGCGAGAGAGATCTCGCCGCCCATTTTTTACGACAAGGTCAACCCGCCATCGACGGTGACGGTCTGTCCCGTCACCATCGCCGCACCAAAGCCCAGGAAACAGATCACCTCGGCCAGATCCTCCGGCGTGCAGCGCCGCCGCAGCAGCGCTTTTTCGATCGACTGGGTGCGTTCCGCATTGGTCCATTCGACCATCCAGGTACTATCCACCGCGCCCGGGGCAATGGCGTTCACCCGCACCTCCGGCGCCAGGGCGCGGGCGAGATTCTGCGTCATGTTGATCACCCCCGCCTTGGTCGCGCCATAGGCGAGACTGCTGCCCGGCTTGTTCTGCCCGGCGATGGAGGCGGTGGAGACGATCGCTCCGCCCGCCGCCTTCAGGGCCGGCGCGGCCGCCCGGGCGCAGCGGAATACGCCCAGCAGATTGACCTCCAGCAGGGTGTGCCACAGCTCCTCGGTCAGCAGATCGAGTTCGGTGGGATCGATGCGCCGGCGCGTGCCGGGCGTGCCGGCATTGGCCACCAGAAGATCGAGCCGGCCGAGATCGGCCACCGCCTTGGCCACCATCGCCTCCGCCTCGCCGGCCACGCCGACATTGCCGGGCGCGGCGATCGCCGTGCCGCCGGCGGCGATCAGATCGGCTACCGCCTCAGGGCCGCGCGGATCGTCGGGCAGGAAATTCACCGCAACCGTGGCACCGAAGCCTGCCAGCATGCGCGCGGTGGCAAGGCCGATCCCCGAAGCAGCCCCGGTGATCAGCGCGGTACGCCCGCTCAGTTCATAACGGATCATGATCCCTCCTTCACCCGGCCCTCGATCGGGCCGATCGCCCGCAGTGCCTGTTTCAGCTTGAGCATTTTGCGGTCGCGTTCGCGGAATAATTCCTCCGTCGAACGTCCGCTCCAGTCGAACAGCCCCTGCCCGCTCATCACCCCGTTCTGCCCGGCGGCGAGCAGGCGCGCGAGCGTCGCGCTGCCATCGGTATGGGTGGGCGGGATGTAGCTGCCATTGGCCATCACCTGCTGCTGCACAGCCAAACCGGTGAAATCGGCCTTTACCATCACCCCCAGAATCGGCATGCGCAGCGCCAGGCCGTGAATCACCGAATCGTCGATATCCTTGGCGCTGACCCAGCCTTCATCCAGCATGCGGAAGACTTCCATGGCGATCGCCGCCTGGATGCGGTTGGCGACGTAGCCTTGAACCATCTGCTTGAAGACGACCGGCACTTTGCCCATCGCCGCGACCAGCGCGCGCACCGTCTCGATCGCCGCCGGATCGGTCGCGGGGCCGGGGCAGAGATCGACCAGATCGCAGAGATAGGGCGGCGTGTACCAATGCGCGATCAGCGTGCGCGCGGCACGGGCCGGCGGCACCAGCGGGAAGATATCCAGGCTGGAGGTGTTGGAGGCGAGAATCGCATCCGGCGCCATCAGCGCATCGAGTTCGGCGAACAGGCGGCGCTTGACGTCCTCGCGCTCCACCACCGCCTCGATCACCAGATCGGCGCCGGCCACGCATTCGCCCAGGCTCGCGCAGCAGCGCACATGCTGGCCGATGCCGCGCGCGCCCCAGGCGGGCTCGACCTCGCCGGCTTCGACCAGGGTGGCGAGCGCTGCCTCCATCAACCCAGGTGCCCGCGCCAGGGCTTGCGGATCCGCATCGGTCAGCCGCACCGCATGCCCGCCCAAGGCAAAGACCAAGGCCAGCGCATGGCCCATCGTGCCGGCGCCAATGACGGCAACCTCGCTCATTTCCGCGTCCTCCCGCTTTTGCGGCCATGCTAGGGGGCGCGCGCGGGGCAGACAATGCGGCTTGAACCGGGCGCGGCGCGCTGCCAGTTTCGCCGCCATGAACGACGCAGCCCCCCTGGTTCTGACCCTGGTCGCCCAGCGCGACGCAACCGTGCTGGATACCGCGCGGATCGCGCGGGTGCGCGCGGCGGTGGCGGGGGGCATGCCCGACCTGCTGTCACCCGGAGAGGCAGCCGATATCCCCCTGGCGCGCGCGCCCGAGCCCGCCGCGCTGGCCGCCGCCCTCGACGACGCGGCGATCGATGCCTTCGTGCTGCCGGCCGCGGGGCGGCGCAAGCAGGTGCTGATCGCCGATATGGACAGCACCATCGTCACCGGAGAGACGCTGGACGAACTCGCCGCCTTCGCTGGGCTGGGCGAGCAGATCGCCGCGATCACCAAGCGCAGCATGAATGGCGAGCTCGATTTCAGCGAGGCATTGCGTGCCCGCGTGGCGATGCTGAAGGGCCTCGATCTCGCGGCGCTGGAACGCACCTGGGAAGGCGTGCGCTTCATGCCCGGGGCGCGCGAATTGGTGGCGACGATGCGCGCCCATGGCGCCACCACGGCGCTGGTCTCGGGCGGCTTCACCTTCTTCACCGGACGGGTGGCGCAGGCGCTGGGCTTCTCCGTCCATCGCGCCAATATCCTGCTCGATGACGGGCGGGCGCTGACCGGCGCGGTCGCCGAGCCGATCCTGGACCGCGATGCGAAACTTGCCGCGTTGCGCGAACTCGCCGCCGCGCGCGGCATCGGGCTGGAGGCGACGCTGGCGGTGGGCGACGGGGCGAACGACCTTGCCATGCTGGGTGCGGCGGGGCTGGGGATCGCCTATCACGCCAAGCCGATCGTCGCGTCCTCGGCGCGCTGGCGGGTGGAGCATGGCGATCTGCGCGCTTTGCTTTTTGTCCAGGGCTATCGGGCGGCGGAGTTCGCTGTCCCATAAAATTCTCGCAGCGGCCCGGATAAATAGGGTATCCCCCTATCCCATGTCGCATATCACCAGTCAGAAAAAGCCTTTACTTGCCCGGGTGCGCCGCATTCGTGGCCAGATGGAAGCCATCGAGCGGGCCCTGGAAGACGATGCCGGCTGCGGCGAGATGCTGCATCTGATCGCCGGCGCGCGCGGGGCGATCGCCGGGCTGATGGCCGAAGTGGTGGAAGGCCATGTCCGCGCGCATCTGATGCCCGCCCCGGCCGAGGCCGGCACCGAACCCGACGCGGTGGAGCAGTTGCTCGCCGTGGTACGCACCTATCTGCGCTGAAGGACCCGGCGATGACCACGCCCTTGTACGATCATGTCTATCTCGCCCCCGATCATGGCGAGAGCGAGCGCCGCACCTGGATGGTGATCGGGCTGTGCAGCGCGATGATGGCGGTGGAGATCGTGGGCGGCACGCTGCTCGGCTCCGTCGCGCTGGTCGCCGACGGAATGCACATGTTCACCCATGCGGCGGCGTTTCTGATCGCCGCCATGGCCTATACCTATGCCCGCAAGCATGCCCAGGATGCCCGCTTCAGTTTCGGCACCGGCAAGCTCGGCGATCTGGCCGGCTTCACCAGCGCCATCGTGCTCGCGATGATCGCGATCCTGATCGCCGTGGAATCGGCCAGCCGCTTCTTCCATCCAGTGCCGATCGTCTATGGCGAGGCGATGGCGATCGCCGCGCTGGGGCTGGTCGTGAACGTCGCCAGCGCCTGGCTGCTGGGTGGCGGCCATCATCACGGCGCGAGCGGACATGACCATGGCCACGGACACCGGCATGAACAGGCGCATGGGCATGGGCATGGGCATGATCATGCCCACGACCACGACCACGACCACGACCACGACCACGACCACGCGCATGGCCCCGCCGATACCCACGGGCAAGCCCACCCGCATCATCCCGATCCTGTGCCGGCGCAGGCCGCCGCGCTGCCGAAACAGGTGCATCGCGACAACAACATGCGCGCCGCCCTGGTGCATGTCATCGCCGATGCCGCCGTCTCCGTCCTGGTGCTGGCCGGGCTGGCGGCGGGGCATTTCCTCGGCTGGTGGTGGACCGATCCGGTGGTCGGGCTGGTGGGCGCGGCGGTGATCGCCAACTGGGCCTATGGGCTGATGCGCGATACTGGCGCCATCCTGCTCGACATGACCCCCGACCGGGCGATGGCGGCAAAGCTGCGCAGCCTTGTCGAGGAACGCGGCGATGCCGTCGCCGATCTGCATCTCTGGCGGCTGGGGCCGGGGCATCTCGGCGCCATCGTCTCGGTGCGGGCCATGGCGGCGACGACGGATGTCGCCGCCTATCGCCGCCTGCTGCACGCTTTACCCGGGCTGTCGCACGTCACCGTGGAAGTGCTGATCGGCGAGTAGGCTACTTCTTCTTCTCCGCCGGCTTGGTCTTCTCCAGCGCCAGCGGCACCCATTGCATCTGCTCGCCGCGCTGGATCAGAAACAGCGCCACTTTCCGCTTATCCTTGCGCACCTCGGCGATACGGGCGGCGACATCGGCGGGGTTGTGCACCTCCTGCTGCTGCACCTCCAGCACCACGTCACCGGGCTGCACGCCGCGATCAGCGGCCGGCGAGCCGTCCGTCACGCCCGTCACCACGACCCCTTTCTGGGTCTTGGACAGATGGAATTTGGCCTGCGTCTCGGCGGTGATCGGTGCAACCGCCAGGCCGATCCCCGTCAGATCGGTCGATTTCGGGGCGGGCGGCGGCGGTGGCGGGGCGGCAGCGGCGGTCTGCTGCGTGTCGTCGGGTTTTTCGGCCAGCACCGCCTGCAGCGTCACTGCCTTGCCGTCCCGCCAGACGGTCAGCGGCACATGCTCGCCGACCGTCGCCTCGGCGACGATCCGCGGCAGAACATGCATGTCCTTCACCGCCTCGCCGTTGAACGTCAGGATGACGTCGCCATTGCGCAGATGCGCCCGGTCGGCCGGCCCGTCCTTGTTGACGCCAGCCACCAGCGCCCCTTCCGCCTTGGGCAGGCCGAGGCTCTCGGCGATATCGGGCGTCACTTCCTGGATGCGCACGCCCAGCCAGCCGCGCCGCGGATGGCCGTACTGGCGCAGCTGCGCGATATCGGCCTTGGCCATGTTGGACGGAATCGAAAAGCCGATGCCGATCGAACCGCCCGAGGGCGAGAAGATCGCCGTATTGATGCCGATCACATGCCCTTGCATGTCAAACAGCGGCCCACCCGAATTGCCGCGATTGATCGCCGCATCGGTCTGGATGAAATCGTCGTATGGTCCCTGCTGGATATCCCGCCCGCGGGCCGAGACGATCCCGGCCGTGACGGTGCCGCCCAGGCCGAACGGATTGCCGATCGCCAGCACCCAGTCGCCGACCCGGGCATGGGCGCTGTCGCCGAAGGCGACGAAGGGCAAGGGATGCGGCGCATCGACTTTCAGCAGCGCCAGATCGCCGGTCGTATCGCGCCCGATCACCTTCGCTTTCAGGACGGTATTGTCCTGCAGCGTGACGGTGATGCTGTCCGCGCCCTCGATCACATGGTTGTTGGTGACGATCAGCCCGCTCGGGTCGATGATGAAGCCGGAGCCGAGGCTTTGCATCTGCCGCTCCGCCGGGTGATCGCCATTGCCGTCACCGCCGCCGCCATCCTGGCGATGGCGCTTCATGAAATCCTTGAAGAATTGCTCGAAGGGCGAACCGGGCGGGAAATTGGGCATTTCCGGCAGATTGCCGCTGGCCGCCACCTCGGAGGTGGAGGAGACATTGACCACCGCCGGCAGCAGACGGGCCACCAGATCGGCGAAGCTGGGCGGCGCGCCCGGCACCGGCACGATGGGGCCCGGTGCCGGGGTCGCGGGCGCGGCGGTGGCGGGGGCGGCGGACGGTGCCGGAAGCGGCGTTGCCGCCGCCGCCGGGCTGGCGGCCAGACCGGGCGGCACCGCGAGCAGCAAGCCCGGCGCGGCACCGGCCAGCAGAAGGCCGAGCAGCGCGGCCGGACGGCGAGAAGGACGCATGAAGCACTATCCCCTGACGGAAACCACGATCATAGAACGGGATCGGCAAAACCGGAATCACTACCGCCAACGCAGTGATGGCGGGACCTGAGGACCGAAGACGGACCCGCCACCGGTCCGATGCCCGCGATCCGCCAGCGCGTTAGAGCAGCGCCGTCCGGGTCGCGGCCAGCACGTCGGCGACCGCCTTGCGATAGGCCTGAAACATTGGCCCCACGCTGTCGGGCTTGCCGTGCCAGTTGATGGTGAAGCAGCAATCCGCCGTCGCCGCCCCCACCACCATGCGTCCGGCAAAGGCGAAGCAGTAGAACCCGTCCCAGTCGATGCTGCCGCCTTTGGCATAGGCCGCCAGCCCGGCCGGCACGACCTGGGCGATCGCATCGCCCATGCCCAGGATGCGGCGATATTCGGCCAGCGTCTCCGGCCTGGTGAAATATTTCCCGGTCAGCGAGGCGCGGTACCAGTCGACCATCTCCCGCGCGGTGCTGGCCATCGTCTCGTCCGGGTTGAGCGGCGGGCGCGAGGGGCCGAAATGCTTGCCCCGCATAATCGCCTCCATCCCGGCCCAGCCGGGATCGACGCCCAGCCCGGCGCCGGCCAGGTAGGCGAAAAGCTGGCGGGTGGAGTTGGGAATTTGCGTCCGGTGCAGCCCGGCGGACGCGATCAGGGCCCGCACCGTCTCGACCCCGCAGGCCGCGATCGCCGCGTCGGTCGCGGTATTGTCGGAATGCGCGATCATCGCTTCCAGCACCGAGCGCAGCGGCGTGGTGCCGGAAAGATGGGCAAAGACCGGGCTCGCCAGAGAGCGCACGCGATCATCGATCGGACGCTGCGCATCCTCCGACAAGGTGCCGGCTTCGACCTGGCGCAGCGCCTCGGCCAGGATGAAGGTCTTGACCGCGCTGCCGACGAACAGCCGCGCCTCCGGCTGATGCGCGACATCCCAACCCGCGTTCCCCGATTGCGCGACCAGCAGGGCACTTGCGGTGGCCGGCAGGGCGGCGAAGGCGGCCATCGCGCGATCCACCGGGTCGCGGCGCGTGGCGGCCAGCGCCATCTTCGGCGCCAGCACCGCGGCAGCCCCGAGGGCAGCCAGTCCGCGACGGTTCACAGCCATGCCATCCTCCTGGCCGAGACGCCCGTCCGGATGTGCAGGCTGCTCACGGCGCGGGCGGCGGGGCGGCAAGATAGCGCAGGAAATCCGTCCCCGGGGTCAGCACCAGCCGATCCTTGCCCTTGGTCAGGGCCGAACGATACGCCTCCAGCGTCTTCCAGATGCCGAAGAAATGCGGGTCCTGGCCATAGGCATCGGCGTAGAGGTGGATCGCCTCGGCCTCACCCTCGCCGCGCAGCGCATCGGCCTTGGCATGGGCATCGGCCAGCAGCACGGTGCGCTCACGCTCGGCATCGGCGCGGATCTTGGTGGCTGCCTCCTGCCCCTGGGCGCGTGCCTCGGCGGCAACCCGCTGCCGCTCGCTCTGCATGCGGTGCAGGATCGCCTTGGTGTTTTCCTCCGGCAGATCGGCGCGGCGGATGCGCACATCCTCGATGGCGACGCCGAACCCCTTCATCTCGGTGTTCACCTCGGTGCGGATCGCCGACATGATCTTGTCGCGCTTGGCCGAAAGCACGTCGAGCAACTGGTAATTGCCCAGCACCCGGCGCAGCGAGGCCGAGACGATGGCATCGAGCCGCCCGGTGATCCCGTCCTCGACCGAACCCACGGCCTGATAATAGCGCAGCGGATCGGCGATGCGGAAAAGCGTGAAGCTGTCGACCACCAGACGGCGCTGATCGCCAAGGATCACCTGCTCGCTCGGCGTTTCCACCGCCAGCAGGCGCTTATCGAAGGGGATCACGCTCTGGATGAAGGGCAGCTTGACATGCAGCCCCGGCGTGGTGACGACGCGCACCGGCCGGCCGAACTGCACCAGCAGCACCTGCTCGGTCTGATCGACGGTATAGAGGCTGGCGGCGGCGACGATCACCACCACGACCAGGGCAACCAGGGCGGCGATCGCGCCGCGCTGACGCAGGGCGTTCATGGCGTGGCTCCCGGTTTGGCGGCGGGTGCGGGCGCGCCGGTCTCGGCGGCGGGAACGGGCGGCGGGGGCGCGGCCTTGGCGCCGCCGAGATCGAGCAGCGGCAGCACCGATTGCAGCTTGGGATCGACGATAGTGGTCGGGTTATGCGCCAGCACATCCTCCATCGTCTGCAGATAGAGGCGCTGCAGCGTGATGTCCTTGGCCGCGCGATAGGCGGCCAGCACCGAGAGGAAACGCTGGGTCTCGCCCTTGGCGCGGGCGATCGCCGCCTGACGGCTGGCATCGGCCTCGGCGACGATCTGCGCCGCGTCGCCGCGCGCCACCGGCACGATGCTGTTGCGATAGGAATCCGCCTCGTTGCGCATACGCTCGGCATCGGTGTTGGCGCGCTGCACGTCGAGGAAGCTTTCGATCACCGCGGCCGGCGGATCGACCTTCTGGAGCTGCACCTGGATCACGTCGATGCCGGCGCCGTAGCGATCGAGGATCTGCTGCGTCTGGGCCAGGACATCGGCCTCGATCTTCGGACGCAGCGTGGTCAGGGCCGGCTGGATCGGCGTGCGCCCGATCACTTCGCGCATGCTGCTTTCCGCCACCGCTTTGACCAGACGCACCGGATCGCGGGTATCGAACAGGAATTTGCGGGCATCGGCGATGCGCCAGAACAGCGCGACATGGACGTCGATGATGTTTTCGTCGCCGGTCAGCATCAGGCTTTCCGCCGCGACATCGCGCGGCCCGCTGGCGCCGCTCAGCGACAGGCCCGATGGCGCGGAGCGATAGCCGATCTCGGTGCGGTTGACGCGCGTGACGACGGGCAGCTCCACCCGCTCGATCGGCCAGGGAAGATGGTAGTTGAGGCCGGGATAGGTGGTGCCGACATAGGCGCCGAAGCGCAGTACCACGCCCTGCTGATCGGGCTGGACGCGATAAAAGCCGCTGGCCAGCCAGATCAGCACGACCACCGCCACGCCGATCGCGCCGAGCCGGCGGTTCGACCACTGCCCCGGCAGACCGCTCCACCCGCCGCCGTGACCGCCCCCTGCACCGCCCCCGGGGCCGCCCTTGCCCGAACCGCCATTGCCAGAGCCGCCGCTGCCAGAGCCACCGCCCAGCCCGGGGATCAGGTTGGCGAGGAAGTCGCGCATCTGTTCCTTCAGCCGGTTCAGATCGGGCGGACGCACCGGTCCGCCGCCATTGCCGCCGCTGCCCGGCCCCCACGGATTATTGCCGCGCGGCGGCATGCCGGAGGAGGGACCGCGCCGTGCTGCGCCATCGCCGGGCCGCCCATCGGCACCGCCGCCATTCTGGCCCTGGCCGCGCACCAGCCGCGGGCGCGGCCTTGCCCAGGGATTGGCCTGCGGTTCCGCGCCATGCCCATCGCCGCCATGCCCGGCGCCGCCATTCCCATCGACCTGCGGGGCCTGCTCGGGCGGCGATCCGGGCCGCCGGCCAGGGCCGTCTTCATTCCAGGGCATGGGCAGGGATCGCCTCCAGGTTTCGCGCCGAACCGAACCCAACGGCCTGGCAGGGCAGGGGCGCGGGAAGTTGGCGGATGCGCCATCATGCGCCATATGGCACATCACGGCGCGGCCATATTCACCACCGCCAGAAGGTTTGCAAGCGCATGAGCACTTCCCCCAGCGTCGACTCTCTGCGCCAGGCTTTGCGTGCCATCACCGATCCCGCCTCCGGCCAGGATATCGTCACCGCCGGGCTGGTGGAGGGGATCGAGCTACGCGGCGGGCTGGTGCAGATGGCACTGCGTACCGAGCGCAGCCAGGCCGCGCGCATGGAAAGCGTGCGCGCCGCCGCCGAGGCGCTGCTGGCCCGCCAGCCCGGCATCAGCAATGCCGCCGTGGTGCTGACCGCGCATCAGGCCGCCGCCGCGCCGCAACCGGCGCAAGGGCCGGGGCATGGACAGGGGCATGGCCACGCTGCCCCAGGCGGGCGCGCCGCGCAGCCGCTGCTGCTGGCCGAGGTCGGCGCCATTCTGGCCATCGCCTCGGGCAAGGGCGGCGTCGGCAAATCGACGGTGGCGGTCAACCTCGCCGTCGCCCTGGCCCGCCAGGGGCTGCGCGTGGGGCTGCTGGATGCCGATATCTACGGCCCCAGCCTGCCCGGCATGCTCGGGCTGAGCCGCAAGCCGCAGGTGGAAAACGGCAAGATGCAGCCGCTGGAGGCCTGGGGGCTGAAGGCGATGTCGATCGGCTTCCTGGTCGATGCGGAAACCCCGATGATCTGGCGCGGCCCGATGGTGATGGGTGCGCTGGAACAGATGATGGGCCAGGTGCAATGGGGGCCGCTGGATATCCTGGTGGTGGATATGCCGCCGGGCACCGGGGATGTGCAGTTGACCATGGCCCAGCGCGTGGCGCTGACTGGCGCGGTGATCGTCTCCACCCCGCAGGACATTGCGCTGATCGACGCGCGGCGCGGCGTGCGGATGTTCGAGAAGACCCAGGTGCCGGTGCTGGGCCTGGTGGAGAACATGAGCTTCTTCACCTGCCCGCATTGCGGCGGCCGCTCCGACATTTTCGGCCATGGCGGCGCGAAGCTGGAGGCGGAGCGGCTGGGCGCCGAATTCCTCGGCGAGATCCCGCTGCTGCTGGATATCCGCACCGCGTCCGATGCGGGCACGCCGATCGCCGCGGCGGCACCGGACAGCGAGGGGGCGAAGGCCTATGCGGCGCTGGCGGATCGGGTCTGGGCAAAGGTGTTGGGTGCCGGGGCGGCCCGCGGGCCGCGGATCGTGGTAGAGTAGCGGCCTCCGCTTCCTTG
>JAGWRU010000217.1 GCA_028869595.1 Rhodospirillales bacterium
AACAGTCCCGACGTGCAGTCTGATCATGCCGAGATGCTGGTGATGCAGGCGAACGGCACGGTCACGCCGGTGGCAGAGCAGGCGTTCAAGGCGGTGCTGGTGGCCACACCGGATAATCCGGCGGCGCGCTATTACCTCGCGCTGGCACGCATGCAGGCCGGGGAGCCAAAGCGGGCGATCGAGGGATTCCAGGCGTTGCTGGCGATCCTGCCGTCCGACTCGCCCCTGCGCGGCCAGATCGGCGCGCAGATCGCCGAGGCCGCTAAGCAGGCCGGCATCCCGACGCCGGCGTTGGAGAAGGGCTCGGGTCCCTCCACCCAGACGCCCGAGGCCAGCACTGCCGCCTCGAGCGGAACCGCCGCGCCGCCGGCTTCGGCGGGTGGACCTTCCGAGGCGGATATGAAGGCCGCGGCAGGCATGACCGACGCGCAGCGTGAGGCGATGGTACGCAGCATGGTCGAGCAACTGGCGGCCAAGCAGGCGGCCGATCCGGACAACTTCGATGGCTGGATGCGGCTGGGACGCGCCTATGCGGTGCTGAAGGAGATGGACAAGGCGGCAGCGGCCTATGACAAGGCACGGACGCTACGGCCGGACGACATCACGGTGCCCGAGGCCGAGGCGCAGGCGCTGATGACGGGCTACAAGCCGGGCGACAAACTGCCGCCGCGTGCCGTCGAACTGTTCAAGACGGTGCTGGCGAAGGACCCCGAGCGCCCGGCAGCGCTGTGGTATCTGGGGCTGGCGGCGGCGATGGACGGCGACAAGGCGACCGCTCGGCAACATTGGACGGCGTTGCACGACCTGTTGCCAGCGAACAGCCCCGAACGGAAGATGGTGGAGAACGCGCTGGCGACACTGCCGAAGCCGGCTGACGCAACCGCCTCACCGGCTGACGCAAGCGCCTCGCCGGCTGGCAAATAACCCGCGATAGGACGCCGCAAGCCCATCATCCTGTTGGCGCTTGCGGACGGTGGATCACGCGGCGGTGCGGACGAAGTCACCGCCACGGCTGCGCAGGATCGGCCCATGGCCGACGCCGGCATGGCCGTGTTCCGTTGCGGCGTTGCGGAAGTAATTCAGGATGAAAACGCGAATCGCACTGGTCCGGCCGCCGCTGTGACCAGCGGCTTCGACCTGACGGACCACCGTGCTCATGTCCTGGTCCTCGCGTTCGCAGATTTCGTTCAGCGCGTCCCAGAGTTCCGGTTCGAGCCGCATGCTTGTGCGGCCGCGACCGGCAATGACGTTTCGGTTGATCAGACGACTTGACGGCATGGCTACCTCCTAAAGGCCAGGCGGAGAGAACCACGCACGGGTTAACAAGACGTTCACGCAAAGCAGAAAATCAGCGACGTTCGTCTATTCCGATCGGGTCGCGGTCAGATCGGCAAGGCGGCGGACTTCATCCGCTCCATGCTGAAACGGCTGCTGACATTGCGCAGCGGCACCGCGGCGATCAGACGGCGGTAGAATTTGTCATAGGCGGCGATGTCCGCGACGACGACGTGCAGCAGGTAATCGACATCGCCGCTCATGCGCCAGGCATCGACGATCTCCGGCGTATTGGCCACCAGCTCGGCGAAGCTTTTCAGCCAGGTGCTGGAATGGTCGGTGGTCTCGACCGCCACGAAGACCGAAACCGGCAGCCCGACCTTGGCCTGATCCAGCTCCGCCACGCGGCGCAGGATGATGCCGGCCTGCTCCATCCGCCGGATACGCTTCCAGCACGGCGTCGGCGTCAGCCCCACCCGTGCGGCGATATCAGCGAGCGAGAGGGTCGCATCGGCGGCCAGCAGACGCAGGATCTCGCGGTCCAGACGGTCCATCTCCTTATCGACGGCCATGCAGCAGCTCCTTGGCGCATTTTCGTGAAACTTTGGTAAGAAATTCGCTTTACCCAGGGCTATATACCATGCCGGAGAATGAATTGCTCTCTCCGATATAAATTTTCTCCGGAGTTGCCCCGATGACCCGTCTTTCCGCCCCGCTCCTCGCCGGCGCCGCCGCGCTGCTGCTTACCGCCGGCACCGCCCAGGCCGCGCCGCCGCCCGCCGCCGGCCCGCTGGTCTCCCCGGCCTGGCTCGCCGCCCATGCGGGCGCCGCCCATCTGGTGGTGCTCGATATCCGTCCCGCCGCCGCCTATGCCGCCGGCCATGTGCCCGGCGCGGTCGGCGCCGATTACGAGCATTCCGGCTGGCGCGTGCGCCTGCCCGACGGCGCCGGCGGAGCGCTGCCGCCGATCCCTGCGATCAGCGCGGTGATCGGCGAGCACGGCGTCGGCGATGGCGATCGCGCCGTCATCGTCGCGTCCGATTTCGCGGCCGCCGCGCGCATCTACTGGACCTTCAAGGTGCTGGGACATCGGAACGTCTCGATCCTCGATGGCGGCTGGCAGGCCTGGCAGGCGGCGCATGATCCGGTCTCCACCGCCGCCGTGGTGCCGGCGCATGCCGTCTTCACCGCGCGGTATCAGCCGGCGCTGCGTGCGCAGCTGCCGGAAGTCGCGGCCGATATCCGCACCGGGGCGGCAACCCTGGTCGATGCCCGCCCGCCGGCCCAGTGGAACGGCACCGCCAAGACCCGCGATGTCGCCGAATACGGCCATCTGCCGCATGCCGTCTGGGTCGATCAGAGCCGCGCACTGGAAGACGGCAGGCTGAAGCCGAAGGCCGAACTCGAGAAGATTTTCGCCAAGGTGCCGAACAAGCCGGCCACCACCTACTGCAATACCGGCCATCTGGCGGCGACCGACTGGTTCGTGCTGGCCGAGGTGCTGCACCACAAGAACGTCAAGCTCTATGACGGCTCGATGTCGGAATGGACCGCCGACGCCAATCGCCCGATCGTCCGCTGAGCACCGCGCCATGAGCACGAGTATCGGCACGCCGCACAGCGCGGCGCTGCCCCGCCTGGGACGCGGGCGGGCGGTGGCGGCGGGCGGGTTGATCGCCATCGCCGCCATTGCCTATCAGCTTCTGACCGAGCATCGCATCGCCTCGCTGGGCCTGTTCGCCCTTGCCCTGGCGCTCGGCGCGGTCTTTCTGCTGGCCGAGTTCGGCTATACCGGCGCCTTCCGCGCCTGGCTGCGCCATGGCGACGGCGCGGCGCTGGCCGCCGGCATCCTGGTCGCGCTGGTGGCGGCCCTGGTGATCGTGCCGGTCTCGGCCCTGGTCGATGGCTATGGCGGCTTTATCGCCCCGATCGGCCTGCCGGTGATCGGCGGCGCGGCCTTGTTCGGGGTCGGCATGCAACTGGCCAATGGCTGCGGCTCCGGCACGCTGTACGCGGCCGGCGGCGGTTCACGGCGGATGTGGGTGACGCTGCCGTTTTTCTGCCTGGGCGGGCTGGCGGGCAGTCTGGTGCTGCCCGCCGCGCTGCGCCTGCCTGCCCTGCCGGCGGTTTCGCTTGCCGCGCAGTTCGGCCCCTGGGGCGGGCTGGCGGCGACGCTGGCGCTGGGCGCGGCGCTGATCGCCCTGGTGCTGCGGCGCGGACCACGCCCGACGCCGCGCCAGATCGGCATCGCCGTGCTGATCGGCGCGCTGGCAGGTGGCGCCTTCCTGCTGTCGGGCCTGCCCTGGGGCATCACCACCGGGCTGACGCTGTGGGGGGCGAAGATCGCCAGCATGCTCGGCGCCGATCTGGCGCACACCACCTACTGGTCGTGGGACGGACCGAAGCAGGACCTCGCCGGCTCCATCCTGCATCAGGACAGTTCGCTGATGGATCTCGGTCTGATCCTGGGCGCGACGCTGGCGGCAAGCTGGCGCGGCAGCTTCCTTGCCCAGCGCGTGCCGCCGGCGCGGCAATTGCTGGCCGCGGCCTTGGGCGGGCTGGCCATGGGGTTCGGCGCGCGGCTGGCCTTCGGGTGCAATATCGGCGCGCTGGTGGGCGGCATCGCCTCGGGCAGCCTGCATGGCTTCGTCTGGTTCTTTGCCGCCCTGGCCGGCAACTGGCTGGGGATCCGGCTGCGCCCGCGCTTCGGATTGGCGTGAACGGCCTTCCCGCCGGCCCCGATCACGCCGGGGCCGGCGGGATCGCATGCCAGAATGCCTCGGCCGTCGCGGTGCGGCGCCGGCGCGGGCGGAACAGGCGGATTTCCACGGCGATGGCAAAGCCCGGCCCGGCCTCGGTCAGGCGGCCGGCGGCGACATCCTCGCCCAGCATGGTGCGCGGCAGAAAGGCGATGCCCAGCCCATCGCGCGCCATGCTCTGCAGGGTTGCGGCGAAGGGCGCGGTAAACACCGGATCGCCGGCCACGCCCCGGCCCGGCAGGGTGGCGGCCAGGATGCGGCCCAGCCCGGATGCCTCGCTATAGGCCAGCATCTTGACCGCCTGCCCGGCAGGCGCGGGCAGGCGATGCAGCGGCGCGCCGGTATCATCGGCGGCCGCGACCGCCACCAGTTGATCGGTGCCGATCACCACGCTTTCGAACAGCGCCGCCGCCAGGCCGGTTGGCACGCCCGGGCAGACATGGCAGAGCAGAAAATCCGCCTCGCCCGCCATCAAGATGCGTTCGCAGGCGGCCATGGTATCCGAGATCAGGCGCAGCGTGCCGAGCTTGGCGCGCGCGCGGATCCAGCCGGGAAAGAAGGTGAAGGACAGCGCATGGGTGGCGGCGATGGCCAGCGCGCTGCCCTGCCCGGCGGCATTGCGCGCGGCCTCTCGCGCCAGGCGCAATTCGCGCAGCAATTCTCCCGCCCGCGCCTGCAGCGATAGGCCGGCGGCATTCAGCACCATGCCGCGCGCCCGCCTTTCCACCAGCGGCGCGCCGATCCATGCCTCCAGCGCGCGGATGCGGCGGCTGAAGGCCGGCTGGGTGACGTGGCGGATCGCCGCCGCGCGGGAGAAATTGCGGGTTTCGGCAAGGGCGAGAAAATCCTCCAGCCAATCGAGATGCATGGGCCGATCCCCCGGGCGGCGATGCCGGATCGGCATGGCATGCGCCAAAATCGGCATTGGATCAATCGCCCGGATCGTCTCTATCAAGGCGGCTTGCCGCCGAAATCCGGGGCGGCAGAGACATTCGCGGGCAGAGCCCCGCCCCCATCCAGGCAGGAGCCATGCCGAATGCGCATTCTTGAAATCCGCGAGGTGTCGAAGCCGATCGCCTCGGCCATCCGCAACGCCTATATCGACTTTTCCAAGATGACGACCAGCCTGGTGGCGGTGGTCACCGATGTGGTGCGCGATGGCCGCCCGGTGATCGGCTACGGCTTCAACTCCAATGGCCGCTACGGCCAGGGCGGGCTGATCCGCGAACGCTTCGCCGGACGCATCCTGGAGGCCGATCCGGCCACGCTGATCAACGAGGCCGGCGATAATCTCGACCCGGACAGGATCTGGGCGGCGATGATGACCAACGAGAAGCCGGGCGGGCATGGCGAACGCTCGGTCGCGGTCGGCACCATCGACATGGCGGTCTGGGATGCGGTGGCCAAGATCGCGGGCAAGCCCTTGTTCCGCCTGCTCGCCGAACGGCACGGGCGGGAAGCCGATCCGCGCGTCTTCGTCTATGCTGCGGGCGGCTATTACTATCCCGGCAAGGACGACAACGCGCTGTGCGACGAGATGAGCAGCTATCTCGATCGCGGCTATTCGGTGGTGAAGATGAAGATCGGCGGCGAAGGGCTGGACGCCGATCGCCGCCGGATCGAGGCGGTGCTCAAGCGGCTGAACGGCAAGGCGCAGCTGGCGGTGGATGCCAATGGGCGCTTCGACCTGGAAACCGCCATCGCCTATGCCAAGGCGCTGCGCGATTATTCCCTGTTCTGGTACGAGGAGGCGGGCGATCCGCTGGATTATCAGCTCCAGGCCGCGCTTGCCGAATTCTACCCGGGCGCCATGGCGACGGGGGAAAACCTGTTCAGCCATCAGGATGCGCGCAACCTGCTGCGCCATGGCGGCATGCGCCCCGACCGCGACTGGCTGCAATTCGACTGCGCGCTCAGCTACGGGCTGTGCGAGTATCAGCGCACCCTGAAGGCCGTCGCCGATGCCGGGTGGAGTTGGCGGCGCTGCATTCCGCATGGCGGGCATCAGATGTCGCTGGCGATCGCCGCCGGGCTGGGCCTGGGCGGCAATGAAAGCTACCCCGACGTGTTCCAGCCCTATGGCGGCTTCCCCGATGGGACGCGGGTGGATGACAGCATCGTGACGCTGCCCGAATTGCCGGGGATCGGCTTCGAGGGCAAAGCCGACCTCTATGTCCATATGAAGGAACTGGCCGGCTGACGCGGTGGGACGAAGGGGGCGGGGCGAAGGCGGCGGGGCGGTCTATGGCGGGAAGGGTCCGCTTGGGCGGCCCCCTCCTGCTCGATCGCGCTGTTTGATCGCGTGATTTAGACCGGCGGCGTTTTCGCCTTCGGCCATCGCGCTCTACGCCCCGTCTTCCTCCGGCGCGCGCAGATGGAGCGCAAGCGCGTGCAGGCCGGTTGCGAGTTCCTCGGCCAGCGCTGCGTGCACGGCGCGCGAGCGGGCCAGCCGGTTCAGCCCGCGCAGGGAAGGCGCGGTCATCGCGACGGAATAATGCGTCTCTCCCCCCGGCGCGGCGCCCTGATGGCCGGCGTGGCGGGCACTGTCATCGACCACCTCCAGCCGGCTTGGGGCGAAACGTTCGGTCAGCGTGGCGCGGATGCGGTCCTGGCGGGTGCTCATGGCGTGCATATCGGACAGGCGGGGCGGCTTGCCAAGGATCGCGGTTTCCCTCGGTTCGGATGGTTGCCAATCCGCCCGCCCGGGCGCACATACCGGGCATGAGGAGAAGCCCTTCCCGTCCCCGGGCCTATGCCCCGGACCCGGCCGCGCCGGGCCGCGCCTGCGACATGCCGGACTGTGCCGCGATGGGCGAGTACCGCGCGCCCAAAAGCCGCACGGCGCTGACCGATTACTGGTGGTTCTGCCTGGAGCATGTGCGGGCCTACAATGCCGGCTGGGATTTCTACAAAGGCATGACCCCGGGCGAGATCGAATTCCAGCTGCGCGCCGACACGGCCTGGCAGCGCCCGACCTGGCCGCTCGGCCGGCTGGGCCGCGTCGCCGATGAGGCGGAGGCGATGGCGCGCGACCCGCTCGGCCTGCTGGGCGCGAAAGGTCGCGCCCGCGCGCCCGCCGAGGCGACGCCGGCGGAACTGCGCGAACCGCTCGCCGTGCTCGGCCTCGACTGGCCGCTCGCCATGGACACGCTCAAGACCCGCTACAAGGAACTCGCCAAGCGCCATCACCCCGACGCCAATGGCGGTGATCGCGCGGCGGAGGAACGGCTGAAGACCATCAACCTCGCCTATGCCACGCTGCGGGGGCGGCTGCGCAGCGCACCCGCCCGCCCCGAATCCACCCGCGCCGCGGCCGAGTAAGGCTGCCATTCCCGGCCCGCTCTTGCGTCCGCCGGCGCGGCGATTAGACTTTTGCCCGGATCACGAAGGAAACGCCGCCTGATGAGCAACCTTGCCGCCATCGCCGAACTCCGCCCGACCTCGGCGATCGACCGGCCGGACGTCACGCTGAAGGCGCGCGACGTATTCGGCATCGATACCGACATGGAGGTGCCGGGCTTCTCCATCCGCACCGAGCATGTCCCCGATATCGACCCGGCCTATCAGTTCGACAAGGAGACGACGCTCGCGATCCTCGCCGGCTTCGCCTTCAACCGTCGCGTCATGGTTCAGGGCTATCACGGCACCGGCAAATCGACGCATATCGAGCAGGTGGCGGCACGGCTGAACTGGCCCTGTATCCGCGTCAATCTCGACAGCCATATCAGCCGCATCGACCTGATCGGCAAGGACGCCATCGTCTTGAAGGACGGCAAGCAGATCACCGAATTCCGCGAGGGCATCCTGCCCTGGGCGCTCCAGCATGCCTGCGCCATGGTGTTCGACGAATACGATGCCGGCCGCCCCGACGTGATGTTCGTCATCCAGCGCGTGCTGGAGGTGGAGGGCAAGCTGACCCTGCTCGATCAGAACCGGGTCATCCGCCCGCATCCGTCCTTCCGCCTGTTCGCCACCGCGAACACGGTCGGTCTCGGCGATACCACCGGCCTCTATCACGGCACCCAGCAGATCAATCAGGGCCAGATGGATCGCTGGAACATCGTAGCCACCCTGAACTACCTGCCGCACGGCCAGGAAACCGCCATCGTGCTGGCCAAGATGGGCGTTGATCCGGCCGATAGCGCGATGAAGAAGCGGGTCGAAAGCATGGTGGCGCTGGCCGATCTGACGCGCGCCGGCTTCATCAATGGCGACATCTCCACCGTGATGTCGCCGCGCACCGTCATTACCTGGGCGGAGAATGCCCGCATCTTCGGCGATGTCGGCTTCGCCTTCCGCATGACCTTCCTGAATAAATGCGACGAGGCGGAGCGCACGACGGTCGCCGAATACTACCAGCGCTGCTTCAACGAGGAAGTGGCGACGGGCGGCTTCACCACCCGCAAGATGGCCTGAACCGAACGCGGGAAACGGGCACGCCATGAGTGGTTCCGGCAAGGACAATGCGCGCGCCGAGGAGTTCAAGCGCGCCACGGCTGGCGTGCTGCGCGCCATCGCCGAAATCCCCGATGTGCAGGTCGCCTTCCAACCCGGCCCGGCAGGGCTCGCCGGTCGGCGTGCCCGCCTGCCGCTGCCGACGCGGGCGCTGCCGGCGCCGGAAATGGCCCGTCTGCGTGGCGCGGCGGACGCCATGGCGCTGCGGCTGCGCCACCACGACGACCGGGTGCATGCCGCGCGCATGCCGGCCCAGCGCGAGGCGCGCGATGCCTATGACGCGCTCGAACAGGTGCGCGTCGAAGTGGTGGGCGCGCGCCACATGGCGGGCGTTGCCGCCAATCTGCATGCCCGCCTGACCGAGGAATGCGAGTCCGAAGGCTATGACCGCATGACCCGCAAGGATCAGATGCCGGTCGCCGCAGCACTTGCCTTGCTCGCCCGCGAACGCCTGTCGGGCGAGGCGGTACCGGATGCGGCCCGCGGCGTGGTCAATCTCTGGCGCGAGGCGCTCGGCGATGGCGGCGCGCAGGCACTGGCTGAGATGGCCGCCGCGCAGGACGATCAGGGTGCCTATACGCGCGCCGCGCGCAAGCTGCTCGCCGCCATGGATCTGGCCGAGGCGGAGGCGGAAAGCGAAGCCGACGACGACACCCAGGAAGGCGAGGATGGCGGGGAGCAATCCGGCCAGCAGGATAATTCCGCCGAAAGCCAGGGCGAGAGCGAGAGCGACACGGAAAGCGTGCTCGGCGCGCAGCCCGAGGAATCCGAAGGCGAAGCCGCCGATGACGATGGCGGCGAAACCGAGGAGGATGCCGAGGCCGCCGAGGGCGATGACCGTCCCGGCGGACCGCAGCCGCGGCGCGAGCGCGAAGGCCCGCCGGCCGAAGGCGCCTATCGCGCCTATACCCGCCAGTTCGACGAGGAAGTGGCGGCGGAGGATCTGTGCGACGCCGACGAGCTTGCCCGGCTGCGCCAGCAGCTCGACCAGCAATTGCAGCATCTGCAGGGCGTGATCTCCAAGCTTGCCAACCGCCTGCAACGCCGCCTGCTCGCCCAGCAGACCCGCGCCTGGGAATTCGATCTGGAGGAAGGGATGCTCGATGCCGGCCGTCTGGCCCGCATCGTCACCAATCCGCTGCTCTCGCTGTCCTATAAGCGCGAACTCGACACCGAATTCCGCGACACGGTGGTGACGCTGCTGATCGATAATTCCGGCTCGATGCGCGGCCGGCCGATCACGGTTGCCGCGATGTGCGGCGATATCCTGGCCCGCACGCTGGAACGCTGCGCGGTGAAAACCGAAGTGCTGGGCTTCACCACGCGCGCCTGGAAAGGCGGGCAGTCGCGCGAGAAATGGGTGGCCGAGGGCAAGGCACGCACGCCCGGCCGGCTCAATGATCTGCGCCATATCATCTACAAGGCCGCCGATGCGCCGTGGCGGCGGGCGCGCAAGAATCTCGGCCTGATGCTGCGCGAAGGTCTGCTCAAGGAGAATATCGACGGCGAGGCGCTGCTCTGGGCCTATCGCCGCCTGCTGGCGCGGCCCGAGCATCGGCGCATCCTGATGGTGATCTCCGACGGCGCCCCGGTCGATGACAGCACGCTGTCGGTCAATCCCGGCAATTATCTGGAAAAGCACCTGCGCGAGGTGATCCGCGACATCGAGGGCCGCGATCTGGTGGAACTGATCGCCATCGGCATCGGCCATGACGTGACGCGCTATTACCGCCGCGCCGTGACCATCGTCGATGCCGAGGAGCTGGGCGGCACGATGATGAAGAAACTCACCGAATTATTCGACGAGGACGAGGCCGCCGCCTGGGCACGTGCGAGTGCCGAACGCTCCGCGCTGATCGCCTGACACGCAAGGACCTTGCTGGCAGCTTCGGCCTTCCCCATCTCCAGGGGGAACGGCGCGCCGCGCCCGCAAGGAAATCCCGATGTCCCTCTCGATCCATGATCTGACCGTGCCTGTGCTGACGCGCGGGCTTGGCGTGCTTTCGGCCTATCTCGACAAGGCCGAGGCGGATGCCACGGCGCGCAATTTCAAGCCGCCGGCCATTCTGGATGCGCGGCTCTATCCCGATATGCTCTCCTTCACCTCCCAGGTGCAGCGGGTCAGCGACACCGCCAAGGCCTCCGTCGCGCGGCTGACAGGCGTCGAAGCGCCGGCCTTTCCCGATACGGAAACGAGCTTCGTCGAACTGAAGGAACGCATCGCCAAGACGCTCGCTTTCATCGCAAGCGTGCCGGCCGCAGCGTTCGAGGGGGCGGCAGAGCGCAGCATCGAGATGCGCTACGGCAAAGCGAGCCTGACGCTGTCGGGGCGCGACTACGTGACCAAGTTCATGCTGCCGAATTTCTATTTCCACCTCGTCACGGCGCACGCCATCCTGCGCCATAATGGCGTAGCGGTGGGCAAGATGGATTTTCTTGGCAGCTTCGATTGATCGGCAGCGCCCGGCCGCGCGCTTAACGCGCGCGGTCCTCCGCGCGGGGAATTCGGGCACGTGATGATCTCCGCACCGCCGCGCATCCTGCTGCTCAATCCGAATTCAAGCCGCGCCAGCACCGCGATGATGGTGACGATCGCCCAGCGTGCCGCGCGCTGCGGCGACGGACGCATGGCCGCCTGCGTGCGCGGCCATACCGCGCGCCACGCCCCGGCGATGATCGTCGATGGCCCGGCGCTGAACGCTGCCGGGCGAGAGATCGCGGCCACGGCGCGGCTGCTGCCGCCCGGCATTGCCGGCATCGTGGTCGCCGCCTTCGGCGATCCGGGGCTGGGCGATCTGCGCGCGCGTCTGCGCATTCCGGCAACCGGGCTGGCCGAGGCATCGATGCGCGAAGCGGCCCTGGGCGGGCGGCGATTCGGTGTCGCCACCGTGACGCCCGGGCTGGTCGATGCGATCGCCGCCCGGGCTGCCGCGTTGGGGCTTGGCGGGCAGTTCACCGGCACGCGCCTGACCGCGCAGCCCGCCGCCGCGCTGATGGGCCGGCCGGAGGCGCTGCGCACCGCGCTGGCCGAGGCGATCGAGGCCTGCCGGCGCGACGGGGCGGAGGTGGCGATCATCGGCGGCGGCCCGCTGGCAGCGGCGGCGCGCCAGCTTGCGCGGCACAGCACGCTGCCGCTGATTGCCCCGGTCCCGGCCTCGGTGCGGGCGATCCTGACCGCGCTCGGGCATCGCGAGTCGGCATAAGCCGTCCACTTCACGCCCATTCACGGAAATGGGACGTGTCGCAAAAACCTTTCCTTTACGGGAAGCTCGCTAGGGTGGCGCATCGCGAACCCGAACGCCCGAGGATCGATGTGGCCGTGAAGCCCAAGCATGCCGCCAGCCGGCTGGTCAACCGCAACGTGGTCGCCGGGCGCGGTCGCACCTCGATGCGGCTGGAGCCCGAATTATGGGATGCCCTGCACGAAGTCTGTCGCCGTGAGCGCCAGGACATGAGCGAGCTGGTCCGCGCCATCGAAGCGCGCGGTCATGCCGGCGGGCGCACCAGCGCGGTGCGGGTCTTTCTGCTGCAATATTTCCGCGCGGCCGCATCGGAAGCCGGCCATCTTGCCGCCGGACACGGTCCGTCCGAGCCGCCTGCCGCGCGCGGGCAGGCCTATAGCCGCGCGGCGGCGTAAGTCAGCTGGCGGCGGCGTCGGCTTTCGGCCCGGTATACAGCTCCGGCCAGCGCCGCGCGACGACCGGGCTGTCGGTGCCATAGGCCAGGCAGGAATTGAGAATCCGCCCTGCCCCGCCATGCCCGGCGGTGATCCGCACATCGATCGGCGGGCCGTCGGTCTTGCCGGCCGCGCGTTCGGCCAGCATCTGCCGGCGCGCCCGGGCGGGGTTGATGGTCTGGATCACCACGGTTGCCATCTGCTGGAGCAATTCGCGCAGATGGGTGCAGCCGACCGGCCCGCCCACCCGCTCATTCGCCGCTTTCAGAAATCCGCCCTGGATCCGCAGCCCGGCCAGACGGGCGAAATTCGGCGCGGCCTGCGGGCAGATCGCATAGGGGCTGAAATCCGTCGCCGCCTCGCAGGATTGGATGACCATGCTCTCATCCACGGTCAGGCGCATGAACATGCCGTGCAGCGCCTCGCCGGGCTCGATGCGGCCGCGATCATCGTTCTCGAACTCGTACGTCTTGGTGTCGGTCAGACGGGCTTCGATGTCGTACAGCCCGTCGCTGCGGCGATAGCCATCCAGCACGATGGCGCGGGTATGGAGTTTCTCGCGTTCGACGGGCGGGCTGAGCGGCATGGCAAGGCTCCTGCGCAGAAATGCTGCGATGCAGCACCTTTCCCTATGCCATGTCCCGCCAGCCCTGCAAATCCCGCCCGACGCAGCCTTGCTATGCGGCGCAGCCTTCGTCGCGCAGCAGCGCCGTCACCTCCGCCTCCGGCACGTCCGAGGAGGTGAAGGCCTGGCCGATGCCGCGCGCCAGGATGAATTTCAGCCGCCCATCCTGCATCTTCTTGTCGCGCTGCATATGCCCGATCAGGGTGGCGGCGGAAAACCGCCGGTTCAGCATGCCCAGCTCCGCCATCAGGCCGACCGAGCCGATATGCGCCACCACCCGCGCCGCATCGGCCGGCGCGCAGAAGCCCAGCCGCGCCGACAGGCGGAAGGCAAGCCCCAGCCCGATCGCCACCGCCTCGCCGTGCAGCAGCCCGCCCGTGTAGCCGTACTCGGCCTCCAGCGCATGGGCGAAGGTATGGCCGAGATTGAGCAGCGCGCGCCCGTCATTGGGCTTCTCCTCGCGCTCATCCTCGCCGACCACGCCGGCCTTGAAGGCACAGGCGCGCAGGATCGCCTCGGCCTGGGCGGCGCCGTCGCCGCCCACCACCGCCGCACCGTTCCGCTCGCACCAATCGAAGAAGGCGGCATCGCCGATCAGCCCGGCCTTGGCGATTTCGGCGTAGCCGGCACGCAATTCCCGCTCCGGCAGGGTGCCCAGCACGCCGGTATCGGCCAGCACCAGGCGCGGCTGGTGAAACGCGCCGACCAGGTTCTTGCCGCGCGCCGTGTTCACCCCGGTCTTGCCGCCGACCGAGCTGTCGACCTGCGACAGCAGCGTGGTCGGCATCTGCACGAAAGGCAGGCCGCGCAGCGTGGTGGCGGCAGCGAAGCCGGCGAGATCGCCCACCACCCCGCCGCCCAGGGCGATCACCGTGCTGCGCCGTTCGACCCGCGCGCCCAGCAATTGATCGACCACATCGGCATAGACAGGCAGGCTTTTCGACGCCTCCCCCGGCGGCACCACGATCTCGCTGGCGGCAATCCCGGTCTCGGCCAGCGCCGTGAGCACGGTCTGCAGATGCAGATCGGCGACGATCCGGTCGGTGATCACCACGGCGCGCTTCTGCGGGATGACCGGGGCGAGCAGCGCCCCGGCGCGGGAAAGCAGACCCTGGCCGATCACCACATCATATTGGTGCTGCGCCAGCGCGATCGGCAGGCGGCGCGGCGGCACATAGGCGCTCAACCGGGCCAGCACGTGCTGGGTGGTGGTGTCGGGGCTTTCATCGCCGCAATCGACGATCATATCGGCCTCGGCGTAGAGCGGATCGCGCTCGCGCATCAGCCGGGCGAGGATTTCGCCGCGATCGCCGCCAGCCAGCAGCGGGCGGTTGTCGCGCCCGGCGACGCGGCGCAGCAGCACCGGCAGGGTGCAGCGCAGCCAGACCGATACCGCTTCGCGGCGGATCGTGGCGCGGGTTTCCGGGTCCATGAAGGCGCCGCCGCCGGTCGCCAGCACGATCGGATCGCCGCTCAGCAGGCGGTGGATCACCCGCCGCTCGCCATCGCGGAAGGCGCGTTCGCCATAGCGGGAGAATAGTTCCGGCACGGTGCAGCCGGCGGCGGCCTCGATCTCGGCATCGGCATCGCGGAATGGCAGGCCGAGTCGGCCGGCCAGCCGCCTGCCGATGGAGGTCTTGCCCGCCCCCATCAGCCCGACCAGGACGATGCTGCGGTCGTGGAACGGTTCCGGCAAAGGGGCGATCTCGCGCAGGGCGGTGTTGCGTGTCATGGCTGTGAAGGCTAGCACAGGCGCCCATGGGCACGCCAAATCGCCGCACGGCGTTTCAGGCGATGCCGGCAGCGAATGAGGCGTGGCGATGGTGCGGGTATTTCTGGCGCTGGTCCTTCTGGGGTTCGTCGCGGCGGCGGCGGGTTTCGTCTATCTCGGCATCTTCCCGCCGGTGCCGGCTATCCATACCGTGAACCAGACCCTGCCCAATTCCGGCTTCAAGACCAGCTGACACGCGGTATGGACCGCCATATCGAGGCGTTCCTGGAGATGATGGCGGCCGAACGCGGCGCGGCGCGCAACACGCTGGCCGCCTATGGCGCCGATCTGGCCGATCTGGCCGGCCATTGCGCGCGGGCGGGCACCGCGCCGGCCAGCGCCTCGGCCGCCGTGCTGCAGGCCTATATGGCCGGGCTGGCGGCCAGCGGGCTGGCGCCGCGCAGCGCCGCGCGGCGGCGTTCGGCGCTGCGCCAATTCTACCGCTTCCTGCTGGCCGAGGGGGTGCGCGCCGATGATCCCAGCGCGGAAATCGACGCCCCGCGCCTGGGCCGGTCCCTGCCGCGCGGGCTGACCGAGGCGGAGGTGGAGGCGCTGCTCGCCGCCGCCGACCGGCACGGCCATGGCAGCGGATTGCTGGCCCGCGCGGCGCTGGAACTGCTCTATGCCAGCGGTTTGCGGGTGTCGGAATTGCTCGCCCTGCCCCGTTCGGCCCTGGCATCGGAAGCGCCGATGCTGCTGATCCGCGGCAAGGGCGGGCGGGAAAGGATGGTGCCGATCTCGGCGGCGGCGCGCGAGGCGGCGCATGCCATGCTGGCGGCGCGCGAACGCCCGCACCCGTTCCTGTTCGCCGGACGCGGCCCGCGCCAGCCGCTGACCCGCCAGGCCTTCGCCCGCCTGCTCAAGCAGGTGGCGCTGGAAGCGGGGATCGATCCGGCGCGGGTTTCCCCGCATGTGCTGCGCCACGCCTTCGCCACCCATCTGCTGGCGCGCGGGGCGGATCTGCGCAGCCTGCAGATGCTGCTGGGCCATGCCGATATCGCCACGACCCAGATCTATACGCACGTGCTGGAGGAAAGACTGGCCGCGCTGCTGGCCGCGCATCACCCTTTGGCGGGATAGATGTTTGATCGGCGAACGCGGCATCGCCGCCGGCGCGAATCACACGACAGAACAAAAAGCGCGTGTCTGTCACGCGATCAGTGCGTCAGCGCCTGATCAATGATCTGCATGGCGCCCGCGCGGTCGCCCGCACCCAGCGCCTTGCGCGCCTGTTCGATCATCGTCACGCGCGGATTGCTGCTGACGCGCATGGTCTCCCCCTGCGGCACCGAACGCGACAGAAGCTGCGTCTCCGCCCGTCCCAGCGATTCCTGCGCAACCCCGGTCTGACCGGCGGCGAGGGCCGCGCGCGCCGCACGCAGATAGGAATCGGAGCTGGCATTCTCCCCCAGGCCCGGGCCGGGCAGAGTCGGCGCGATTTTGGCGGTGGTATCGCTGCTGCCGATATTGCTCGCCTTATTCGATAGCGGCAGCGAGGGGCCGACGCCAGGTACATGCCCGGGCCGCGCACCGGTCGCCGATTCTGGCATCGGCGCCGATTGCCCCATCGGGGCCATACCGGATGCGGTCTGCGCCATGGCCGGCACCGCAGCCAGCGACAGCGCGCCTGCGATCAGCGCCGGCCCCATCGACCGGGGCAGACGCGAAAACGACGCGACATGAGAGGGGAAGATGAAACGCATGGCCAATCCTCCAGGTGAAATAACTCGGCAAGAAAACGCCGGTGGCGAAATCCCATGCCCATATCTGTGCCGATCGGCATCGAATTTCATCGCCCGCGCCGCATCACGGATGCGGCATGTCAGTCACGATTTGATGAACCTGAGTGCCATCGATCAATAGACGAATGGAAATAAAGCCGATTTTCGGAACATTTCGACGTGTAGCAGAACTGTATTTTTCACGATTTCGTTTATTCCGGCATTCTGCCCCGATTTCTGCACAATCGGCGCGTTTTCTCCCGATCCGTGATGTGCGGGTTTCGCACGACGGAGCCCGGACGCACGTCTTGGCATTCATTCCATGGAGACATCCTATGCGCAGAATTCTGATCGCCAGCGCCGCCTTCTTTCCGCTGATGGCCGGCGCGGCCCTGGCCCAGACCTCGTCCTATTCACGGACGACCACCACCACCACGCCGGTTGTGGTGGCGCCGCAAGTGGTGGTCCCGCCGCCGGTGATCGCCACGCCGCCCGCCGGCACGCTGAGCACCACTGTGACCAAGAAGGTCGTCGGCATTGACGGTTCGACCAGCGAGCAGACGGGAACCGTCTATCGCGACAGCAACGGCGTCGCCTCGGAAAGCACGACCACGACCACGAATGCGCCGCCGGTGGCCGTGGTGACCAGCCACACCACCACCACCACCACGACCAACCGCTAACCCGCAGCCACGAACCCAATGGGCTGAGCATCGGCGCAGGCGGGCGCATCGCGCATCGCATCTGCCGCCATTTCAGGAGACATCCGATGACCAAAGCGACATTCCATCCCCGCCTGCTGATCGCCGCCTCGCTGCTTGGCGCCACCGCGATGCTGGGGGCATGCACGTCGGACCCGCCGCGCACCACGGTGACGCGGACCACCGAAACCGCCGTGCAGCCGGTGCAGCCGGGCATGCCGGTGCCGCCGGGGACGCCGATGCAGACCACCCGCACCGTGGTGACCCGTACGCAGCAATCGACCCAGTAACGCCGCCCGATAGGCGAGCGGCAGATCGGCGGCGGACAAGCGCGGCCGGTCTGCCGCCGATTACAGCGACCTGATTTTCAGCACACTCGAACGGAGCGTTTCATGCGTCTGATTCCCCTGGCCGGTTTGATCCTGATCGTCGCCGGCATTGCCGGGCTGGCGGTCGGCCATTTCTCCTACGCCACGCATCGCAAAGTCATCGATATGGGGCCGGTTTCGGCCTCGGTCACGCAGCACCACGACGTGTCCATTCCCGACATTGCCGGTTTCGGCGCGATTGCCGCCGGCGTGGTGCTGATCGCGGTTTCCCGCCGCCGGGCCTGAGGCCCGGCGCGGGCAGCCGCGCGATCGGCATCGGGTGGCGCTGACCTCAGGCCAGCGCCACCAGACGCCCGCGCGCGATGCGCAGGACAATCAGCGCCGCGATCATGCAGGCAAGGCCGCTGGCGATGAAGGCATCGGCATAGCTGCCGGTCTCGGTCCGCACCACGCCCGCCCCCAGGGCGGCGATGGATGCGCCGATCTGATGCCCGGCGACGATCCAGGATACCACCACCGGCGCCTCCTTCCGGCCGAATACCGTGGTGGTCAGCAGCACCGTCGGCGGCACGGTCGCCACCCAATCGAGCCCGTAGAACACCGCGAAGATCGACAAGGATAGCGGATCGAAGGCGGTGAACGGCAGCACCACCAGCGACAGGCCGCGCAGGCCGTAATACCAGAACAGCAGCTTGCGCGGATTGAACCGATCCGTCAGCCAGCCCGACAGCGTGGTACCGAACAGATCGAATACCCCGAGCGAGGCCACCACCGAGGCCGCCGTGACCTCCGAAATCCCGTGATCCACGCAATAGGGGATGAAATGCGTGCCGATCAGGCCATTGGTCGAGAAGCCGCAGATCGCGAAACTGCCGAACAGCAGCCAGAAATCGAGCGAGCGCGAGGCATGGCGGAAACTATCAAGGGCGAGCGTCACCGGATTGCCGCTGGCGCGCGGGCCGGCCTCCTCCATGGTGCCGCCGAGCGGGGCAAGGCCGATGGCACGGGGATTTTCCGGCAACAGGAACCACACCACCGGGATCATCGCCGCCAGCACGATGCCGAGCAGCCAGGGCACGTATTGCCAATGCCCGTGCTGGGCGATGGCCGCCAGTACCGGCAGGAACACCAGCTGACCGGACGCATTGCCCGCCGTCAGCAGACCGACCGCGAAACCCCGCCGCGTCACGAACCAGCGATTGGCGATCGCCGCCGCCAGCCCCACCGAACAGGCGCTGCACGCCGTGCCGACCAGCAGCCCCCAGGTGGCGAAAAGCTGCCATGGCGCGGTGATCAGCCCGGTCAGCCCCATCGTCACCACCAGCACCGACAGCGCCCCGAGCAACGTGCGGCGCAGCCCGAGCGTCTGAAACAGCGCCGCGACAAACGGCCCGAACAGGCCGAATAACAGGATATTGAGCGAGACGGCGGCCGAGATCATCGCCCGGCTCCAGCCGAATTGCTGTTGCAGCGGCACGATCAGCACGCTGGGCGCGGCCCGTACGCCGACCACCGACAGCACGACCAGGAAGGAAACACCAAGGGCGACCCAGGCGTAATGCAGCCTTGGCGCGGGCGGGGCAGCGGACATCTGGCGGTCTCCGTCGGGGTGGAGTATCTATGACGAGCGTCATTGGTTGCGCAAGAGGGATCTATGACGAACGTCATTGCCGAACCGCCCGCCGCCGCGGCCCCGCCCGGCACACGTCAACGCATTCTGGCGGCCGCCGCGCCATTGTTTCAGCGCCACGGCACGGACGGCGTCGGGGTCGATGCGATCATGCATGCTGCCGGGCTGACCCATGGCGGCTTCTATGCGCATTTCCCTTCCAAGGAGGCGCTGATCGCCGAATGCGCCGCGACCAGCCTGGCCCGCTCCGCCGCGCGCTGGCAGCGTGTCGCGGCCGAGGCACCGGCGGCGGCGGCGCTGGCGCAGCTGGTCGACGCCTATCTCGATCCCCGCCATCTGCAAGGCGATGTGCCGAGCTGCGTTCTGGCAACTCTCGGGCCCGATATCGCGCGCCGTCCGGCGGCACGGGCGGGGATCACTGCCTCGCTCCGCCAGATGGTCGCGGCCCTGGCGCGCTGCCTGCCCGGCCGCCAGGCGGCGCGCAAGCGCCAGCGGGCGCTGGCATCGCTCTCCTGCCTGGTCGGCGCAGTGACGCTGGCCCGGCTCGCGGATGATCCGGCGCTGGCGACGGAATTCCTGGACGCGGCGCGGGCCGAGCTTATCGGTTAGCCCGTTCCCATTTGGCGCAGAAGGCCGCCACGTCTTCCTCCTGGAAATCCGCCAGGCGTTCCAGGATCGTGGCGAATTCCCAGTCCCACCAGGCAATGCGGCGCAGACGCTCGGCGATCTCCGGGGGGAACCGGTCGCGGATGCGCCTGGCCGGCACGCCGCCAACGACGGTGTAGGGGGCGACGTCGCGTGCCACCACGGCACCAGCCGCCAGCACCGCCCCGTCGCCCACCGTGACCCCGGCCAGCACGGTCACGCCATGACCGATCCACACATCATTGCCGATCACCGTGCGCGCCGCCCGGCGGGCCGCGAAAAAGGCCGCATCACGGCGCGTTTCGGGGCTGTAATATTCCGGGCAATAGGTGAAGCGGTGCTGCGCCGGGCGACCCATCGGATGGTTGGGCGGGCCGATCCGCACTGCGGCGGCGATGGCGCAGAATTTGCCGATCGTCGCATCGGCGATCATGCAATCCGGACCGGCATAGGAGTAATCGCCGAAGCGCGTGTATTCCAGGCTGGAGCGGGCGAGGATTTCGCATTGCGCGCCGATCGTCACCTCGCGCAGCGACACGCTGGGATCGATCATCGTCTCGGCAAGCTTGGCATGGTGCGTCATGGCGCGTTTCTAGCACGCCGCCGATGACCGGCTTGTGACGATGCGGGCGAAATTGCCGCGCTGTGCCGAAATTGCTGCGACGACCGCGCGACTGATCCGAATATCCCGGCGCGTCAGCGCAGACTTCCATTCAACGCCTGCAGCGCCGCATCGCCCGGGCACAGCGCCGCCTCATCCAGCGCATTGAGCGGCGTCGCCACAGTGTTCAGATGCGCGTGCAGGTCGCGCGGCGCGGGATCGACATAGAGCAGGCCGGTGACGATCTCCCCCGCCGCATGGCGCTGATTGAGCCAGGCCATGGCGCCGACCCGGTCATGCGGATCGTATTCGGCGGCAAGCTTGGCCAGATGCAGCACGCTGCCATCGTGCTGGCGCACCATCTCCACCGTGCCGGGGGCGTAATCCGCCGTGATCGCCGCGCGCTCGGGCATGAAATCCAGCCGGTTCACCGCCTGGTTATGGGCCCGCACGAAATCGAAACTCTTGGTGGAGCCTTCATGATTGTTGAAGGCGACGCAGGGTGAGATGCAATCGATGAAGGCCGCGCCCTGGTGGCGCAAAGCCGCCTCGATCAGCGGCACCAGCTGCGCCTTGTCGCCCGAGAAGCTGCGCGCGACGAAGGTGGCGCCGAGTTGCAGCGCCATCGCCGCCAGATCGATCGGCTGATCGGTATTGGCAAGGCCGCGCTTGCTTTTCGCCCCCTGATCGGCAGTCGCCGAGAACTGCCCCTTGGTCAGGCCGTAGACGCCGTTATTCTCCACGATATAGACCATGTTCACGCCGCGTCGCATGGCATGGGCGAACTGGCCCAGGCCGATCGAGGCGCTGTCGCCATCGCCCGATACGCCGAGATAGATCAGATCGCGATTGGCGAGATTGGCGCCGGTCAGCACCGAGGGCATGCGCCCATGCACGGAATTGAAACCGTGCGAATGGCCGAGGAAATAGGTCGGCGTTTTCGACGAACAGCCGATCCCCGACAGCTTGGCGATGCGGTGCGGCGGCAGATCGAGCGCGAAACAGGCCGCGACGATGGCGGCACTGATCGAATCATGCCCGCATCCGGCGCACAGGGTCGAAATCGCCCCCTCGTAATCGCGCCGCGTATAGCCCAGCGCATTGACCGGCAATCCGGGATGGCGCAGCCCGGGCTTGGCGAGATAGGTCATTCGGCGGCCCTTTGCGTTGGCGCGGCGAGCGCGCGGGCGATGGCGGCGGCGATGAAGCGGGCGGTGATCGGCGTGCCGTCGAAATGCAGGATGCGGGTCAGCCGGGCCGGATCGATCTCCAGCTCGGTGATCAGCAGGCTGCGCATCTGGGCATCGCGATTCTGCTCCACCACGAAGATGCGCTCATGCGCGGCGATGAAATCGGCCACTTCCGCGCCGAAGGGAAAGCCGCGCAGGCGCAGCCGATCAAGCGCGATCCCCTGGGCGCGGAGCAGCGCCGCCGCCTCCGCCATCGCAGCGGCGGTGGAGCCGTAGAAGATCACCCCCGCCGCGCCGGCCTCGCCGCAATCCTCGCGGATCGCCGGCGGCACCAGGGTCGCGGCGGTGGCGAATTTGCGCAGCAGCCGGGCCATATTATCCTCGTACGCCGCGCCTGCCTCGGTATAGCGCGCATAGCGGTCCTTCGAGGTGCCGCGGGTGAAGAATGCCCCGCGTGTCGGATGCGTGCCCGGCCAGGTGCGATAGGGAATGCCGTCGCCGTCGACATCGAGGTAGCGGCCGAAATCCGTGCCCGTCTCCAGCGCCTCGGCGGTCATGACCTTGCCGCGATCCATCCGCTTCGCATCGTCCCAGGCGAAGGGCGCGCAAAGCCGGTCATTCATGCCGATCTCCAGATCGAGCATGACGAAGACCGGGGTTTGCAGGCGATCCGCCAGATCGAAGGCGAGCGCGCCGAAGGTGAAGCATTCATGCGGGTCTTCGGGCAGCAGCAGGACATGCTTGGTATCGCCATGCGAGGCGAGCGCGCAGGCCAGGATATCGCCCTGCTGGGTGCGCGTCGGCATGCCGGTCGAGGGGCCGGCGCGCTGGACATCGAAAATCACCGCCGGCACCTCGGCGAAATAGGCGAGGCCGAGAAATTCCTGCATCAGCGAAATCCCCGGCCCGGAGGTCGCGGTGAAGGCCCGCGCGCCGTTCCAGGCCGCGCCGATCACCATGCCGATCGAGGCCAGCTCATCCTCGGCCTGCACGATGGCGAAGCGGTTGGCTCCGGTCTCCGCTTCACGGCGATAGCGGTTGGCCCAGCGCGTGAAGGCCTCGGCCAGCGAGGAGGAGGGGGTGATCGGAT
>JAGWRU010000218.1 GCA_028869595.1 Rhodospirillales bacterium
CAGCCGCGCCGGCAGCCGCGTTATCGGCCGGCATGGCCGGGCTGCGTCCTGGCCGCGCCCCGGCGGCGAACCCCAATGCGGCGAACCCCAACGCCGCAGTCCCCGGCGCCGCGAATCCCGGCGCCACCAACCCGGCCGCTTCGGCGCCGGTTGCCGCCCCCGACCCGGCTTTGGCCGAGGCGCGCGATCCCGCCGATCCCGCCGCCCTGCCGCGCATCGGCCCGGACGGGCAGGCGGCGATGGCGGTCTATGCCGCGCCCTTCGCCGCCCCCGCCACGACCCCGCGCATCGCCCTGGTGCTGGGCGGCATCGGCATGGATGCCGAAGCCAGCCAGGCGGCGATCCGCGTTCTGCCCGGCGCCGTCACCCTGGCCGTGTCGCCCTATGCCCCCGATCCGGCGCCGCTGCTGGCCCAGGCGCGCGCGGCGGGGCATGAGTATCTCGTCGAATTGCCGCTGGAGCCGGCGCGCTATCCGCTGAACGATCCCGGCCCGCAAACCCTGCTGACCGGCGCCCCGGCGGGGCAGAACAAGATGCGGCTGGATTGGGCGCTGACCCGCTTCGCCGGCTATGTCGGGGCGATCGGCGCGCTGGCCGGCATGCAGGGCGAACGCTTCGCCCATGATCCGGTGCTCATGCATCGTCTGGCGCGGCGGCTGGCCGGGCGCGGCCTGCTTTATGTCGATCCGCGTCCGGGTGCCGCGGCGCTGCCCGATCTCTGGCAGCGCGACGTCGATGTGGTGATCGACACCCCGCCCGACCGCGCCGCCATCGCCGCCGCCCTGGGCCGGCTTGCCGCGCTGGCCCGGCGCAACGGCAGCGCGCTGGGCTATGCCGCAAGCCCGGCCACCACCACCCTGGCCGCCATTGCCGCCTGGGCCGGCACGCTTGCCGGCCAGAGGCTGGTGCTGGCGCCGGCCTCTGCCATCATGCATCCGCCGCCTGCCGCCGGGCCGGACGCCAAATCGCCCGAGACCCCGCAATGAGCGATCTTCCCTACCGCCCCAATGTCGGTGCCGTGCTGTTCAACGCCGCCGGCCTGGTGCTGATCGCCCGCCGCGCCGACCTGCCCAATGCCGAGGGCGCGCCCGGCGGCTGGCAGCTTCCCCAGGGCGGCATCGACGCGAACGAGGATCCGCGCCGCGCCGTGCTGCGCGAACTGGCCGAGGAGATCGGCACCGACCGCGCCGAGATCATCGGCGAGCATCCGGAATGGCTGACCTACGATCTGCCGCCCGAATTGCTGGGCCGCGCCCTGGGCGGGCGCTATCGCGGCCAGCGTCAGCGCTGGTTCGCGCTGCGCTTCACCGGGACCGACGCCGATATCCGCCTGGATGCCGATCCGCATCCCGAATTCGACGCCTGGCAATGGGCGCCGCTCGCCACCCTGCCGGACCTGGCCGCGCCGTTCAAACGCCGCATCTACCAGGTGCTGGCGACATCCTTCGC
This sequence comes from Rhodospirillales bacterium, assembly GCA_028869595.1. GTDB lineage: Bacteria > Pseudomonadota > Alphaproteobacteria > Acetobacterales > Acetobacteraceae > JAGWRU01. The sequence continues at coordinate 1,450 of JAGWRU010000218.1, forward strand.
GCCCTTCGCCACCCCTATTCCGCCATCCGGCGGTAGTGAATAAGCGAGTCATCCTTGGCCACCGCATCCAGCCCGCACCAGACCGAGGCGGCGTCGTAATAAAGGCTCATGCGCGTCGGCCCGGTCAGATCGTAGCGCGTCGCCTTCTGCATCGCCCCCGCCGCATCGGCGATCGCGCCGGCCATTGCCGGGCCGATTTTGAAATCCAGCAGCTTGCCGTTCTGCGGGTCGATCATCGGTCCGGCCAGCTCCGCGCGGTTCCAATGCGTCGCGGTGATCGCCCCCGGCGGGGCGCGGTAGCGTCCGCTTGCCGAGCCATCGACCATCAGCGCATCGCCCTGGCGCTGTGCGCGCATGAATTCCGCCTTGCCGTCATTATCCGCCGTCGCGCGGACGCGCTGCAGCACCCCGCCCTCCCATTCCTCGGCCACGCGCAGGCGGTAGCGGAAGAACACGATGGGGCCGAAACGCACCACGAAATCGGCGGCCACGCGCACCGACAGCGCCGCCCCGTTGGCCGTGAAGGTCAGGCGCTGGGTGCCGATCGGGCTGGCGCCGCGCAGCACCTTGAACGCCAGGACCCCCGTCTGCGGCACGCCCGGCATGGTCGCCGCCGCGGCCCGGCGCGGCAGGCACGCGGCCGTGAACGAGGAAGCCATCAATAGCGCGGCACGGCGGGAAATGGCGCGGTCCATGCCGGAATAACGCCGCCGCGTGGCGGATGGATGCATCCGCGCGGCGCGGCCCTGCGTAGATTGGGCCATGAACGCGCATCCGCTTCTCCTGCTGGCCCTGGCCGGCGCCGCCTTCGCTTCGGCCGGCATGGCGCTGGCCTGGGCGGTGCAGCGCGCGCTGGGCAATGCCGGCTGGGTCGATGCGATCTGGTCGGGCGTGACCGGCTTGCTGGGGGTGGGCTTCGCGCTGATCCCGCTGGGCCCGCCGATCGGGGCGCGCCAGATCGTGATCGCCGCGCTGACCGGGCTATGGGGCGCGCGGCTGGGCATCCATATCGCGATGCGCAGCCACGGCCCGGCGGAAGATCGCCGCTATGCCGCGCTGCGCCGCGAATGGGGCGGGGATTTCCAGCGGCGCATGGCCGTGTTTCTGCAGATCCAGGCGCTGGCCGCCTGGCTGCTGGCGCTGTCGGTGCTGGCAGCGGCGCGCAACCCGGCGCCTTTCCCGCGCGCCATCGACGTGGCCGGCATCGCCATCGCCATCGTCGCGCTGCTGGGCGAAAGCCTGGCCGATGCGCAGCTGGCACGTTTCCGCGCCGATCCCGCCCAGGCCGGCCGCATCTGCATGCGCGGGCTCTGGGCGGTCTCGCGCCATCCCAATTATTTCTTCGAATGGCTGGGCTGGTGCGCCTGGCCCTTGCTGGCCCTGGGCAGCGGTTATCCGGCCGGGTGGCTCGGCTTCCTGGCGCCGCTGCTGATGTATGCGCTGCTGGTGCACGGATCGGGCATCCCGCCGCTGGAGCGGCAGATGGCCGCGCGCCACGGCGCCGCCTGGGACGCCTATGCCGCGCGCACCCGCGCCTTTCTGCCGCTGCCCCGTTTCGCCGCCATCCCCCATCCCCCCACCCAACCCCAGGACCGCAGATGAGCCTCGCCACCCGTCTTGCCGATCATATGCCCCTGCCCGATGCGGTGCTGCGCGGGGCGATTGCCATGCGCGTTGCCGCCACCGCGCGCGACCTGGCCAAGGCCGGGCCGGAGGCGGAGCCCGCCTTTGCCGCCGCCATGCGCAGCCGCCGGCTGGCCGAGCACACCGACGCCGCCAATCGCCAGCATTACGAGATCCCGGCGGCGTTTTTCGCCCATGTGCTGGGCCCGGCACGGAAATATTCCTGCTGCCTGTATCCGGACGCGAAAACCACCCTGGCCGAGGCCGAGCGCATCGCGCTGGAGGAGACCATCGCCCATGCCGATCTGGCCGACGGGCAGGAGATTCTGGAGCTGGGCTGCGGCTGGGGGTCGCTGTCGCTGACGCTGGCGCGGCGGTTTCCGCGCGCGCGCATCACCGGGGTTTCCAATTCGGCCAGCCAGCGCGGCTTCATCCAGGCCCAGGCGGCGCGCCAGGGTCTGACCAATCTGCGGATCCTGACCGCCGATATGAATGATTTCACCCCGTCGGGCCAGTTCGACCGCATCGCCTCGGTCGAGATGTTCGAGCATATGGCCAATTGGGAGACGCTGCTGCGCCGCGTGATGACCTGGCTGAAGCCGGAGGGGCGGCTATTCGTGCATGTGTTCAGCCATCGCAGCACGCCCTATCGCTTCGAGCAGGCGGATGCCGATGACTGGATCGCCCAGTATTTCTTCACCGGCGGCATCATGCCGAGCCACGGCCTGGCGCGGCGCTTTCCCGAGATCGCGCAGGTGGAGGCGGAATGGCGCTGGAGCGGGTCGCATTATCAGCGCACCGCGCTGGACTGGCTGGCCAATTACGATACCCATGCCAAGCCGATCGGCGCGATTCTGCGCGAGGTCTACGGCGCCGAGGCGGCGATCTGGCGGCGGCGCTGGCGGCTGTTCTTCCTGGCGACGGCGGGGCTGTTCGGCGCGCGCGGCGGGGCGGAATGGGGGGTCAGCCAGTACCGGCTGAAGCGGGCGGGGTAGGGGGCGATGGCGGCCGCCATCGACCCGGTGCACGGGGATTGCCACGGAGAGATCGACCGGGGTCTAGATCACCTTGGCGTATGGCCGAAGCGCTGCCACGAAGTGAGGAAGGCGTTGAGCTTCCAGAATATCCAGATATTCCTCGGCGGTTTTGGGCGGGTTTTTTAATCTCTTCCGTATTTTTTGCGCGGCCATGATGATTTGGGCCTGGTCCAGTCCGAATTGATGATGAAGAAATTCATCACGATGCTGCGCTTCCACATCGTACTTGCTCAGTATGCGTGACGGGAAATCATCGAGGTTGAATGTAACGATGGCGTTTGCGCGCGATCGTATGGCAGCCGCCAGGATATGACGATCGTCCCGGTCGGGAAGGTCGAGGCCGTCGATCAAATCTTCATATCCCGAAACCAGACAATCCATCACCGCGCGATTCATCAGATCGACCGTGCGTTCAAGCTGCGCCGGACTCACATCGGGACGATTTTGCTGCACGTTGCGGGTCCATTCCTGATGGATCTGCGACGTCCAGCGCGCTCGGTACAGACCGGTCGTCGCCAGTTCCATCAGCAAATCCCGCAAGGGCGCCGGATACAGGACGCAAGCGTCATAAATGACGGTATCGCGCGATATATTAATACCCCATCCCCATATCCTGGGCCTGGTTTATGAGGGCTTCTTTGTAGCCTTCGGATTCCGCGTCAAATCCCTTTTTATATCTCATCAAATCGTCGAATTTGATGCGACGATGCGTTCCGGTTTTGTGATACGGAATCGCTCGCTTCTCCAGAAGCTGGATCAGATAGGGACGGGAAACATTCAGCAGATCGGCCGCCTGCTGCGTCGTCAGTTCCGCATGAACCGGGATCAGGGTCACTGCGCTGCCTTGTCCCATCTCGGTCAAAAGATGGGTCAAAAGACGCGTGGCGCCCCTGGGCAGCAATACTTCCTGCCCGTCATCCAGGCGCACCCTGAGATTGCCTTCCTGTGTCCGCCCCGCGAGCGCGCGGCTTGCTTGCGCAGCGAGGTCGATGTCTGATTCCGAGGGCATCACAGCATCAAGACGCCCTGGCAGGGCAATGGTCGGCATAGGAGATCTCCCTTTGCCCGCTTGAATATAGAGGGTCGCCGGCTAATCGCAATATTCGCAACCGACGAAGTTTGCGGCCCATCGGCGCATAGGGCGCGGCGCTGGCACTTGGCGACCCGCTATCCCCCCAGTGCCGCCGCGGCCAACCCCAGCTTGCGCAGCAGCGTCTCCAGCATGCGCTGCTCGGGCGCGGCCAGCCCGGCCATCGCCTCGGCGATCTGGCCGGCATGGCGGGGGAACAGCGCGCGGATCATCGCCTCACCCTCCGCCGTCAGCTCCACCCGCACGCTGCGCCGGTCGCGCGCCACGCGGGAGCGGTGTACCAGTCCGCGCTTTTCCAGCTTGTCGACCACATCGGTCATGTTGCCGGCGCTGGTCAGCACCTTGCGGCCCAACTCGCGCTGGGTCAGCGGGCCCTTGTGCAGCACCGCCTCCAGCACGCCCAGCTGGGTCGGGGTCAGGCCTTCCTGGGCCAGCACCGCCTCGATCCGGCCCAGCACGGCGCGGCTGGCACGCAGCAGCTTCACATAGGCGGCCAGTGCCGCCAGCACATCGGGATCGCTGACCCCGACCGGCAGGCTGGGGGGTTCGCCGGCGCACATCGCGGCTGATTTCAGCGATTCATCATCACGGGCAGGGCCGCATTCTCCAGCACGTGCCGGGTGACGCCACCCAGGATCAACTGGCGCAGGCGCGAATGCGAATAGGCCCCCATCGCCAGCAGGTCGCAGCCGAATTCCGCCGCCGCCGCCAATATCCCGGCACCGACCGAACCGCCCACCGGCTGGAAGGTGGAGACATCGGCCGTGATCCCGTGCAGCGCCAGATAGGCGGCCAGTTCCGGCCCGGCCGGGCCGCGCCGCTGATAGCCCTCGGCGGTCAGGATGCGCACCGCCTCGGCCTTCTGCATCCAGGGCAGCGCGGCCAGCACGGCGGACGCCGATTCCGCCGTGCCGTTCCAGCCCAGGCAGACGCGCGTGCCGATCCGCTCCGGCGCGGTTTGCGGCGCCACCAACACCGGTCGGCCGCTATCGAACAGCACCGCATGCAGCGCGTCGGAGGAGGAGACATCCTCCCCCGCCTCGGGATGCGGCACCACGGTCAGATCGGCCAGGCGCGCCTGCTGCGCCACCAGATCCTCCTCCCGCCCGGTGATGGCGGCGAAGCTTGCGGTCGCGGCGCCGGCATGCGGGCGGGCATCGGCCACCTGCACCTGATGGCGGGCGACGAAGCGGTCGAACATGTCGTGCACGGCGCGGGCGCGGTCGCTGCTTTCCTTTTCGGTCGCCGACATCATCTCCTCGATCATCGCGCCCGACAGGCCTTCCCCGGCCAAAGGGGCGACGTCGCGGCTGTCGACGCGGACATGCAGCGCGGTGACATGGGCGTTCCACACGCGGGCGATGGTCAGCGCCGTGCTCAGCGCCGATTCGCCGGCGGCGGTGCCGGTCAGGGGCAGCAGAATCTTGCGGATGGCCATCGCGATACCTCCGTTTTGCGCGGCATCGCCGGGTTTCCGATGAGATAATCCCCCGGTGTAACCATTCGATGCCGATGTTTCGATCGTTTCTAGCACAGACCGCAGCGTTCAGGGGAACAGCTTGGTGTGGGTCCAGCCCGTGCCCGCCGCGTCGCGGGTGAAGACGCTGCGATCATGCAGGCGAAACGGCATGTCCTGCCAGAATTCGATGCGCGTCGGCACCACCCGATAGCCCGACCAGTGCGGCGGGCGGGGGATCGCCGCGTCGGGATAGCGCGCCCCCGCCGCGGCCAGCCGCGCCTCCAGCGTGGCGCGGGTATCGAGCGGGCGGGACTGATCCGACGCCCAGGCCCCCAGGCGGGAGATGCGCGCGCGGGAGGCGTAATAGGCATCCGCCTCGGCCGGGGCGACGGGCTGGACGGTGCCTTCGATGCGCACCTGCCGGGTCAGCGTCTTCCAGTGAAACAGCAGCGCGGCGCGGGCATTGGCGGCCAGTTCGCCGCCCTTGCGGCTTTGCGTGTTGGTATAGAAGACGAAGCCGCGCGGGGCGTGATCGGCGGGATCGACCGCCTTCAGCAGCACGATGCGGGCCGAGGGCGCGCCATCCGGCGTGGCGGTGGCCAGCGTCATGGCGTTCGGGTCGTTGGGTTCGCTGGCCGAGGCGGCCGCCATCCAGGCGGCGAACAGGGCGAACGGGTCGGCTTCGGGGTCGATGGGTTCCATGGACTCTTTCTACTCCTGCGCGCGGCCCGTTCCATCATGCCCGGGGCGGCGGCGCCTTGATCCAGATCGTGGGCGAATTTGGTGCGCCGCGCCATGGGGGGTGGAGGCAGGCCCGCCGGTTTCCGGCCGATGGCCCGGCACCCGGATACAGGCTGCCGGTCAGGGCGATCGGCACGGTGGATTTATCGCGGAGGTTTTGATATAATTCTTTGAAAATGCTTCATACTTCAAGCGGCCCATCGTGAGCATGACTGCCCAAAAGCCAGAGGTGGAGCGGGCCATCGCCCTGTTCCTCGCTGCGCTCCGCAAGAAATACGCGGTCGAGGAGGTGCGTCTGTATGGCTCTCGCGCCCGGGGCGATTTTCATCCCGGCAGCGATGTCGATCTGGCGATCGTGCTGCACGGCGCGCGCGGCAATCTCTGGGATACGGTGTGGGCGCTGTCGGACATCACCTTCGATGTGCTGGTCGAAACCGGCGTGTCGGTGTCACCCTATCCGCTGTGGGGCGACGATCTCGATCATCCGGAGCGCGCGCATAACCCGGGGTTGATCCGCAACATTCAGCGCGATGGGGTCCGGCTTTGACGCCGCCCTTCCTGCAAAAAGCCGAAACCGGCCTCAAAGGCGCCAGGGCGTTGCGCGATCTCGGCGATAAGGACGGCGCGTGCAGCCGCGCCTATTACGCCATGTACGACGCGGCGCGCGCCTGCCTGGCATGGGCGGGTGTGGAGCCGGTGCGGGGGGGAGTTCAAGACGCATCACGGTCTGATAGCGGCGTCTTCCATGCATCTCGTGAAGCCGGGTATCTTCCCGGCAGAGATCGGCAAGGCTCTCCAGAACGTCCAATCCCTGCGCCTTGCCGCCGATTATGAGGCCGCGCCGGTCCCACGGGACATGGCGCGACAGGCCGTGGTGGCGGCGGAACATTTTCTCGCTGCGGCTGCGGCCCTGGTTGCCGGCCCTTATCGAGGCTGATCGGCGCCGGCGCCGTGAGGCGGGCCCGCTATCTCGCACCATCGAAGCGCGTTGCACGCCCATGATCTCGGATCGTTTGCGAAAATTTTGACTATGCCGCCGAAGGGACGATGATAACGCCGCCGTGCGGCCGCGATCCGCCGCGCCATCGAACAAAAAAACACCCCAGGAAGGAACCGTCCAATGCCCCTTTCCCGCCGCTATCTGCTGGGCGCCGGCGCCGCTGCCCTGGCTCTGCCCGGCACGCTCGCCGCCTCCACCCGGGCCCGCGCCGCCGCGCGTCCCAAAATCAAGATCGGCGTGCTGGTCGACATGTCGGGCACCTACAGCGCCGATACCGGCCCGACCAGCGTCGCCTGCGTCAAAGAGGCCGCGCGCGAATTCGCCGCCCACGCCGCCTTCGATATCGAGGTGGTGGCAGGCGATCATCAGAACAAACCCGATGTGGGCGCCGCCATCGCCCGGCAATGGTACGATCAGGGCGGCGTCGACGTCATCGTCGATGTGCCCGATTCCGCCGTCGGCCTCGCGGTCAGCACCATCTCGCGCGAGAAGAACAAGGTGTTTCTCGATTCCGGCTCCGGCGCGGCGGTGATCTTCGGCAAGCAATGCTCGCCCAATACGGTCGACTGGACCTACGATACCTGGATGCTGGCCAATTCCACCGGCGGCGCGATGGTGCATCAAGGCGGCGATAGCTGGTATTTTCTCACCGCCGATTACGTCTTCGGCCGCGCTCTGGAACACGACACCACCGCGCTGATCAAGGCCGCCGGCGGCAAGGTGCTGGGCGCCTCGCGCTATCCGTTTCCGGAAACCACCGATTTCAGCACCTTCCTGGTCGCCGCCCAATCCTCCGGCGCCAAGGTGCTCGGCCTCGCCAATGCCGGCGGCGATACGCAGAACTGCATCAAGCAGGCGCATGAATTCGGCCTGTCGAAAACCATGCGCATCGCCGCTTTGCTGCTGGAGACCAACGACGTCCACGCCCTCGGGCTGGAGGTGGCGCAGGGCATCTACTACACGGAATCCTTCTACTGGGACGCCAATGCCCGCACCCGCGCCTGGACCAAGCGGGTGATCCCAACCACCAAGGACCATGCCTATCCGAATATGGGCCAGGCCGGGGATTACGCGGCCAGCCTGCATTATCTGAAAGCGGTCGCCTCGCTGGGGGCGGCGGCGGCCAAGGCCGATGGCCGCGCCGTGGTGGCGCGCATGAAGGCGATGCCGACCGAGGATGATTGCTTCGGCAAAGGCAGCATCCGCGAGGATGGCCGCGCCCTGCATCCGGTCTATCTGCTGCAGGCCAAGACGCCCAAGGAAAGCAAAGGCGGCTGGGACATGGCCAAGATCGTCCACATCACCCCCGCCGATCAGGCCTGGCGGCCGATGAGCGAGGGCGGCTGTCCGCTGGTCAAGGCCTGAGCGCGGGTCGTGCCGCCAGCCGCGCGCCCAGGCGGCGCAGCACGCGCATGAATGGCTCGGCGCGATCCAGGGCGCGGGACAGCACGATGGCGCCCTGGATCGCCGCCAACGCCTCCTCCGCCAGGGCATCGGCGTCGGCATGGTCCAGCCGCGCCAGCGCTGCCGCCAGGGAAGCGGTCCAGCGCGTGAAATAGCCCGACAGGATCTGCGCGAACGGCGCGCGCGCATCGCCCAGACCCAGCGCGCCCGGCAGGCAGACGCGCCGCCCGCCATGGAAATACGCGGCCACCGTGTCGAGCATCGCCGCGATCGCCGCCGCCGGATCGGCATCCTCGCGCAGCGGCGCGAAAATGCGCTGCTCGAACCAGGCATCGATCTCGGCCAGCACCGCCTGCATCATCTCGGCTTTGCCGCCGGGGAAGAAATGATACAGGCTGCCGCGACCCAGCCCGGTGGCCGCGCTGATGCGCGACAGGCTGGCCCCGTCATAGCCATATTCGCGGAAAATCTCGGCCAGCGCGGCCAGCACGTCGGCGCGGGTCGCGATCTCGCGCGGCATGGCTACAGCCCGAGCGCGGACAGGCCGGGATGATCGTCGGGCCGGCGCCCCTGCGGCCAATGGAACAGCCGCGCCGCCGCCGCGATCGGCAGATCGTTGATCGAGGCGATGCGCCGCGCCATCAGCCCTTCGGCATCGAATTCCCAGTTCTCGTTGCCGTAGGAGCGGTACCATTGCCCGGCATCGTCGTGCCATTCATAGGCGAAGCGCACCGCGATGCGGACATCGCCCCAGGCCCAGACTTCCTTGATCAGGCGGTATTCCAGCTCCCGCGTCCATTTGCGTTGCAGGAAGGCGATGATCGCCGCCCGCCCGGTCAGGAACTCCGCGCGGTTCCGCCAGATACTGTCCGGCGTATAGGCCAGGGCGACGCGCTCGGGGTCGCGGCTGTTCCAGGCATCCTCGGCCAGGCGGGCTTTGGTGGCGGCGGTTTCGGCGTCGAAGGGCGGCAGCGGCGGGCGGGGCATGGCGGCACCTGGAACGATCGTTCTAGTCTTGACTGATCATTACACTCGCCCGGCAGCGATGCAACCGACCCCCTTGCCGGGCGGGCCGTCTCTATGCGATGCCCGCGCTCGTTTCCGCATTCCGTTCGTTTCTTTCCCGGCAAGGAGCCGCCCATGCCCCAGCGCGACCAAGCCCCGCCTGCCATGCGCGGGACGTTCATGCAGGGCAAGCGTGGCCTGATCATGGGGGTCGCGAACGACCACTCCCTGGCCTGGGGGATCGCCGCCGCCTGCGCCGCGCAGGGGGCCAGCCTGGCCTTCACCTTCCAGGGCGAGGCGCTGGAACGCCGCGTCCGTCCGCTGGCGGCAAGCGTCGGCTCCGATCTGGTGTTTCCCTGCGACGTGACGGACGAAGCCAGCATCGATGCCGCCTTCGCCGGCGTGAAGGATGCCTGGGGCGGGCTGGATTTCCTGGTCCATGCCATCGGTTTCGCCGACAAGGCCTATCTGCGCGGGCGCTATCTGGACACCCCGCGGGAGGTGTTTCTGCAGGCGATGGATGTGTCCTGCTTCTCCTTCACCTCGGTCGCGCAGCGCGCGGTGCCGCTGATGGGGCCGGGCGGATCGCTGCTGACGCTGTCCTATCTCGGCGCCGAACGCTGGGTGCCGCACTATAACGTGATGGGGGTCTCGAAAGCGGCGCTGGAAGCCTCGGTGCGCTACCTCGCCGCCGATCTGGGGCCGGCCGGCATCCGGGTGAACGCGATCAGCGCCGGGCCGATCAAGACGCTGGCGGCATCGGGGATCGGCGATTTCCGCTATATCCTGCGCTGGAATCAATACAACGCCCCGATGCAGCGCAATGTCACGATCGAGGATGTCGGCGGCGCCGGCCTCTATCTGCTGTCCGATCTCGGCTCCGGCGTGACCGGGGAGGTGCATCATGTCGATTGCGGCTATCATCTGGTGGGCATGAAGAACCCGACGGCGCCGGATATCGCCGCCATCACGGATTGATCGCGCCGCCCATGTCAGCCAACCGCCATGTCGCATAACAGTTTCGGCCATCTGTTCCGCGTCACCACCTGGGGCGAAAGCCATGGCCCGGCGATCGGCTGCGTGGTCGATGGCTGCCCGCCGCGCCTGGGTCTGACAGAGGCGGATATTCAGCCCTGGCTGGATCGGCGCCGGCCGGGCCAGTCGAAATTCACCACGCAGCGCCAGGAACCCGATCAGGTGCGCATCGCATCCGGCGTGTTCGAAGGGCAGACCACCGGCACGCCGATCGCGCTGATCATCGACAATGTCGATCAGCGTTCGAAGGATTACTCCGACATCGCCGCGCGGTTTCGCCCCGGCCATGCCGATCTGACCTACGAGCTGAAATACGGCATTCGCGATTATCGCGGCGGCGGGCGGTCTTCGGCGCGCGAAACCGCGATGCGCGTCGCGGCCGGGGCGGTGGCGCGCAAGGTGCTGGGCAGCGGCATCGTCATTCGCGGCGCGCTGGTGCAGATCGGCCCGCATGCCATCGATCGTGCCCGCTGGGACTGGGATGCGGTCGATGCCAACCCGTTCTTCTGCCCCGATCCGGTGATGGCCGCGACGTGGGAGGAATATCTGGGCGGCGTGCGCAAGGCCGGATCCTCGGTCGGCGCGGTGATCGAAGTGGTGGCCGAGGGCGTGCCGCCGGGTCTGGGCGCGCCGATCTATGGCAAGCTGGATGCCGATCTGGCCGGCGCGCTGATGTCGATCAACGCGGTGAAGGCGGTGGAGATCGGCGCGGGTTTCGCCGCCGCGGCGCTGACCGGCGAGGAAAACGCCGATGAGATGCGGATGCAGGATGGCGAGGTCGCGTTCAGCGCCAACCATGCCGGCGGGATTCTGGGCGGGATTTCCACCGGCCAGCCGGTGGTGGCGCGCTTTGCCGTGAAGCCCACCAGTTCCATCCTGACGCCGCGCCATTCGGTGGATCGGGCCGGGCAGGAGATCGACGTCGCGACCAAAGGCCGCCACGACCCTTGCGTCGGCATTCGCGCCGTGCCGGTGGGCGAGGCGATGCTGGCCTGCGTGCTGGCCGACCATCTGCTGCGCCACCGCGCCCAGAACCCCGACGCGCCGGAGCGTGCCCGCCTGCCGCGCAATTGAAGGAGGCCGCCATGGCGCCGTTGCCCGCATTGCCCGCCGCGCTGCTGCCCGGCGGTATCCGGGCACGGCATGTGGAAGGGGTGAACGGGCTTCGCATGCATGTGCTGGAGGCCGGGCGGGCGGGCGATCCGGTGTTGCTGCTGCTGCACGGATTTCCCGAACTGGCCTATTCCTGGCGCAAGGTGATGCCGGCGCTGGCCGAGGCCGGGTATCATGTCATCGCCCCCGATCAGCGCGGCTATGGCCGCACCACCGGCTGGGATGGGGCGTATGACGGGGATGTCGGCTCGTTTCGCCTGCTGAATCTGGTGCGCGACGTGATGGGGCTGCTGGCGCGGCTGGGCGTTGCGCGGGTGGCGGGCGTGGTGGGGCATGATTTCGGTGCCTCCGTCGCGGCCTGGGCGGCGTTGACGCGCCCGGATATTTTCCCCCGTCTGGTGCTGATGAGCGCGCCCTTCACCGGCGCGCCCCGCTTGGCGGAAACCCGCACGACGCAGGAGGCGGATATTCATGCCGCGCTCGCCGCGCTGGCGCGGCCGCGCAAGCATTACCAGTGGTATTATTCGGGCCGCAGTGCCGATGCCGACATGCTGGGCGCGCCGGGCGGGCTGCATGCGTTTCTGCGCGGCTATTATCATCATAAAAGCGCGGATTGGCCGGGCAATCGCCCGCATGCGCTGGCCGGCTGGAATGCCGAGGCGCTGGCCGACATGCCGACCTATTACATCATGGATCTGGCGGCGAGCATGCCGGAAAGCGTGGTGATGCCGGATGCGGCGACGATTGCCGCCTGCACCTGGCTGAGCGAGGCGGAACTGGGCGTCTATGCCGGGGAGTTTGCCCGCACCGGATTTCAGGGGGCGCTGAACTGGTATCGCTGCCGGACCGGGGCGATTTCACTCGGCGATCTGGAGGTGTTTGCCGGGCGGCAGATCGAGGTGCCGGCGGCATTCATCGCGGGCGCGCAGGATTGGGGCATTCATCAGGTGCCCGGCGCGCTGGAACGGATGCGCGAGGAGGCCTGCGCGCGGATGGGGCCGCCCGTGCTGGTGGAGGGGGCGGGGCATTGGGTGCAGCAGGAGCGGCCGGGGGAAGTGGTGGCGGGGGTGTTGGGGGTGGTGTAGCGGCGCAGGCCACGCCCACCTTCCCCTTTACGCCAGCAATTGCGCGGCCACCCCCTGTTGCGACAGCAGTGCGACCGCCTTCTTGTCGAAGGACAGGAAGGTTTCGCCGCCCAGCCACTTGCCTTCATGCGCCATGATGCCGTCGGCGAAGTCTCCCCCGGCCTCCAGCACGGCAAGCCCGGCCTCCACCGCCGGCCGGTTCATGACCACGTTGGCGGTATCGAGCAGCGCGCGGATGGCGGCCGCAACATCCTCCTTCGCCAGCTTGGCGCCGTGGCGTAATATCCAGACCAGTTCACAAAGAGATGGCAGCGACACCGCGATCAGTGTCGCGTTCCGCAGCAGCTTGCGCGCCGTGCGGCATTGCGCGGCATCGTCCTGCAGGATCGCGCGCGCCAGCACGTTGGTGTCGACGGTGATCTTCATTTCTCGCCCAGCCGGCCAGCCCAGCCCGAAGCCGCGATCTCGTTCATGGCGTCGATCGTCAGCTTGGTCTTCCGCTTCACCTTGCCGTCCAGGATATGGAGAAAGCCGTCAATCGTGCCGGCCGGCCGCGCGGCGCGGATGCGCACTTCGCCGCCCGGCAGTTTTTCGAACTCGATCCGCTCCCCCGGCTTGATGCCGAGATGGTGCAGCACGTCCCGTTTGAACGTGACCTGGCCTTTGGCCGTGACCGCGAGCGATGCCATCGCGCCCTCCATAGCTCAGCGAAGACCGTAATGTGTATTCTCATTACCGTCAAGCGGACGAGGCACGGTTGCCGGGCCTCCGCATGATCGGCATGGTCGCGGCGACATTGGCCCGCGACAGCCGGACCGGCACGGAAACAAAACCTCCCCCGGATCATCCGACGATTGCACGCTCCATCCTCCGCCCAACGCGATACCACCGCAGAACCCCACCAACCGGGTTGACCCTCCCCACGGACGCCGATAGCGTCGCTGCGCATCATGAGCGCAAGCAAAGTCCCGCTATTGAGCGTTCAGGACCTGCGGGTACGTTTCAGCACCGATGAAGGGATCGCCGACGCCGTCGACGGCGTCAGCCTGGAGGTGCGCGAGGGCGAGACGCTCGCCTTGGTCGGTGAATCCGGCTCCGGCAAATCGGTCAGCAGCCTGGCGATCATGGGGCTGGTGCCGCGCCCGGTCGGGGAAGTGATCGGCGGGCGTGTTCTGTTCCGGGGCCGCGACGGCGAGGTGCGCGATTTGCTGCGCCTGCCGCCCCGCGCCCTGCGGCGCATCCGTGGCGACGAGATCGCCATGGTGTTTCAGGAACCGATGAGTTCGCTCAACCCGGTCTATACGCTGGGCGAGCAGATCGCCGAGACGGTGCGGCTGCATCAGGGCAAGGACCATCGCGCGGCGCTGCGCGTGGCAGCCGAAATGCTGGCGCTGCTCGGCATTCCCGATCCGGAAGCGCGGCTGTCGGCCTATCCGCATCAGATCTCCGGCGGCATGGCGCAGCGGGTGATGATCGCCATGGCGCTGGCCTGCCGCCCGCGCCTGCTGATCGCCGATGAACCCAGCACCGCGCTCGACGTGACGATCCAGGCCCAGGTGCTCGATCTGATCGCCCGCATGAAACGCGAGATCGGCATGGCAGTTCTGTTCATCACCCACCATCTCGGGGTGGTGGCGGAAATCGCCGACCGGGTCACGGTGATGTACGCCGGCCGCGTGGTGGAACAGGCGCCGACCGCCGCGCTGTTTGCCACCCCGCGCATGCCTTACACCCAGGGGCTGCTGCGTTCGGTGCCGCGCCTGTCGACCGATGATTCCGCCCGAACGCGGCTGGAGGCCATTCCGGGCGAGGCGCCGAACCCGTTCGATCAACCCCCGGGATGCCGCTTCCATCCGCGCTGCACGCATGCGCTGCCCGGTACCTGCGACAATGCGGTTCCTGGCATGGAGGCATGCGGCACGGATCACGCGGTGCGCTGCGCCCGCTGGCGCGCGATCGCGGGCGTGCCGGCATGACCGACGCGCTGCTTCAGGTCGAAGGCCTGTGCAAGAATTTTCCGGTGCGCGGCGGGATGTTCCGGCGCGGTGGCGGCACCGTGCGGGCGGTCGATCATGTCAGCTTCTCCATCGGGCGCGGCGAAATCCTGGGGCTGGTCGGGGAATCGGGTTCCGGCAAGACCACGGTGGGGCGCGCGGTGCTGCGCGCGCTTCCCCCCAGCGCCGGGCGCATCGTCTTCGACGGCACCGACATCGCCACGCTGGACGAAGCGGCGCTGCGCCCGTTTCGCCGGCGGATGCAGCTGGTGTTTCAGGACCCGTTCTCCGCGCTCAATCCGCGCCTGACGATCGAGCAGACGCTTCAGGAACCGCTGCTGATCCACAATCTGGCACCGACGCGCGCCGCGCGACAGGAACGGGTGGCGGCACTGCTTGCCATGGTCGGGCTGCCGGCGGCGGCGATGCAACGATTTCCGCACGCCTTCTCGGGCGGCCAGCGCCAGCGTATCGGCATCGCCCGGGCGCTGGCCTGCGCGCCGGATTTCATCGTCGCCGACGAGCCTGTTTCGGCGCTCGACGTATCGATCCAGGCGCAGGTGGTGAACCTGCTGGCCGATCTGCGCACGCAACTGGGGCTGACGCTGCTGTTCATCGCCCATGATCTGGCGGTGGTGGAGCATATCGCCGACCGCATCGCGGTGATGTATCTCGGCCATATCGTGGAGATTGCGGAAAGCCGGGCGCTGTGCCGGCAGCCGTTGCATCCGTATACGGCCGCGCTGCTGTCCGCCGTGCCGGTGCCCGATCCGACCGCGCCACGCCGGCGCATCGTGCTCGAAGGCGATATGCCGAGCCCGGCGAACCCGCCATCGGGATGTCCGTTCCGTACCCGGTGCAGCCACGCGCTGGCGGCCTGCGCCGAGGCCCGGCCGCGCTTGCGCGAAGTGGCGCCGGGGCGGTTCAGTGCCTGCATTCGCGACGATATCGTCCGATCCGGCGCGAGGGGGGGCGCAGGATGATCGATCCTCGCCACCGCACGCCGATGCGCCCGCGCCTTATCGCCGTCCCACCGACAACCACAGGAGGATAAACCGATGCCATCCCGGACCATCCAATGGCTGGGCGCCTGCGGGATCGCAGGGTGCCTGGCATGGACCGCCCAGCCCGCCCAGGCGGCGATCGGCGATAACGCGCAGCAGCCTCTGGTCGTCGCCTTCAAGGGCGGGGCCACCACGCTCGATCCGATCATGCGCAGCGAGACGACCACGGAATCGTGGCAGCGCAACATCTTCGACACGATCACGTTTCAGAGTGCGCAGGGCAAGGCGGTGCCGCGCATCGCCGTGGCGTGGAAGAACCTCTCGCCGCTATCCTGGCAATTGACCCTGCGCGCCGGCGTCACATTCCAGAACGGCACGCCGATGACCGCCGACGATGTCGGCCAGTCGATCATGGATGCGGCGAACAACCCGAAATCGCAGATGCGGGAATTCGTCAACGACGTCACCGGCTTCACGGTCGTCAACCCGACCACCCTCGACGTGACGTTCAAGCAGCCGGACCCGCTGTTTCCGCTGCATCTCTCCAGCATCCCGGTCATGCCGGAGGCGCTGATCAAGCAGGAGGGGCGGACCGCCTTCGCCGCGCACCCGATTGGCACCGGCCCCTACCGGTTCGTGTCCTGGCTTGCCGAGGACCATCTGAACATGGCGGCCTGGAAAGGCTATTGGGGCAAGCCGGTCGCCTTCAAATTCGTGCGGCTGGAAAGCATTCCGAACGGCGCGACCCGGCTGGCCGCCCTGCTGTCCGGCCAGATCGAAATCGCCGAGAAGATCAATCCGGAGGATTTCAAGCGCGTGAAATCCAGCGGACGCGCCTACATCACTTCGGTGTCCGGCACCCGCACCATGTATCTGGCAATGGATGACTGGCGCGCGACGGGTTCCAGCGGCATGGCGGCGGGGGCGAAGAACCCGTTCCTCGATCCGCGCGTCCGCAAGGCGGTCTACGAGGCGATCGATGTCGGCCTGCTCCGCGACAAGATCTTCGACGGTGCCGCCACCGTCGCGAGCCAGTTCATGCCGCCGCTGATGGAAGCCTATGATCCGGCGCTGAAGCGCTTCGCGTACAGCCTGGCGGATGCGAAGAAGCTGCTGGCGGAGGCCGGCTATCCGCACGGCTTCACCGTGCGCCTGGACGCAACCAATGACCGCTACCTGGAGGATTCGCTGGTCGCGCAGGCGCTGGGCGGCATGTTGCAGGAAGTGGGGATCACCGTGAACGTGAACGCGATCCCGAAAGCCGTGTTCTTTCCGCAGATGAATCGCGGCGATTTCACCCTGTATCTTGCCGGCTGGGGCAGCGTCGATCCGCTTTCCACCTGGAATGCGATGTTCCATTGCCGCGATCCCAAGCTCGGCTTCGGCCATGTCAATCGCGAGCATTATTGCAACAAGCCGGCCGATGCGCTGATCGCCAAGGCCAGCGGCACCTTCGACGATGCCGCGCGCATCAAGCTGGAACAGCAGGCCTATGCGTTGGCCGACCGGCAGGACATCGCCTACATCCCGCTTTATTATCAGGACGAGGTCGCCGGCGTCGCCAATGGCGTGGTGTGGCAGGAGCGTCCCGATGGGCTGATCCTGGCCTGGCAGATGCAAAGCAAGCCGATGGCCGGGAAATAGCCTTTCGTCATGGCGCGCTTTCTGCTCACGCGGGCATTGCAGGCGCTGTTCACCCTGTGGGTGGTCGTGAGCCTCGTGTTTCTGCTGATCCACGCGACCGGGGATCCCATCGCCGTGCTGGCGCCGCAGCAGATGAACGCGCATGACCGCGCCATCCTGCGCGCCGCGCTGGGCCTGGATCAGCCGCTGACCGTGCAGTATTTCCGCTATTGGGCGGGGGTGCTGCACGGCAATCTCGGGGTGTCCTATTATAGCGGGCAGCCGGCCATGCGCCTGATCCTGGAGCGTGTGCCGGTCACTCTGGAACTGGTCGGGCTGTCGATCGGCGTCGCGGTGCTGCTGGGCGTGCCGTTCGGCATCTGGGCGGCGGTGCGGCCGGACGGTGTGGCGGATCGCGTGCTGCGCAACCTGTCCGTGCTGGGTTCCTCGGTGCCGACCTTCTTTCTCGGCATCCTGCTGATCTATGTCTTCAGCGTCGCGTTCAACATCCTGCCGGCCTCCGGCGCGGGCGGGTTGCAGCATTTCATCATGCCGGCCTTCACCCTGGCGTTCTTTCGCATCGCGCTGTTCACCCGCCTGGTACGCAGCACCTTGCTGGAAACGCTGAACCAGAACCACGTTCGGACGGCCCGCGCCAAAGGCGTGTCAGAGCCGGTGGTGATCCTGAAACACGCGCTGCGCACCGCATTGCTGCCGCTGGTCACGGTATTCGGCCTGCAATTCGGCCAGCTATTCGCCGGCGCCGTGATCACCGAGACGATCTTCGCCCTGCCGGGCATGAACCGGATGGCGCTGCAGGCGCTGTATCGGCTCGATTATCCGATCATCCTTGCGTATGTGCTGGTCGTGGCCGCCATGTTCGTGACGATCAACTTCCTGGTCGATATGGCCTATGGGTTGCTCGACCCGCGGGTTCGCGATCATGGGTAGGTTCTCCCGCCCGCCGCTGCTGCCCACGATCATCCTGGCGTTGCTGATTCTGGCGGCGGTGTTCGCGCCGCTGATCGCGCCGCATGACCCGGAACAGCAAAGCCTGCTCATGCGGCTGACCCCGCCCGCCTGGGTGCAGGGCGGCACCTGGCGCTATCCGCTGGGGACGGACGGGCTGGGCCGCGACGTCGCGTCCAACATCATCTACGGATTGCGGGTCAGCCTGCTTGCCGGCATCGTTTCGGTGGCGATCAGCGTGCTACTGGGCGGCATCGCGGGGCTGATCGCCGGTGCCGCCGCCGATGGCTGGTTCGATACGGTGCTGATGCGGCTGGTGGATATCCAGTTATCGATCCCGGTCGTGCTGATCGCGCTGGCGGTACTGGCCTTGACCGGGCGCGGTCTCGGCAAGGTCATTCTGGTGATCGGCCTGGTCGGCTGGGCGCAATATGCGCGCCTGGTGCGCGCCAGCGTGCTGGCCGAGCGGCGGAAGGATTACGTGCTGGCCGCCCGGCTGCTCGGGGCATCGCGCCGGCGGGTGATCTTCCGGCATCTGCTGCCGAACGTGCTCGGGCCGCTATTCGTGCAGATCTCGGTCGATATTCCGCGCGCCGTGGAGTTGGAGGCGTCGCTCTCGTTTCTCGGTCTCGGCGTCGCCGTCACCACGCCGTCGCTCGGGCTGCGCATCGCGCAGGGCTATCAATATCTGTTCAGCGGCGCCTGGTGGCCTTCGGTGCTGCCCGGGCTGGCGCTGGTTCTGCTGGTCCTGTGCGAAAACCTGATCGGCGACTGGGTGCGCGACGTGCTGGACCCGCATTACCGTCGCCGGCGGAAATCCCGCATCCCGGCCGCGCCTGCCCCGACTGACCCGGCCCCCACCGAAAGGACCCTGCCATGACCGCGCCCGACCTCGACGCCGCCGCCTGTGCCGCCGCCGCGACCCGCGCGATCGCGCTGCGCCGCGATCTGCACAAGCATCCGGAGCTGGGCCTGACCGAGTTTCGCACCGCCAGCCTCGCCGCCCAGCGGCTGCGCGACCTCGGCCTTGGCGTGCAGCTCGGGCGGGAGGTGATGGACAGCGCCAGCCGGGTCGGCCTGCCGCCCGAAGCGGTGATCGAGCACGCCTATCGCCGTGCCGAGGCGGAGGGCGCGGCGGCGGAATTCCTTCCCGCCCTGGCCGGCGGCCACACCGCCGTGGTGGGCACGCTGGTCGGCGCCGCGCCCGGCCCGGTGGTGGCGCTGCGGGTGGACATGGATGCGCTGCCGATCCTGGAAGACGACACCCAGGCGCATCTGCCGAAGCGCGAGGGTTTCGCCTCGATCCATCCGGGCGTGATGCATTCCTGCGCGCATGACGCCCATACCGCGATCGGGCTCGCGGTGGCGGAAGTCCTGAGCGGCATGAAGGACCAGCTTGCCGGCACGGTGAAGTTCATCTTCCAGCCGGCGGAGGAAGGCGGGCGCGGCGCGCTGCCGATGGTCAAGGCCGGCGTGGTGGACGATGTGGATCATTTCATCGCCATCCATCTTGGCACCGGGGTGCCGAGCCGGACGTTCCGGCCCGACGTGTTCGGCCATCTTGCCAGCGCCAAGCTGGATGTGACCTTTCGTGGTCAGGCCGCGCATGCGGGCGGCAATCCGCAGGAAGGGCGCAACGCGCTGCTGGGCGCGGCGACGGCGGTGCTCGGCCTCTACGGCATCTCCCGCCATCGCGCCGGCCGGTCGCGCGTGAATGTCGGCACGCTGCGCGCCGGATCGGGGCGCAACGTGATCGCCGACGAGGCCGTGATGCAGATGGAAGTGCGCGGCGAGAACGCCGAGATCACCGACTACATGCTGCAACGCGCCGAGGCGGTTCTGCGCGGCGCGGCGGCAGCGCAGGAATTGGAGGTGGATATCCGTCTGGTCGGCCGCACCACCACCGCCGAATCGGACGCGGCGCTGGCGGCACGTGTCGCGCAGGCGGTGGCCGACACGGCGGGCATCGCCATCGACCCCGCGCCGCATCATGCCGGCGGCAGCGAGGATGCCACCTATTTCATGCGCCGCGTGCAGGAGCGGGGAGGGCAGGCAATCTACGCGGTGATCGGCTCCGATCTTCCCTCCGGCCATCACACGCCGCAATTCGATATCGATGAGGGCGATATTCCCTGGGCCATCGAGGCGCTGGCGAAGTCGGTGCTGGCGCTCGGGCGGGGGCGCTGAGACAGGGGGGAGAGACGCATCATGAGCCTGCCACAACACCTGCTTCCGACCACCGTCGTGGGCAGCTATCCGCAGCCGGAATGGCTGGTCGATCGTGCGCTGCTGGCGAAATCCGTGCCGCGCACCCGCCTGCACGATCTATGGCGCATCCCCGAGGAACGTCTGGCCGAAGCCCAGGATGACGCCACCATCCTTGCCATCCGGGAGATGGAGCGCGCCGGCATCGATATCGTCACCGACGGGGAAATCCGCCGGGAGAGCTATTCCAACCGCTTTGCCACCGCGCTGGAGGGGATCGATGCCGATCGCCCGGCAATGATCACCTCGCGCGCCGGGTTGCCGACGCCGGTGCCCCGGGTGGTCGGCGCCGTCCGCAGGACGCATCCCGTCGAGCGGAAGGATATGCAATTCCTTCGCCGGCACACGGATCGCGCCGCCAAGATCACCCTGCCCGGTCCCTTCACCATGAGCCAGCAGGCCAGGAACGAGTTCTACAAGGACGACGAGGAACTCGCGATGGCCTTTGCCGCAGCGGTCAACGAGGAGGCGCTGGATCTGCAGAAAGCCGGCGCCGACGTCATCCAGCTCGACGAGCCGTGGGTGCGCAACAACCCCGATCAAGCGAAGCGCTATGCCGTGCGGGCGATCAACCGCGCGCTTCAGGGCATCACGGTGCCGACCGTCGTGCATCTGTGCTTCGGCTATGCCGCCGTCGTGCCGGGATCGAGCAAGCCCGCCGGCTATGCCTTTCTGGCGGAGCTTGCCGATACCACCGCCGATCAGATCTCGATCGAGGCCGCGCAGCCCCGGCTCGATCTTGGCGTGCTCACGGATCTCTCGGCGAAGAAGATCATGCTCGGCGTGCTCGATCTCGGCGATCCCAAGGTCGAGACGGTGGAGGTGGTGGCCGACCGCATCCGCCAGGGGCTGCGCTATGTCGCGGCCGAGCGGCTGATCCCGGCGCCGGATTGCGGCATGAAATACATGCCCCGGGAGGTTGCTTTCGGTAAGCTCAAGGCGATGTGCGATGCCGCCGCGCGGGTGCGCGGCGAGATTTCTTAGGCCGACGCCCCCACCGCCTTGACGCCCCGCCATTGCGCTCGCTAAACAAACCCTGTGCCTGTGCGCAAAATTTCCCTCGCAACCGCCCCCGCCGCGCTGATCGCGCTTGTCGGCTCACGCCGCTGGGCCTCGCGGATCGCGGCGTTGCGCGCCCGCGCGGCCGAGGGCAGCCGCGCCGGCAAGGTGCTGATGCAGCGCCACGCCGTCGAATTCGCCCTCCACCGCCTGGCCCAGTCCCCGGCCCCGGGCATCGCGCAGCCCGCCGATGCGCGCATCGCCGCCCTGGCGATGGAAGCCGTCGCCCTGTCCCGCGCCCTGCCCCCGGCCGGGCAGGCCCGCCTTGCCGCGCGGCTGGACGCCGCGCTGTCGGGCGAGGCGACGCTGATCCCGTTCTTTCACATCCTGCGCAGCGCCGCGCTGCAACGGGCGCGCGGGTTCGAGATTTCCTATAGCGGTCTGGCCGAAGAAGCCCCGTTCGACCTGCTGCTGACGCGCGGCGCGGCGCAGGCGGAATTGGCCTGCGACGTGATCTCCGCCGAGGAAGGGCGGGAGGTGCATCGCGGCACCTGGTTCCGTCTGGCCGATCGCGTCGATCCCGATCTGCAGACCTGGCTTGCCGCCCATCCCGGACGCTATCTGCTGAAAATGACCCTGCCCGACGGGCTGCGCGAAGCCGGGCCGGACAGTGCCGATCCGCTGGCCGCGCTGCACGGGGCGATCCGCGCCATGCTGGAAGGCCAGACCCGCCAGACCGAGGATGCGGCCGCCGTGCTGCGCCTCGACCCGCTGCTGCTGGCCGGCGCCCAGGCGGCGGAGGCGGGGCTGATGGGCCGGCTGCGCCGCGAATTCGGGCCCGAGGCCCATCTTTCCGTCACCGCCGCAGGCGGCGGCGTGTTCGTCATGGCCGCCCGCGCCGGGCGGGAGAACGAGGTGGCCGCCGCCGTGCGCCGCCGGCTGGCCAGCATCGCGCCGGTGCGGCTATCCGGCGCGCGCCCCGGTATTCTGGCGATGTTCATCGAAGATACCGACCGCGCGGAATGGCGCGGCCTGCGCGAGCGGCTGGAGCTGGAGGGGGAGGCGCGGCAATTCCTGACGCATCCCGCCGCGCGCCCGGTGGTGGCGGTAACCTGCACCTCCCGCCTGGAATTATTCGGCCTGCCCGCCCCGGATGCGGTGGCGGAGGGGGAGTTGCGCTTTCGCAACCCCGCCCATCCGGCCGCGCGCACGCTGGAACTGGCCCCGGCGGTGGCGTCTTCGGTATGATTGTCCACCCACAAATGGCTCAAAAAATTCAATTCTAACAATGTTATGTCATAAATTTGTAGATCCTTAGCTCGCGACCCAGCGACGTTCCTTTCTCATTTGAAGCGGCATCCCAAAAAAATTTGAATTTTAATTCGGAGTTGGGATTTAGATTTAAACACGCCAGAAATTTCGCGTGAGAGAATCAGGGGTGAGTGATTTTAGATAAAAATTCGGCGAGTCGTGATCATGATCAACCACTCCAGGTTTGACATCGCCTAATGTGATGTGTCACTAAAGGACACATAATCTTTTGCCCATTCCTAATGCGGTTCGAATAGGGTTAACCGCAAAATCCTTTATCCGATTTGATACGCCCTAAGGGTGTCGTCTGGTAAAGAGGAGAATGGCTGCGAGGCTAAGTTGACAACAAAGCAGATTGATGCCCGGGACGGGATTCGAACCCGCATGGCTAGTCACCGTCGGTTTTAAAGACCGCTGCGTCTACCGTTCCGCCACCCGGGCATCATAGTCGGCGCTTCTTACGAGGCGTCGAGAGTGTCCGGCTGCGCTGGAACGCAGCCGGACACTTCTTAATTACTGGTTCGGATGGCCGCAGCGCCAGAAGAAAATGTGATCTGCGTCCGCCTAATTCGGACGTTACTGCTAATTATTGGAAAAATCCAATACATTCATGAATCTACAGGCGGGGAATAGATACCCGCAACCAGACCACAGGCCATTCCATGGATGGCGTACTGACCTATCCAGAACCCCGAGTCGGGATATGGGTAGTTCCATTTAGCTTCTCTACATTCATCCTCGGCGTGAAAGGGGTGGTTAAACCCACCCATGCAACTTACAGAAGCTAATCTCTTAACTCCCGCTCACCCCGCCAGCGCATCCTCGCCGTCCAGCGTCGCTGCCACCGCATGCACGACGGCTGCGATGCGCACCGCCGCCTGCACCTGCTCGGCGCTCAGCCCTGCGGCGCGCACCACTTTCTCATGCGCGACCATGCACATGCCGCAGCCATTCACCGCCGAGACGGCGAGCGACCACAGCTCGAAATCCGCCTTCTCCACGCCGGGGCGGGCCATCACGTTCATCCGCAGCTTCGCCGGCATCTCGGCATAATTGCCGCCGACCAGATGGGTGAAGCGGTAATAGATATTGTTCATCGCCATCATCGAAGCCGCCGCTTTGGCGGCGGCCAGCGCCGCCGCGCTGAGTTGCGGGGCGAATTCGGCCAGGATCGCCGCCGTCACCGTCGGGTTGCGGCTGGCCAGGGCGGCGACGATGAAGCTGCCGGCGCGCTGCTGGGCGTTCAGCGCCGGCTCCGTCGCAAGCGAGCCGAGATTGAGCTTCAGATCCTTGGCGTAGTCCGGCAGGCGGGTTTTCAGGGTTTCGATCGACATGGTGCGGGCCTTCTGGACGTCGCCGGCCCTCGGCGTCCCGCGCGGGCGGGCAACCGAAGGCCGGAGCAGGAAATTCACGCAGGCCGTTCAGGCTGCGCTTTGGAACAGGGCCTGGGGTTGCAGCGTCTCCTTGCCCTTTTCCCAGTTGCAGGGGCACAGCTCATCGGTTTGCAGCGCGTCCAGCACGCGCATCACTTCCTGCGGGTTGCGCCCGACATTCAGCCCGTTGGCGCTGGCCCATTGGATGGTGCCGTGGGGATCGACGATGAAGGTCGCGCGCAGGGCGACGCCGGCATCCTTGTCGAGAATACCCAGCGCGCCGGCCAGTTCGCGCTTGATGTCGGCCAGCATCGGGAAGGGCAGGTCGCGGATATCGTCGTTATGCAGGCGCCAGTTCAGATGCACGAACTCGCTGTCGGTGGAGACGCCGTAGACCACCGCGTCGCGGTCGTTGAAATCGCCGTTCAGCTTGCCGAACGCCGCGATCTCGGTCGGGCAGATGAAGGTGAAATCCTTCGGCCAGAAGAACACGATCTTCCACTTGCCGGCATCGGAGGCGTTGGAAATATCCACGAAGGATTTGCCGGGGCCACCCAGGCCGTCCGGCCCGCCCTTCACGGCAGTCAGGTTGAACGCGGGAAACTTGTCACCAACAGTAAGCATCGACTTGCCTTTCTTCGTACGGCGGCACGCACCCGGCGCCGCGCCATCAGGCTGGGCAGGCCGGGGAAGCCAGAATCGGAGCAGAGTGTGATTGTGCAGCGCACCATTTTCAATGGGGTAATCTTCTCCCCGACGGGCGCGGAAACGGAAACGTTACCCTTGCTGTCGATGATCTGACCGGTTTTGCCAGGATCGTGCCATCGGGCTGCCATGCTTGGCTGGCCAGATCGTCCTGGTTGCGGATCGAGCCTGCCTTCTGCCCGCGCCGCCACGGCCTGCCTCAGGAGAACCGGAGTCTATGGAACACGGAGCGATGAGCGAGACGGAATACGACAGCAAGCTGGCCCAGCTCGACCGGCTGCTGAACGATCCGGATGTGAAGATGGAGCCGGCACTGGTCTGGTCGCTGCTGGACGAACTCGCCGCGCCGGCGGGACGGGCGCGGTAGCCGTGTCGATCAACCTGTTCTTGACGGTGCCCGGCTAGCCTTCCCCGGTTTTCGGGGGAGTGTGCCGTGCGTTTTTGCCGACCGTACCGGCCTTGCCGGCATGTATTTTATATGATACGCATCGGGTCGGAAGTACCGGCATGATGCCGCCGGAAATCCCGGCCTATTTCTATCGCACCGCGGGCGGGGCGGAGCCCGTGCTCGAATGGCTGCGCAGCCTGCCGCCGGAGGATCGCCGGATAATCGGGATCGATCTGGCGACGGTGCAATGTGGCTGGCCGATCGGCATGCCGCTCTGCCGCCCGCTGGGAAACGGCATGTGGGAAATTCGCAGCACGTTGGCAAGCCGACGGATTGCCCGCCTGCTTTTCTTCGCAGCCGGCGGGCGCATCGGCGTGGTGCACGGCTTCATCAAGAAAACCCGCGCAACACCCGCCGCCGATATGCGGCTGGCGCGCGGGCGAATGCAGGAGATGTTGGCATGACCACGAAAAATCCCCATTGGGGCACATCGCTCGACACTTTCCTGGACGAGGAAGGCATCCGCGAGGCCGGCAAGGCCGAAGCCCTGACCCGGGTCGTCGCCTGGCAGATTGCGCAGGAAATGGAACGTCAGGGCATGACCAAGGCCATGCTCGCCGAAAAAATGCAGACCAGCCGCGCCCAGATCGACCGCATCCTCAAAGCCAAGGGCAATGTCACGGTCGAAACCCTGCAGCGCGCCGCCGCCCTGGTCGGACGGGAATTGCGGCTGGAGCTGGTCTGAGCCCGATCCGTTATCCCCGCGCGTACCGATTGACCGGCATCTTCAGCCCGAGATTGCCGCGCAGCGTCGCCGCCTCGTATTCCGTGCGGAAGCGCCCGCGCCGCTGCAATTCCGGGATCACCAGTTCGGCGAAATCCTGAAGCCCAATCGGCAGGGCGGGCGGGCAGATATTGAAGCCGTCGGCGGCGCCCTGCTCCATCCAATACTCCATCTCGTCGGCGAGCTGGGCCGGCGTGCCGATCAGGATGCGGGTGCCGAAACCGGCGGCGATCTGGGTGTATAGCTGGCGGATCGTCAGATTTTCCCGCCGCGCCAGGGTCAGCAGATTTTTGGCGATGGACCGCACCTGCGGATCGGCCGGATCGGGCACCGGGGCATCCAGATCATAGGCGGAAAGATCGCCCATCTGGCCATAGAGATAGGACAGCCCCAGCAGCGGATGCACCAGCGCGTTGAGCTGGTCGTATTTATCCCGCGCCTCCTGCGCGGTGCGTCCGACGAACGGGGTGATGCCGGGCAGGATCAGCAGATCGCCGCGCGCGCGGCCCGCCTTCTCCGTCAGATGCTTCAAGGTGGCGTAATAGGTTTTCGCCGTGTCGATATCGTGCGGGGCGGCATAGACCAGATCGGCGCTGGCCGCAGCGATCGCCAGCCCCTGGGCGGAGGCACCGGCCTGCACCAGCAGCGGGCGGCCCTGCGGCGTGCGCGCGACCGTCAGCGGACCGCGCACCTTGAAATGCTCGCCCTTGTGATCCAGCACGTGCAGCTTGGCGGGATCGAAGAAAACGCCGCTCTCCTTGTCGCGGATCAGCGCGTCCTCTTCCCAGCTATCCCACAGCCCCTTCACCACCTCGACGAATTCGGCGGCGCGGGCATAGCGTTCCTCGTACCCCAGATGCGCATCGCGGTTGAAATTGCGCGCCTCCGCCTCCGACCACGATGTCACGATGTTCCAGCCCGCGCGCCCGCCGCTGATCTGATCGAGGGAGGCGTATTTCCGCGCGATGTGGAAGGGTTCGTTGTAGGTGGTGGAGGCGGTGGCAACCAGGCCGATGCGTTCGGTCATCGGGGCCAGGGCCGATAGCAGGGTGATCGGCTCCAGCTCCGCATTCTGGGCCGAACGGCAGAGCGAGCCGGCCGGTTCGTCCTTGCCGCGCAGGCCGATGCCGTCGGCCAGGAACACCATGTCGAATTTCGCTGCCTCCGCCATCTGTGCGACGCGCAGGAAATGGCTGAATTTCGACGCCCCCGCCGGATCGACCTCCGGATGGCGCCAGGCGGCGGCGTGATAGCCGAGATAGCGCATGGACAGGCCGAGTTTCATCATGGATTTGGCGGACATGCGGCGATCTCCGGCGTTGTGCGTGCGGTTTTCTACCGCCGCGACGGGGCCTGGAGATAGGCCAGCATGCGCATTTCACGTCTGCCCCGGGTGACGGTATCCAGCACCAGCCCGGTGACGATGGCCATCATCGCCGCCAGCATCAGCCCCATCGCCGCGACCGCCGTGGGCAGGCGCGGCACCAGCCCGGTGCGCAGGAATTCCGCCACCACCGGCAGGCCGAGCGCGAGGGAGAACAGCGCGAGCGCCACGCCCAGCCCGCCGAAACAGGCCAGCGGACGTTCATGGCGGATCAGGCGGACGATCATGCCCAGGATGCGCAGCCCGTCGCGCCAGGTATCGAGCTTGCTTTCCGAGCCGAGCGGGCGGGCGCGATAAGGCGCCTCCACATGGCCGACCGGGAGGGAGAGTTCGAGGGCGTGGACGGTGATCTCCGTCTCGATGTCGAAACCGCGCGAGAGGGCGGGGAAGGATTTGACGAAGCGGCGCGACAGCAGCTTGTAGCCCGACAGCATGTCCTGCACCCGCGCGCCGAAGATGTGGCGGACCATGCCGGTCAGCACGCGATTGCCGAAGCGATGGCCGAAACGATAGGCGGCGGAGGCTTCCTCCCGCCGGATGGCATTGACCAGATCGCAGCCTTCGGCGAGGGCGAGGGCGATCATCGCCGGGGCGGCTTCGGCGTCGTAGGTGCCGTCGCCATCCACGGTCAGGTAGAAATCGGCCTCGATATCGCGAAACATCCGGCGCATGACATGGCCTTTGCCGGGCAGCTCCTCCCGCCCGACGAACGCCCCGGCCGCAGCGGCAATGGCCGCCGTCGCGTCGGTGGAGTTGTTGTCGCAGACATGGATCGCCGCATCCGGCAGGGCAGCGCGGAAATCGGCGATCACGCGGGCGATCGCTACGGCTTCGTTGCGGCAGGGGATCAGCACGGCGATGCGTGGCGCGGATGCGCCCGGCACGTGTGGCGCGGATGCGCCCGGCACGTGTGGCGCGGATGCGCCCGGCACGTGTGGCGCGGATGCGCCCGGCACGTGTGGCGCGGATGCGCCCGGCACGTGTGGCGCGG
>JAGWRU010000219.1 GCA_028869595.1 Rhodospirillales bacterium
GCGAGGTCGGTCGGGATGATGCTCATGGGTCCGTTCCTCCTCGCGCGCATGCTTGCGCGCGCCGCCGCGCCGCCGATCCGGTGCGCAGGCAAGTCCCGCTGAACACGCAGGCGCCGCGTTCAGCGGGGCCTGGTCTTACAGAGTGCCGCTGTATTTCTCCAGCAGGCCCCAGGTCTTGTCGCCGAACTGCTTCTGCCAGTGGGCGTAGAAACCGGCCTTGCGCAGCGTCTCGCGGAACGGGTCCTTGGCCGGATAGGTGAAGCTCACCCCCTTCTTGGTCAGGGTGGTGACGAGGCCGGTATTCAGCGTGGCGATGTCCTGGCGTTCGGCCAGGGCGGCATCGTCGAGCGCCTTGGTCATGATCGCCTGGACATCCTTGGGCAGACCCTGCCAACGATGCATGTTGGCGAAGATGTAGTGCCCGTCCCAGATATGCCCGGTCATGGCGATGTATTTCTGCACCTCGTACAGCTTGGCGCTGTCGATCAGGGGCAGCGGGTTCTCCTCGCCATCGACCAGATGGGTCTGCAGCGCGGCGTACAGCTCGCCGAAATCGATCGCGGTGGGGGCGGCGCCGAGGGCGCGGAAGGCGGTCACCCAGAGATCGTTGCCGGGCACGCGGATCTTGAAATTCTTGAGATCGGCCGGCGCATTGATCGGCTTGCTGCCGGAGGTGATGTTGCGGAAGCCGTTATCCAGCATCTTGGGCAGACAATGCATGCCGATCTTGGCGAATTCGCCGCGCACATGATCGCCGAGGCCGCCATCCATGGCCGCCCAGACCTGCTTGTAGTCCTTGAAGGCGAAGGCGATGACGTTGATCCAGCCGGTCTTCACCACGGTCTGGTTGGCGCCGGAGGTGGACATGAAATCCAGCGCACCGGAGCGCACCTGGGAGAACATGTCGGCCTCGCCGCCGAGCTGGCTGTTGGGGAAGATCTGCAGATCGACCTCGCCATGGGTCTCCTTGGCGATGGTCGCGGCGGCCGCCTGGATGCGGGTCACGCCGGGATGGCTGGCCGGAAAGGCGGTGCCGTAGCGGAGACGGATTTTCGCTGCGGCAGAGGCGCCGCGCGTGGCGCCGAGCGCGAGAGCCGTGCCGGCAAGCGTCGCGCCGAAGCCGCGGCGCGTGATGGAAGCAGCCATTGGTTTCCCCCCAAATCGGTTTGGATCTTGTAGACTAGTCACCTAGTAGTCCGGAGCAAAACGCAGCGCAAGAGCCAGTCCGGGCTATCAGGGGGCATTGTTTCAGGAAACGGCGCGGCGGCACCGCGATCGGCGATCCGCCGCCATGCCACCCGGAGGTGGCCGCTCCATCGCATAGCGCGGGCGCATAGTGCAGGCGCATAGCGCGGGGAAATGGGCCGTCGGACCGGCGACGCCGGATCACGGCGCCCGATCAAGCCAGCGCCGGATCAAGGCGCGGACGTCGCAGGCGGGCGGCGGTCAGGCCTGGGCTTCGGCACGGCAGGCGCCCAGCAGCTTGGGATTGCCGATCTTGTCGAGCGCCGTCTGCGCGTAGCGGGAGCATTCATCCACCGTGGCGAAGCCCGGGCTGCCGAGCACGGCGGTGGGGGTGGCGCAGCTGCCCGCATCGCCGGCGCGAGCACAGGGGGCGGTGACGAATACCCATACCCGGTCCGAATGCATCGGCGCATGGACGGTGGCGGAGCGCGCCGCCGTCAGCCCCGCCGAGACGGCGAGGGCGCCACACAAAATCGTGAGCAGCGGTGCGGCGCGGCGCAGCCGGGTGCGAAGGGATGCAGCGCGGGCGGAAATGGCGAAAGCCGGCATAAAAACCCTCCTGTCCGTGGCGCGACGGGGTTTTCCCGGGCGCGCGCTGAAACCGGATTGAAGGAAAATGCGTCCAAAAAATGCCGGGCTCAAGCGTTAATTTTAATATTATGTCTCAAATATTGATAAATCATGAATCCCGGTTGTGAATTCCGCCGTCCTGCACCGAAGAGTGGCGGCGCGGGTCGTTGCATTGTGAAACACCCAGCGCGATCGCGGCGGCCTATCATCGCCAACCAACCACCTTTGGAACCGATGATGGCGATGAAACGACGAAGCATCCGGACGGGAATGGCAAGGCGCGCCTGGCTGATGGCCCTGCCGGCCGCGGCCGCCGCGCTGCTGATCCGCCCGGCCCAGGCGCAACCATATCCGCCGCCTGGCCCGCCCCCTGGTCCGCCGCATGGTCCGCCGTCTGGTCCTCCTCCGGGCCCTCCCTTTGGGCCACGTCCGGGCTACCCGCCGCCGCATCCCCCGCATGGCCATCCGCCCCTGCCTTATGGCGCGCCGCCGCCCTTGCGCTGGGAACGCGTGCCGCCGCCGCCGCCCGGGCATTTCGTCTGGCAGCCCGGCCATTGGGGCTGGTCCGGGCGCGGCTATGTCTGGGTCGGCGGGCGCTACATCCATCCCTATCCGCATGGCGGGCGCTGGATCGCCGGGCGTTGGGTATGGCGTGATCGTTGGGTCTGGGTGCCCGCGCATTGGGGGTGAACCCCGGCCCCGGTTGCGGGACCGGCGCAGGCGCTGCGCCGGTTCCCGCCGGGCGCGTTATTTCGCCACTACCGCGCCCTTGGCGGCATTCGTCGTGTAATGGGCCAGGAAATGCCCTTCCGCGAGGATCTTGCCCTGCATCGCCGCCAGGGCCTGGGGACCGTCGAAGCCGGCCGGCACAGCCAGATGCGCGACGCTCAACGCGTAGACGGTGAAATGGTAGGGATGCACCAGCGCGTCATTCCAGGGCGGGCAGGGGCCGTCATAGCCGAAATATTTTCCCTTCATCGCCGGATTGGCCGCGGTCACGACGGTGTAGGTGTTCAGCCCCGGCCGGCCGATCGTGCTGGCCGAGGCCGGCTTGCCGTGCAGCACGCGCGCCGAGGACACCGCGCCGGCGGCAATGCGGGTGACGCTGGCAGGGATATCGACCAGCACCCAGTGATAGAAACTCTGCCGTTTCACGGCGGCGGTCAGCATCTTGCCCGGCACGTTCATCCAGTCGCGATGCGCGGCCGGGCTGTCCGTATCGGTCAGGATGATGGCGTAGGAGCGGGTACCGGGCGGACCTTTCGACCATGATACGGACGGATTGACGTTATCGGCGGGGGCGATCTGATTGCCGGGCGCGGCGCGGCAGAACGCGTAATGCGGCGCGATCATGCCGCCCGGGTGCAGATGATCGACCGTGACATGCAGCGTCGCGGCGCGGGCCGGCAGGCCGCTCAGCAGCAATCCGGCCGCAATGGTTGCGACCAGACGCGATAATGGGCGCAGCAGCGGTCGCGCGGTGGAACGGGCGATCATCATGGCTCGGCTTCTCCCTGGAACGGGGGGCGTTTGCGCCACCTCCGGCCGGGCAGGCGGCCCGGCATGGTTCGCATGTAGTCGATGGCAGGATTGTCGACAATATTTCCCTGCATGCGCAGGGCGCGCATCCGATCGCGTCTACGGATCGGCCAGCGTGACCAGCACCGGAACATGATCCGATGGCTGCGGCCGGTCCCGCTCCGCCCGGTCGGGCAGGGCCGCCACCAGCCGTTCCGCCAGGACCGGAGACAGCAGGGCGTGATCGATGCGCAATCCGCGATCGCGCGGCCAGGCGCCGGCCTGATAATCCCAGAAACTGTAGCAGGGCGGTTCGGGATGAAGGGTGCGCACCGCATCGGTCAGACCCAGCCAGATCAGCCGGCGAAACCGTGCCCGGACCTCCGGCGCCAGCAGCGCATCGCCTGGCTGCAACGCGCCCGGGGCGCAGTCGCGATCCTCGGGGCAGACATTGAAATCGCCTAGCAGCGCCATGTCCCGCCCGGCGCCGAGCAAAGCGGCGGCGCGTTCCGCCAGCCGGTCCATCCAGCGCAGCTTATGCGCGAAACCCGGCGCACCGGCGGAATTGCCGTTCGGCAGATAGAGCCCGGCGAGCGTGGTCCTGCCGCCGGCGAAGGCGGTTTCCACTTCGATATAGCGCGCCTCGATCAGGCCCGAGGGCGCATCCTCGGGCCTCATGCCGGGCAGAGCGGTGGCGGTCACCTCGAACGGCACGCGGCCCAGCACGGCCACGCCGTGATAGGTTTTCTGCCCCACCACGGCGGCGCGATAGCCGCGCGCGGTGAATGCCTCGGTGGGGAAAGCCTCGGTCTCGCACTTGATCTCCTGCAGGAACAGCAGATCTGGCGCGACCCGGTCGAGCCAATCCGCCACCAGCGCGCCGCGCTGGCGGATCGAATTGACGTTCCAGGTGGCGATCTTCACGCGACGGCGAAGCTGGTGCCGCAGCCGCAGGAGGAGGCGGCATTGGGGTTGCGCACGGTGAAATGGCTGCCCATCAGCGCCTCGGTATAATCGAGTTCGGCGCCGCCCAGAAGATCGAGGCTGACCGGATCGATCACCACCCGCGCCCCTTCGCGCGTCACCACCAGATCGTCGGGTTCGCTGGTATCGGTGAGTTCGAAGCGGTATTGAAACCCGCTGCACCCGCCGGCCAGCACCGAGACGCGCAGCGCCTGGCCGGGGCCGGCTGCGGCGGCGATTTCCGCGATCCGGCGCGCGGCGCGCTCGGTCACCGCGAACGGCGCCGGGGGAGGCGGGGAGGCAGCGGAAGGCAGCGTGTGCATGTCCATCCCTACAGAATAGGGATGCGCGGCCCGGATTTGAAGCACGCCCCGCAAGAGAGGCTTGCATGCGCCATCCCGGCGGGATCATGCTGCCGCCCTGGCCGGGGAGGAGGATCGTCCTGCCGGCCCGGCCAGGGAAAATTCCCAGCACGCCCGCAAGGGCGAACCGCCCGTCAGGGCAGGGGGTGGCCGATGCGCCCGTACCCACATCTTTCCGCCGATACACGCCCGGTGAACCGTAGCCGCGCGCATTCCCGTCCCGGCCTGGTCGCGGTGGCCTGCGCCTTCGTCGTGGTGGCGCTGCTGACGCTCGGCCTGCATTTCCTGTTCCGCTGAGCCGCCCCAAGGGCGCAAGGGGGGCGCAAGGGGGGCGCCCAAGGGGAAAGACCGCTCGAGGGCCGCACGGGGCGGCCATGGCGCGACACGCCGGGAGTACAAGCCGATAGTGGCGCCGGGCGCGGTTTCCTGCTTTCACTGCCCGCATGCGCCGCCCCTTTTCGCCCAGCACCCTTCTGGGGGCCGCCCTGCTGTTGATGCTGGCGGCAGCGGCCCATGCCGCACCCAAGCCCACCGGGGCGATGCCGGCTTCCGCCGGGCCGCTTTCCCCCGCCATGCCCGATCCGGCCGACAGCGCCCTGTGCGACACCGCGATCGCCAGCGCCGAATGGGCCGCGCGCCTGCCGCCGCGCCTGCTGGGCGCCATCGCGCTGGTCGAAACCGGCCGGCCCGATCCGCTGACCGGGCGGCTGCGCCCCTGGCCGTGGACCATCAATGCTCAGGGCCAGGGATATTTCTATCCCGACAAGGCCGCGGCGGTGGCGGCGGCGCGGGATTTTCAGGCCCAGGGCATCGCCTCGATCGATGTCGGCTGCCTGCAGATCAATCTGGCCTATCACCCGGATGCGTTCAAAAGCCTCGATCAGGCCTTCGATCCCGGCGCCAATGCCCGGTTCGCGGCGCGCTTTCTCGATGCGCTGCACACCGCGACCGGGCACTGGATGGCGGCGATCGCCGCCTATCACTCCGAAACCCCCGATATCGGCGCCGATTACCGCGACCGCGTCATGGCCCTGTGGCAGGCCCCCGATCCGGATGGCGCATCCGGCGCCTACCGCGCGTTCGCGCCGGCGGAAACCCAATTCGGTGCCTTCGGCGGCGGCCATGCCTATGGCGCCTTTGCCCGTCCCGACAGCCAGTTCGGCGCCTTCGCGCCTGCCCCTGCGCCGGCTAGCTCAGAGCCAGCAGCCCCACGCCTGCAATGATCAGGCCGATCGCGGCGAGATGGGCCGGGCCGATGGTTTCGTGGAACAGGAAGCGGCCCATCAGCGCCGCGCCGACATAGGAAATCGCCGAGCAGGGCAGCGCCACCGAGACCGGGATGCGCCGCAGCGCGATGATATAGAGCAGCGCCGAGCTGCCGTACAGCATCAATCCCAGCAGCGTGTGCCAGTCGAAGATCTGGGCCAGGAACCCGGGCTGCGCGGCGCCGGCCTTGAGCAGCCCCTGCCCGGCCATGCTGATCGCGATCGCCGCCCAGAGGGAGGCCCAATAGGCGCTCATGCCTGGGTTCCTTCGCGCCCGTTGCGCAGCACGGTGCGCACGCTGCCCTGCGGCTTGCCGTTGGCGCTGAGAAAGGTGCGCCCGACATATTCGCCGAGCACGCCGAGGATCAGCGACTGCACGCCGCCGACGAACAGGATCACCGTCATGGTGGATGCCCAGCCCGACGGCGTGTCGTGCAGGATCAGCGCCTCGGCGATGGTCAGCACCGCACCCACCGCGCCGAGCAGCGCCATGGCGAGGCCGGCCCAGATCGCCAGGCGCAGCGGGGCGAGGGAAAAACTGGTGGCGAGATTGAGCCATAGCCGCACCAGCCGACGCAGCGTGTAGTTCGACCGCCCCTCGGCACGCGGCAGATGGGCCACCTCGATACTGTCGATATGGCGGGTGACCTGCATGATCAGCCCGTCGACATACGGGTACGGCCCGGTGTAGCGGACGATTTCGCGCACCACCAACGCCGCCATGCAGCGAAAGGAGGAGAGATACAGCCCGCGCGGCTTGTCGAGCAGCCGGTCGGCCACCGCATTGGCGAAGCGCGAGCCGAGATTGCGCCAGCCGGCATGCTGCTTCACCGCATAGCGGGTATAGACCACGTCCCAGTGGCCGAGGCGGGCATGGTCATAGAGCCGCGTCACTTCCTCCGGCGGGTTCTGCAGATCGTCGTCCATGGTGATGACATAGGCGCCGCTGGCGTGGCGCAGCCCGGTCATCACCGCGTTATGCTCGCCGAAATTACGCGCATGCTCGACATAGACGATGGCGATGTCGGTGCGCGCCAGCAGGGCGCGGCAGGCGGCGTCGCTGTCATCGGGGCTGCCGTCATTGACCAGCACCACTTCCAGCCCGCCGGCCGGGCGGAGCGCGGCCAGGGCATCGACCAGCCGGCCCACCGTTGCCGCCCCGCGATAAACGGGCACGACGATCGAAAGGCCGAATGCGGGCCGGGGCGCCACATCGGCGGCAGGGGCAGGCTGGTCCATGCAAAGCCTCATGCAGGGCGGCGGGCGATCGCGAGCACCGAGCCGCCGGCCGGCCAGGGCCAGGCGCGTTGCCGCTCGATCTCCGTCATACGGTGCAGGGCGCGATCCAGCCAGGGGCGAAACGGCGCCACGTCGGAACCCGCGCCGCCATCGCCCCGATGGGCCAGCCGATGCGCGATCATCAGCGGCAGAAGCAGGCTGTTCCAGTAGCCGGCGCGGATCGCGGTGAACCCGGCCCCGGCCAGCATCGCGGCCAGGGCGCCGCGCGTCACCCGGCGGGTATTATGAACCGCGCGGTCATGCGCCGAGAGCAGCCATCCATAGGCCGGCATATTGACGATCAGCAGCCCGTCCGGGCGCAGCACGCGGTGCAGCTCGGCCAGTGCCCGGACCGGGTCGACCGCGCCATGGCAGAGCACGTCGGCGGCGATCGCGGCGGCGAAGCGGCCCTCGGCGAAGGGCAGGGCGTTGATGCTGCCGCGTGCCACCGGGCGGGCGGATTTGGCCGCGGCGCGGGCGGCGGCAGGGGCGAATTCCACCCCGATCGTGGCGAGATCGGGAAAACGCTGCGCCAGATAGGCGAGCAGCCCGCCCGTGCCGCAGCCGGCATCGAGCACCGGTCCGTCGGTGACCGGGGCCAGCGCGTCGCCCAGCCGGGCATGCAGGGCGCGGTACCACCACATGCCCTGCTCGGCCGCGTCCATCCGGTCGTATTCTGCTGCCTCCATGCCGGCGGCTCTATGCCACACGCGGCGGAGCCGCGTCTTGCTTTGTCATCATGGGCGACGCCGCGTCTTGCCCCGTCTGCGCCGAGGGGCGACAAGCAGGCCATGGATGTTCCGCCTTCCCCCCGGCGCTGGGTCGGGCCGGTTGCCTCGCTGCTGCCGGCACTCGCCTTTCTGCCGGCGATCTGCGCGCCGCCCTTCAACCACGACGTCGCCGCCGTGCTGCAATTCAGTCAGCGCTGGCTGGACGGGGCGCGGCTCTATCGCGATCTGCTCGATGTCAATCCGCCGCTGATCTTCGTGCTGAATTTGCTGCCGGCGATGCTGGCCCGCACCGGGCTGATCGGCGCGTTATGGGCGGTGCGGCTTTGCGTGTTCGCCCTCGGCGTGCTGGCCTGGCGCCTGTCCTGGCGGGTGCGCGATCGCGCCGGCGAAGGCGCGGCGGGGCGGGCTTTTCACGACATCCTGCCGGGCCTCCTGCTGCTTTGCGCCGGGTACGATTTCGCCCAGCGCGAGCATCTGATGCTGATCGCCGCGCTGCCCTATCTGTTCGCCGCCGCCCGACGGGCTGCGGGCCAGGCGGTGCCGCGCGGTGCGCTGGCCGGCGCGGTGATCCTGGCCGCGCTGGGTTTCGCGCTGAAGCCCTATTTCCTGGGCATTCCGGCGCTGGTCGAGGCCTGGGTGCTGTGCCGCCGCCCCGATGGCGCGCGGGCCGGCCTCATCGATCCGGTGCCCTGGGCGATGGCGGCGATCTGGGCGGCCTATCTCGCCGCCATCGCGATCTTCCTGCCGGCCTATGGGGCGCTGCTGCATCTGGTGTTTCGCCTGTACGTCCCCCGCGGCCTGAGCCTGGAGCAGACCCTGACCGGCAGCCGCATGGGCGCGGTGGAGTGTTTCCTGGCCGCGCTGTCAATCGTGCTGGTCTGGCGCATCCGGCGCATCCGGCGGGCCAGCCTTCTCGCGGTGTTCTGGCTGGCCGCGATCGGCGCGCTCGCTTCCGCCATCGTGCAGCATAAAGGCTGGTCCTATCACGTCGTGCCGATCGAGATGTTCACCTGCGCGCTGGCCTGCGAGGCGGCGACGGGATTTCTCGACCGGCTGGGCCATCCCGGCGTGGCGGCGGCGCGCCATCGCATCGCCGCCTGCTGCGCCGGGCTGTTCGCGCTGTACGCGATCTCCAACGGCGAGGCACCGTGGAAGGAAATCGCCTATCCCGGCAGCGAGGTGGCGCAGCTGGTCCGCATCCTGCAAGCCGCCCCGCGCGGGCGGGTGCTGGTGTTGGCGCCCGGCATCTATCCGATCTACCCGGCGCTGAATATGGCGCATGACCGCCAGGCGCTGGATGCGATGAATCTGTGGGTATTGCAGGGGCTGTATCGAAGCTGCCTGGCCGATGGCGCGCGCTATCGTCCGCGCGCGGCGATCGGCCCCACCGAACGTCATGTGCTGGATGATGCGGCCCGCGCCCTTGCCGCCCGCCCGGTGGCGCTGGTGGTCGACACCGTGCCCGGCATTCCCTGGTGCGGTTCGGAATTCGACATTCTGACCTATTTTCGCCGCGATCCGCTTTTCGCCGCCAGCTTTGCGCG
This sequence comes from Rhodospirillales bacterium, assembly GCA_028869595.1. Taxonomy (GTDB): domain Bacteria; phylum Pseudomonadota; class Alphaproteobacteria; order Acetobacterales; family Acetobacteraceae; genus JAGWRU01. The sequence continues at coordinate 9,477 of JAGWRU010000219.1, forward strand.
ATACCACCTTGCCGCGCGCTTCAGCCATTTCCTGGTCTTTCGCCCGAAGGAGACTGCCCGATGAGCTATGCCGACTATGAAGGCCGCAGCGAAACCCGCCTGGATATCGTCTGGCCGGAACGCATCCGCGGGCTGGCGGCAACGCTTGATCTCGATCCCGAGCAGGTCGCGCCGGGCGGCGAGTTGCCGCCGCTGTGGCATTGGATGCTGTTCCACGATTGGGTGGCAGGCGCCGGGCTGGGCAGCGACGGGCATCCGAAGCGCGGCGGCTTCCTGCCCCCGGTGCACGATCTGCCGCGCCGCATGTGGGCCGGTGGGCGGCTGGAATTCCATGCCAGGCTGCGCGCGGGCGAGCCGGTCAGCCGCACCAGCACGATCCTGAAAGTGACGGAAAAATCCGGCGGTTCGGGCCGGCTGGTCTTCGTGACCGTGCGCCATGACGTATCCGGCCCGGCCGGGCTTGCCATCTCCGAGGAGCACGACATCGTCTATCGCGGCACCGAGGGGGCGGCGGTGAAGGCCGCTGAACGTGCCGCCGCGCCGCCCGAAGGCGCCTTCGGCCATCAGGTGATGCCGGGGCCGGTTCTGCTGTTCCGCTACTCCGCTTTGACCGCCAATGGCCATCGCATCCATTACGATCTGGATTACGTGACGAAGGAGGAGGGCTATCCCGGCCTGATCGTGCACGGGCCGTTACAGGCGACGCTGCTGGCCGATCTGGTGCGCCGCCATCGCCCGGGTGCGCGCATCGCCCGCTTCGCCTTTCGCGGCCGCCGCCCGGCCTTTCATCAGAACCCGCTCGCCCTGTGGGGCTGGGAACGCGGCGGCGGCGCGCTGCATCTGGAAAGCCGCGACGCCGAGGGCGCGGTGTGCATGGAGGCGGAGGCGACTTTGGCTTAAGTCCAGCGGAGGCGACCCTGGCCTAAGCCCGCCGGGGCGCCTAAACTGCCGGCCAGGACAAGGAGGGGCTGATGTTCAAGGGATCGCTGGTCGCGCTGATCACGCCGATGCGCATGGACGGGACGCTGGATGAAAAAGCCCTGGCGGAATTCGTCGAGTGGCAGATCGCCGAGGGCACGGACGGGCTGGTGCCGGTCGGCACCACCGGGGAAAGCCCGACGCTGAGCCATGCCGAGCACAAGAAGGTGGTGGAGATCACCATCGCGGTGGCCAAAGGCCGCGTGCCGGTGATCGCCGGCGCCGGATCGAACAGCACGGAGGAGGCGATCGACCTCGCCCGCCATGCCAAGGAAGCCGGCGCGGACGCCACGCTGGTGGTGACGCCTTATTACAACAAGCCGACCCAGGAAGGCATGTTCCTGCATTTCACGGCGATCGCCGATGCCGTCGATCTGCCGCTGATCATCTACAACATCCCGCCGCGCAGCGTCATCGACATGAGCGTGGAGACGATGGCGCGGCTGGCCAAGCACCGCAACATCGTCGGCGTGAAGGACGCGACCGCCAATCTGGCGCGCCCCTTGCAGCAGAAGCGCGCCATCGGGGCGGAGTTCTGCCAGCTTTCGGGCGAGGATCACACCGCACTGGCGTTCAATGCGGCCGGCGGGGTGGGCTGTATCAGCGTGACCGCCAATGTCGCCCCGCGCCTGTGCAGCGCGATGCAGCGCGCCTGGCGCGAAGGACGCATGGCCGAGGCTCTGGCGATCCAGGACCGGCTGCTGCCGCTGCATGATGCGCTATTCGCCGAGACCAGCCCGGGGCCGGTGAAATTCGCCGCCAGCCTGCTGGGCAAAACCAGCGAGCGCTGCCGCCTGCCTTTGGCCCCGCCCGGGGAGGCGACGCGGGCGAAGGTGCGCGCGGCGATGGCGGAAGTGGGGCTGGTGAATTGATCTGACACCGGACGGGGTGGCGGCGCGGGCGGCCCCGTTCCACCTTGTCACTCCCATCCCGCACATTCCGAGTGATGGTATTGTACCGTGACTGATGGGTTCGGTCTTACCTCGGCTATGATCGGGCTTTTCTGGATGGTCGAAGACCATGCTCGCGCCCGCATGCTCGCCCATGCCGTCCCGCTTGCCGAGGCCGTGCCGTATGGCGAGATGCTCACCGTCGAAACCGGCCATGCCGAATACTGGGCAGCGCTTGCCCGACGCGGCGCGCGTGCCTTGCGGGAAGACGGCATACCGTCGGCCCCGCTTTGGTCGGACTACGACGAATGGCCGCGCGGACGGGTGTTGCTCGATCGCCCATCCGCGCGCCTCATCATTCGCGCCGACCGGCAATTGCATCGGCCCGATCGGGTCGCGCGCATCGCCGGGCATTTTGGTTTCGATCCCGCATCCGCCGTGCTTATGGCGGATGATCACTATCGCAGCATCCGCCGCCTGCCTGACGCCTTCGAGGACGAAGGACGGGAGAGCCCTCCGCCCGCGCGGACCGGCTAACCCGCCCACCCCATTTTTGCTGACAACCGCTACGCCAGATGTGCCGCCGGCCCCAGCACCGCCTCGCGCAGGCGGGCCTGAAGATACGCCCCCTCCCTCGGCGGCAGCACCAGCGGCAGGGTTTCCGCATCGATCTTGATGACGGCGAAAACCGGGCCGGCACCGGTATGGATTTCCTGCCGCAACGCCTTGATCTCCGCCGCAGTCGCAGGTTTCAGCGCGCGCGCGAAGCCGGCTGCCGCGGCCATGCCGGCCAGATCGACGCCGTGCCCGGTATGGGTGGGCTGCATGCCGGTTTCGCCGTAATGCTCGTTATCCAGCACGACGATCGCCAGATTGGCCGGGCGCTGCACCGCGATGGTGGCCAGCGCGCCGAGCGCCATCAGCATCTCTCCGTCGCCGGTGATCACCAGCACGCGCCGTTCCGGCTGGGCGATGGCGAGACCCAGCCCGATCATCGCCGCCGAGCCCATGCCACCCCAGAGCGGCAGGTTGGTCGCGCAATCGCCGGCCGCGGTGATGTCCCAGGACGGTGCGCCGAGGCCGGCCACCACCAGCATGGCGCCGCGATCGGCGAGCAGCGCGTTCACCACGCTGCGCCGGCGCGCCCGCCCGGATGCCGCGAATTCGATTTCTGTCGATCCGGTCATGACTTATTTCCCGAAGGTCTTGGCGCCGAGCACGCGCTGACCGATCAGCGTCGCCGTCGGGCGAAACGTGTTGAAGGCCAGACGGATCGTGGCATCGGCGGTCGGCACCACGTCTTCGGGCCGATCGGCGCGCTTGACCAGCGTGCCCATCGCCTCCAGCACGGTCTGCGTGGCATTGCCCATCGGCACCTGGGCCGGATTGAACTCGCCGAAATCGCCGCGCATCGTCACCAGCATCGGCATCGGCGTGCGGTGGATGATGGCCAGCGACAGCATGTTGATGCAATTGCCGACGCCGGAGGATTGCATCAACAGCACGCCTTTCTGCCCGCCCATCCAGGCCCCGGTCAGCAGGGCGATGCCCTCTTCCTCGGTCGTCAGCGAGATGACGCGCATCGCCTGATCGGCCTCGCAGCGGCGGATCAGGCGGGAATGCCCGGCATCGGGCACCAGCGCCACCTGGCGGATATCATGCGATTTCAGCAGGGCAAAAAGCTGGTCGGGCCATTCTGCCGAGGCAGCGGGGGCGGCGTCCATCTGCCCGTCCTGCGGGTCGGCGCGTCCGTCGGACATGGTGTTCGGTTCCTGGTTGTGCACAGCGTGTTCAGGCGCCGGCGGCGCGGTTGCCGCCGCCGAGCGCTTCGCCGGCCATGCGTTCGGAAAGCTGCGCGAGTGCGGTGTGATCCTGGCCCGGTCCGAGCATCGCCGCGGCACTGGCCCACATCTCTCGGCACAGCGCGGCGAAGGGGGCCGGGGTTGCGGTATCGCGCCCGACTTCGAGCGCGATGGAAAGGTCCTTGACCATCAGATCAAGGCCGAACCCGGCATCGAAGCGGCGCGACAGGACGAATTGCTTGAACTTCTTCTGGGTCGAATTATTCATCCCCGTGGAGGCATTCAGCACATCGACCATCAGCGCGGGGTCGAGGCCGAAACGCTGGCCGATCAGCAGCGCTTCGATACCGATCAGAAACCCGCCGGCGCTGACCAGATTATTCAGCGCCTTCATCGCCTGCCCGGCGCCGATGCCGCCGCAGCGATGCACGGAGGTGCCCATCGCCTTCAGCACCGGATCGGCGCGATCCAGCGCCGCATCGTCACCGCCGGCCATGATCGCAAGCTCACCGCTGCGCGCGCGCGGCACGCCGCCGGAAACCGGGCAATCGACCATGGCGATGCCGCGTTCGGCAAGCATCGCGGCGATGCCGCGCGTCACCCCCGGCTGGCCGGAGGTCATGTCGATGATCAGCGTCCCGGGTGCGAGGCTGGCGGCCATCGCCTGGGTGACCTCGGCCACCTGCTTGCTGGTCGGCAGGATGATGCAGATTGCATCGGCGTTTCTTGCCGAGGCTTCGGCATCATCGGCAGCCCTGCCGCCGATCTCCTTGGCGAATTTCGCGGCCCGGCCATCGACGGCATCGCAGACCGCGACATCGAAGCCGGCTTTCACCAGATTGGCCGCCATCGGCCAGCCCATATTGCCGATGCCGATGAAGCCGATGCGCCGGATCGGCGCGGCGGCGGTCATTGTCCGGCGGCCTTGGCGGGCAGCGCGCCTTCCTTGACCAGCACTTCATGCGCCGCCTTGAAGGCATCGAGCCCGGCGGGAATGCCGCAATAGGCGGTGGCGTGCAGCAGCACGGCTTTGATCTCCGCCACGCTCAGCCCGTTATTCAGCGCGCCTTTGACGTGCAGCTTGATCTCTGCGGTTTTGCCGGCGGCGGTCAGCATCGCGAGGTTCAACATGCTGCGCGTGCGTCGATCCAGCGTCGGATCGCCCCAGGCCCAGCCCCAGGCCCAGGCGGTGGTGGCGCGCTGGAAGGACATCATGAATTCATCGGCATTGGCCATCGAGGCATCGACATATTCCGCGCCCAGCACGGCGCGACGGATGGGCATGCCTTTGTCGAACAGCGCGCTGTCTTCGGACATGGACGTTCCTCTCTCTCGTGTTGCGGGCAGGATATCGACCTGTCATATTGTATGTCAATCAGGCAAAGGGCGCCATGGATCTGAGGGCGGACGGGCAGGCATTGGCGGATCGCGCGGCGATGGATCATCCGCTGCGCGTCGTGGCACAGCCGCTGCGTCGGCAGGTCGAAGACGGGCTGCGCGCGGCGATTGCCGGCGGCCGCTTCGCGCCGGGCGAGCATTTATCGGACCGGCTGCTCTGCGATCTGTTCGGCGCCAGCCGCACCGTGGTCCGCGAGGCGGTGCGCCTGCTGGAAGCCGAAGGTCTGGTCTGCGTTCTGCCCCATCGCGGTGCTTTCGTCGCCTTCCTGTCAGTGGAAGAAGCAGCGCAGATCTACGAATTGCGCGCGGCGCTGGAGGCGTTGGCCGGCGAAGGTTTCGCGACCCGCGCGAGCGAGGCCGAACGGGCGATGCTGCGTGATATTTTCAAGAAGCTTTCCGCCTTGCCGCAGGATACCGGGCGGGAGGCGCTGCTTGCCATCAAGCGCCGCTTCTACGATGTGCTGCTGGCCGGCTGCGGCAATCCGTTCGTGGCGCGCATGCTCGCGCCGCTGCTCAGCCGGATTTTGCGCCTGCGCGCGACATCGCTTTCCGCCCCCGGAAGGCTGCGCCATACGGTGGCCGAGGTGGGCCGGGTGATGGCGGCGATCGAACGGCGCGACGGCCCGGCGGCGGCCTCGGCCTGCCGCGAACACGTCGCCCGCGCGGCGAAGGCGGCACTCGCCGTGCTGGCCGCGCAGCAGACGCCGCGGCGACGGTAACAGTGCTGCAAGACATTCCTGCCAGCGTCGCGCCGCGTTCCTGGTTGACATGAACGTATCGGTTTCGGCTAGGCTCCGCGCCCATTGCGACGGTTCATTACGATCGAGCACGAAAGGTGCCGCATTCCATGACAAACCGTGGATCGTATCCGGCCAATCTCGCGCCAGGCGAGGCATTGGCCATCGATGGCGGCACCCCGGTGCGCACCGCGCCGCTGCCCTGGGAATTGCCCGGCGCCTATTTCATCGGTGCGGAAGAACGCGCTCTGGTCGATCAGGTGGTGGATGCGCAAAGCCCGTTCCGCTTCTACGGCCTGGATGCGCAGCACATGGTCGATCGGCTGGAGGCGGAGTGGTGCCGCAAATTCAACCACGCCTTTGCGCTCGGGGTGAATTGCGGTTCGGCGGCGCTGCATATCGCGCTCGCCGCCGGCGAGATCGGCCCGGGGGACGAGGTGCTGGTGCCCGGCTATATGTGGGTCAGTTGCCTCAGCGCCATCGTGCGCCTGGGCGCCATCCCCCGGCTGGTCGATATCGACCGCAGCTTCTGTATCGACCCTGAAGACATGCGACGCAAGATCGGCCCGCATACCCGCGCCGTGCTGTTCGTGAACATGAGCGGGGCGATGGGCCGGAATGAGGAAGTGGCCGCCATCGCCCGCCAACACGGGCTGTTCATGGTGGAGGATTGCGCGCAATGGGCGGGCGGGTCGCTGCATGGCCGATCGGCCGGCAGTTTCGGCGATATCGGCATTTTCAGCTTCCAGCTGAACAAGAACATGACCAGCGGCGAAGGCGGTCTGCTGGTGACGCAAAGCCAGCATCTTTATAAGCGCTGCGTGGCGATCCACGATGTCGGCTTCGCGCGGAACGAGCAGGGCCGCCTCGACCCGATGGATGAGCGCTATCAGCTCTGGGGCATCGGCAGCCGGATGTCGGATCTGACCGGGGCGATGGCGCTGGGCCAACTCGGCAAGCTCGATACCATCACCGGCAATATGCGCGCGGCGAAATGGCGCATCCGCGAGGCGATCGCCGATCTGCCCGGGCTCGGCCTGCGTGAGATTGCCGATCCGGCCGGCGATACCGGCCCGTTCCTGATCACCATCTATCCCACGGCCGAACTCTGCCAGCGCTTCACCGCCGCGTTGCAGGCCGAAGGCGTGCGCGGCCATCCCGGCAGCCTGGCCTGCATCCCGATGCGCGACTGGGGGATGCACTGGTATTTCAATGTCCCCAGCCTGGTGCATAAGCGCTCCCTCGCACGCGACGGTTTCCCCTGGTCGCATCCGGCCAACGCCTTCGCCGCCGAATACCGCTACACGCGCGGCACGCTGCCGGTCTGCGACGATATGGAAAGCCGCGCCGCGCTGCTGACCATCTCGCCGATGTTGAGCGAGACGGACACCGACGAGATCATCGCCGCCTTCCGCAAGGTCGGCGCGGCACTTCTGGCCGGGTGAGGCAGCACGCCATGCAGGCTCTCTCCTCGGTGTTCGAAACGCCGGTCGAAACGCTGGCGGCATCCGGCGCGCAATGTCTGGTGATCGGCAGCGGCACTGCCGGGGTGACGGCGGCGATCGAATTGGCGGCGCGCGGTCTGCGCGTGGCCATCGTCGAAGCCGGCCCCTTCGTGATGGCCGAACATATCGGCTCCGGCCCCTTCGCCGCGCAGCACGCGATGGTGCCGCGTATCCATGATCTGGTGCGCAAACGCACGCTGTGGACCGATACTGCCCATGCCGACGCCGCCCGCGCCGGCACGATGGAGCCCAATAACAATGCCTGGGAAGCGGTCGGCGGACGCACCTTGTTCTGGGGCGGCTGCACGCCGCGCTTCCTCGATAGCGACTTCGCCGATTGGCCCTGCGACGCGGCGGCGTTCCGCCCCTGGTATGCGCGGGCCGAGGCGCTGATCTCGGCCTCCGGTGGCGACCAGCAGGGCCAGGACGTGCCGCATTTCATCGACGATACCGGCCCGCTGATCCGCAAACTGGGCGATCACGGCATCGCCGCCACCTATCCGCCCCTGGGCATCGATACGCGCGCGGTGCGCAACGGGCGGATGTCGCGCGGCTTCGATTCCTCGATCGCCCGGCTGCTGCGCTGCCCGCAATTCGGGCGCATGGCGGATGGCGCGCAGCTGACATTGACCGCCGAATGTGCCGTGCTCGATCTGCAGATGCAGGACGGGGCGGTGCGCGGCGTGCGGGTGCGCGATCGGCGCAGCGGGGCGATGCACGACATCGCCGCGCAGGAAGTGATCCTGGCCGGCGGCGCGGTGCAGTCGACGCGGCTCGCCCTGGCCGCCGGGCTCGACCGCGTCGATCCGCTGGTCGGGCGCTATGTCGGCGATCATCTATTCGTCCAGGCCGTGCTGAAAATGCCGGAGGCGCTGAACCGTCAGGCCGTCTATGCCTTCATCCCGCCGCTGCCGGAGCGGCCTTTCCACGTGCAGATGCAGGGCATGTTCGGCGATGTCTGGTACAGCCCGCTCGATGCGACAATGTGGCTCGACGGCCAGCCGGATGGCGACACGCTGCTTTATTACTGTTTCGGCATCAGCCATGCGACGCGCGAGTCCCGGGTGGCGCTGACCGGCGGGGCGGGCGATCCGCTGCGCGAATACGTGGTGATCGCCGACCGCACGCCCGAGGATCTGGCAACGCTCGAGGCCATGGAAGCCTTCACCCATCGCGTCGGTGCCGCGCTCTCGGCCCGTGTCGCGCGGGTGGAGCGCCATCCGGCCGGCGCGGCGCTGCATGAATTCGGCGGCCTGCGCATGGGGCGCGATGCGGCCGCATCGGTCACGGATCCGTTCGGCGCTTTTCATCGCATCGCCCATCTGACCTGCGTCGATTCCGCGATCTGGCCGAGCCAGGGCAGCGCCAATTCCTATCTGACGATCACCGCGACGGCACTGCGTAATGCCGAGGCGCTGGCCGCGCGCCTCGGTTTCGGTGCCGTGCTTTCATGAGAAGCGATGCGGCGTCCGGCGGGCGGATCAGCGCGACCGCCGCCGCGATCGCCGCCATGGCCGCCCTGGCGGGGCTGCTGATCGGCTACAACACCGCCGTCATCGCACCCGCCTTGCCGTTTCTGTCGCGGCACTTCCAGCTGAGCCCCAGCCAGGAAGGCGTGGTGGTGGCGGCCATTCTGGTCGGCGGCTTTGCCGGCTCGCTGCTGGCCGGCGGCGCCAGCCGGCGCTGGGGCGGAAGGCGGGTGCTGATGGGCTGCGCGGTGCTGTTCGGCCTGGGCGCCGGCGGCGCGGCGCTGGCCGGATCGGTGCCGGTGCTGACCGTCTGGCGGCTGGTGCTGGGGCTTGCCGTCGGCGCCGCCAGCGCCATCGCGCCGCTCTATGTCGGGGAAACCGCGCCCAGCCGCTGGCGCGGCGCGCTGGTCTCGGCCATTCAGCTTGCCATCACGGTCGGCATTCTGCTGGCCTATCTGGCCGGCACGGCGCTGACGCGATCGGCCAACTGGCCGGCGATGCTGGCGGTTGGCGGCGTGCCGGCAATCCTGATGCTGGCCGGGCTGGCCTTGCTGCCGGAAAGCCCGCGCTGGCTGTTCCATGCCGGCCGGAGAGAGGCGGCGCTGCATGCCTGGCAGCGCATCGGCGCTGGCGATCCCTGGCCGCCGCGCGCGGGCGAGGATGCCGCCGCCGCACCCGCCGGCGACTGGCGTGCCCTGTTCACGCCGCGCCTGCGGCCCGTCTTGCTGCTGGCCACCGGCTTGTTCGCCTTCGCCAATCTCAGCGGCATCGACGCGGTGCTGTATTATGCGCCGACTATCTTCGCGGCGGTCGGTTTCACCGGCGCGCTGGGCCCGATCCTGGCGACCAGCGGCACCGGCGCCATCAATGTGCTGGCCACCCTGGTCGCCATGGCGCTGATCGACCGGCTTGGCAGGCGTCGCCTGCTGCTGCTCGGGCTGGTGCCGATGACCGCGAGTCTGCTCGCCCTCGCCCTGGCGCTGGGACTGGCCGGAGAGGGCACGGCGCGCGCGGCGATCGCGCTGCTCTGCCTTGGTATCTTCGTCACCGGCTTCGCGATCAGCCTCGGCCCGCTTCCCTATGTGCTGATGGCCGAGGTGTTTCCGCAATCCGTGCGTGGCCAGGGCATGGGGCTTGCCGCCGCGGCGGCCTGGGGGGCGAATATCGCCGTCTCGGCCAGCTTCCCGCCGCTGCTGGTCCATCTCGGCGTCGGCTGGACCTTCGCGCTGTACGGGCTGGTCAGCGCTGCAGCGATCCTGTTCGTGCTGGCCATGGTGCCCGAAACGCGCGGACGCAGTCTGGAACGGATCGAAGCCAACCTCGCGCGCGGCTGCCGCGTGCGCGATCTGGGGGCGATGTAGCATGCGGCAGATCCCGGCGCATCGAGGCAGGCGCCCCAAGCGAATGGAACGCTCATGATCTATTTTCTCGCAGCCGTCGCCGCCATTGCCGGCCTGTTATTCGGCTATGACGAAGGCATTATCGGCGTCGCGCGCCCGCTGCTGATCAAGGATTATCCGCTCTCGCCGCTGGTCGACGGCTTCATGAGCGCGGCGGTGCCGCTGGGCGCGCTGGGCGGGGCGATCATCGCCGGACGCCTGACGGAGCGTTTCGGCCGCCGCCCGGTGCTGATGGGGGCGGCGGCGCTGTTCGCCGTGGGCGCCATCGCCGCCGCAGCGATCGGGGCGGTCTCGGAACTGGTGGCGGCGCGCCTGGCGCTGGGGCTGGCGATCGGCGTCGCCGCCGTGGCCGCACCGCTCTGTATCGCCGAAACGGCGCCTTTGCGCATTCGTGGCGCGCTGGTTTCTACCTATCAGCTGGCCATCACCTTCGGCATCGTCGCCTCCTATCTGATGGGGCTCGCGATCACCGGCCCCGGCATGTGGCGGGAGATGTTCGCGCTGGGCTGCGTGCCCGGTCTGCTGTTCCTGGTGGGGCTGGTATTCCTGCCGGAAAGCCCGCGCTGGCTGATGATGCATCGCGGCCAGGCGGCGGCGCGGGCCAGCCTGCAGCGGCTACGCCCGCCCGGCACCTCGATCGAGGCCGAGCTTGCCGAGATCGAGGCCTCGGTGCGCACGCGCGCGGCCGGCGGCGCGCGCTTCGCCGAATTGCTGACACCGCTGGTCCGCCCGGCGCTGATCGTCGGCATGGGGCTGTATTTCCTGCAGCAGCTCAGCGGCATCAACGCGGTGATCTATTATGCGCCGGTGATTTTCCAGCATGCCGGGTTCGGCAATGCCCAGACCCAGGTGCTGGCGACGATCGGCATCGGCGTGGTGAATTTCGCCACTACCATCCTGGCGATGGGGCTGATCGATCGGCTGGGCCGGCGCCGGCTGCTGGTGTTCGGTTTTTTCGGCACTGCGATCTCGCTGCTGGTGATCGCGCTGGCCGTGACGGTGCCCGGCCTGCTGCCCGATTGGGCGGTGATCGTCAGTCTTGCCGCCTATATCGCCTCCTTCGCCATCAGCCTGGGGCCGCTGCCGCATGTGATGATGTCCGAGATTTTCCCCCAGCGCGTGCGCGGCACCGGCATGAGCATGGCCTCGGTCAGCAATTGGGGCTTCAATTTCGTGGTGGTCTTCGCCTTCCCGCTGCTGCTGGAAGGGATCGGCCTGGCCGGCACGTTCGCCCTGTTCGCCCTGGTATGTCTGGGCGGGGTGTTCTTCACCCTGGCGCGGGTGCCCGAAACCAACGGATCGTCGCTGGAGCGGATCGAGGCGCATTTGCAGGCCGGCCACAAGCTGGCGGATCTGCGTCCGCACAGCGCGGCATAAGCCGCCAGAGCGGCAATGGCGCGACATGGGCGCGGTGGCGGGCAGGGCGGTCCCTGCCCGCCGCGCGCTACACCGCTTTCGCCGCGTGCAGGGCGGCGATTTCGCCCTTGTCATAGCCAAGCTCGCCCAGGATCGCATCCGTATCGGCGCCCGGTTCGGGGCTGGCGCTGCGGATACTCCATTCACTGCGGCTCAGCGTGATGGGCTGGCCGATCACCGCCTGATCGCCCAGCGTTGGGTGCTGGACATGGCGCACGATGCCGAGATGCTGGACCTGCGGATCGGCGAACACCTCGTTCATCTTGTAGATCGGCCCGCAGGGCACGCCGGCGGCATTCAGCTTGGCGATCCAGTTGGCGGAGGTATCGCTCCGCGTCATCTCCGCGATCACCGCGTTCAGCGCGTCGCGATTGGTCGAGCGCGCCCGCCCGGTGGCATAGGCCGGATCGGCGGCGAGTTCGGGCTTGCCCATCGCCTTGCAGAAACGGCGGAAAATATCGTCGCCGGAGGCGGCGATGTTGATATGCCCGTCCCGCGTCTCGAACACCCCGGTCGGGATCGAGGTCGGGTGGTTGTTGCCGGCCTGCTCCGGCACCTCGCCGCCCAGCGTCCAGCGTGCCGCCTGGAAATCCAGCATCGAGATCTGCGCGCCGAGCAGGGAGCTTTGCACCCATTGGCCCTCGCCCGATTTCTCCCGCTCCAGCAGGGCGATCAGGATGCCCATGGCGCAGAAGATACCGGCCGTCAGATCGGCGATCGGAATGCCGACGCGCACCGGGCCCTGGCCCGGCAGGCCGGTGATCGACATCAGCCCGCCCATGCCCTGGGCGATCTGATCGAAGCCCGGGCGTTCGCGATACGGCCCATCCTGGCCGAAGCCGGAGATCGAGGCATAGACCAGCCCCTTGTTCAGGGCGCGCAGGGATTCGTAATCGATGCCGAGGCGGAATTTCACGTCGGGGCGGTAATTCTCCACCACCACATCGGCGCGCGCGACCAGGCGCTTCATCACCGCCACCCCCTGCGGCGATTTCAGATCGAGCGTCAGGCTGCGCTTGTTGCGATGGAGGTTCTGGAAATCCGGCCCGTGTCGTTCCCCGCCCAGCCCGGCATCACCGGCGGGGCTTTCGATCTTGATGACATTCGCCCCCCAATCGGCCAGCTGGCGGACCGCGGTGGGACCGGCGCGCACCCGCGTCAGGTCGATCACGGTAAAGCGTGACAGCGGGCCTTCGGTCATGGCGATCCATCCTGAACATACGGTAAGGCTTCCATTCTCGCCGAAGCCCGGGCTTTGTCCATGGCGTGCAGCTTGGCGACCCGGCGGCGGAACTCCGGCTCGGTGGAAAACCGCGCCGCCAGGAACGTGTCGATCAGGTCGAACGCCAGCCAGGGCCCGACGATCTGCGCGCCGAGGCACATGACGTTCACATCGTCATGCTCCACCGCCTGATGGGCGGAATGGGCGTCGTGCAGCAGGGCGGCGCGGATGCCCGCCACCTTGTTGGCCGCGATCGCCGCGCCCACCCCGGTGCCGCAGACCATGATGCCGCGCTCCGCCGTGCCGCGCAGAATGGCGCCGGTCAGGGCGGCGGCGATGTCGGGAAAATCGACGGGGGCGGGGTCGTATGATCCAACATCCTGGACCTCATGATTTCGTGAGGTAAGATGCGTGATGATCGCCCCTTTCAACGGAAAGCCGGCATGATCCGATCCGATGACGATACGCACCGCCCGCCCTCCCTGCTTCGTCCGCCGCCGGCCCGCCTCGCCTCGGCCCCGCGCCGGCATGGGTTCGCCGCAAGACTGACCCGCCCGGGCGGCGGCGTCCATGCCCGTCGGGGGGGCATGTGACGCGCCCCGGACCGCCCGCCCCGCCGCCCCATCCGCCCCCTCATGCCCCCGCGGGGGCAGGGACCATTCTGGTGGTCGATGACGAGCCGGCGGTGCTGGAGATCGTCGCCGAATTTCTGGAGGATATCGGCTATCGCGTGCGCCGCGCGGCAAGCGGCGCGGATGCGCTGGCGCAGCTTGACGCCGATCCGGCCATCGCCTTGATGCTGACCGATATCTCGATGCCGGTCATGTCCGGCACGGAGCTGGCCGGGCGCGCGGCGATCAGCCATCCGGAGCTGAAAATCGTGCTGATGTCGGGCTATGCCGATCCGACCCGGGTGGAAGGGCGGGTGCTGCGCAAACCCTTCACCATCCGCGCTTTGGCGGAAACCCTGGCATCCGCCCTGGCTGACGGGGTGAGTTGACGCGCCGGATGATCGGTATCACGAAAATATGATCGCGCGCGCGGCCATGCCGGATTCGGCGGCGAATGGCCTGGCGCGGCGATCCGGTTGCGAATGAGGGCGCGATGACCATCTTCGACCATGTTCCGTTGACGCCCCATGGCTTCTGCCTTGCCTGGAATCCGGCGCTGATGGCGCTGCACGTTTCCTCGGACGCGGTGATCGCGCTTGCGTATTTCTCGATCTCGGTGGCGCTGATCGTGCTGCTGCTGCGCCGGCGCGATGTGGTGTTCGGCTGGATCGTCGGCCTGTTCGCGATCTTCATCCTGGCCTGCGGCACCACCCATGTCTTCAATATCTGGACGCTGTGGTACCCGGATTACCTGACCGAGGGGCTGGTGAAGGCCTTCACCGCCCTGGTTTCCGCCATTGCCGCCGTCGCCATGTGGCCGCTGATCCCGCGCATCGTGCTGTTGCCCTCGCCCAAGGCGCTGGCGCTGGCCAACCAGGCACTACGCCGGCAGGTGGAAGAATATAACGACGTGGTGGCGGCGCTGCGCCAGGAAACCGCCGAGCGTATGCATACCGAGGATATGCTGCGCCAGGTCCAGAAGATGGAGGCGATCGGCCAGCTGACCGGCGGGCTCGCCCATGATTTCAATAATCTGCTGATGGTCGTGCGCGGCAATCTGGAAGCGCTGGATGGGCGGCTGGAGAATGCCTCGCCGCTGCGCCGCTATGTGGAGCGGGCTTTGTCCGGCGCCGACCGGGCGGCGACACTGACCCAGCAATTGCTGGCCTTCGCCCGGCGCCAGGCGCTCAGCCCACGGGTATTCGATATCAATGCCCGCATCGCCGCCATGGCCGACATGCTGCGTACCACGCTGGGCACGCCGGGCGGGGCGCCGATCACGCTGGAATTCTCCCCCGGCGAAGCGATCGGGCCGGTGGAAGCCGACCCCAACCAATTGGAGGCGGCTCTACTCAACCTTGCGATCAACGCCCGCGACGCCATGCCGGCGGGCGGGCGGCTTTCGATCGCCACCACCCATATCGAGCATGCCGCGAACGAGGCCGATGCCGAGCCCGACATGGCGGCCGGCCCCTATGTGCGCGTCAGCGTGACCGATACCGGCGAAGGCATGACGCCGGAGGTGATGCACGCCGCTTTCGAGCCGTTCTTCACCACCAAGCCGGTGGGTCGGGGCAGCGGGCTCGGCCTGTCGCAGGTCTATGGCTTCGTGCGCCAGTCGCGCGGACGGATCAAGTTGGAAAGCACCCCCGGGGTCGGCACCGTGGTGATGCTCGATCTGCCGCGCGCTGCCGCAGGCCTCAGCCCAGCCCTTGCAGGAACGGATTGAACCGCCGCTCCTGGCCGATCGAGGATGCCGGGCCGTGCCCGCACAGGAAGCCGATATCGTCGCCCAGCGGCAGCAGCTTGTCACGGATCGCCTCGATCAGCGCATCGGGATCGCCATAGGGAAAATCGGTGCGCCCGACCGAGCCCTGAAACAGCACGTCGCCGACCATGGCAAAGCGCGCCTCGTGGTTGACGAAGACGACGCTGCCCGGCGAATGGCCGGGGCAATGCAGCACCGCGAAACGATGCGGCCCGAGGCTCAGCGTGTCGCCCTCGGCCAGCCAGCGATCGGGGGTGACGTTGCGCGCCTCCTCCTGGCCGTAGCGCGCGCCCTGGGTGGCGAGATTGTCCAGCAGGAAGGCATCCGCCCGGTGCGGTCCCTCGATCGGGATGGCGGCGGCGGGATCGGCGGCGCGCAGCGCCTCGGCCAGTTCGGCCGCCCCGCCGGCATGGTCGATATGACCATGGGTCAGCCAGATGGCGCGCGGGCGCAGCTGCAATTCGCCGATCGCCCCCAGGATGCGCGGCACTTCCCCGCCGGGATCGACGATCACCGCCTCCTTGCTGGCATCGTCCCATAGCAGGGCGCAATTCTGCTGAAACGCCGTCACCACCAGCACGGCGGCGCGGAGCGGCGGCGCGCTCAATGCAGGCGCGGGGATTTGAGGAAGCGGGCGCGGTCGGCGGAGCGGATGGTGACGGCGAACACATCCTCCTCCCGCTGCAGGCGCAGGCGGACATCGGCCCCGGCGCTGCCGGCGGCCCAGACGCGCCGCCATAGCCCGGCAAGGTCGTTCACCTCCTCATCGCCGACCGCGATGATGCGGTCGCCGGTATGCAGCCCGGCTTTTTCCGCAGGCCCCCCATCGGCCAGCCCGCCGACCAGCAGCGTGTCGTCCTGTTCGGTCGCGTACATGCCCAGCCATGGCCGCGGCGGACGGTCGACCCGGCCGAACGCGGTCAGATCCTGCAGGATCGGGGCCAGCAGCCCGATCGGCACCGCCATGTTCATGTCCAGCCGGCCCCCCTTGCCGTCGCCCTGCTGCAGGATCAGCGAGCCGATCCCCATCAGCGTGCCATCCGCCCCGATCAGCGCGCCGCCACCCCAGAACGGATGGGCCGGCGACAGGAACAGCGCCTCGTCCAGCACGTATTCCCAATAGCCGGCGAATTCCTGCCGCCCGGCCAGCCGGGTGGCGATGGCATGCTTGCGGCCACCCCAGGCGGCAAAGACCAGCGGATCGCCGATCCGCAGCCGGTCGGAATCACCCAGTTTTAGGACCGGCAGATCAAGCCGCCCGAGTGCCTGGACCAGGCCGAATCCGGTTTCCTGGTCATAGGCCAGAGCGTGGCCGGGCAGAGCGCGGCCATCCTCGGTGCTGATCCAGATGGTTTCGGCTTCCGTCACCAGATAGCCGATGGTGACGATCAGGCCGGTCTCGGAAATGACCACGCCACTGCCCGGACGCTCGGTGCCCAGGGTTTCGGCGGTGAAGGCATCGGCAGGCACGAAGCTGCGCAGACCGACCACCGAGGACAGCGCGTGATCCAGCGCGTACTCGTAATCGTCCGGGTCGGGTTGCAGCTTCTGCGGAATTTCCCACTCGTCTCGCTTCGTGCCCAACGCCTCACCCTTCCTGCCGGCCCGCCAGCATAGCAGAGCGCGGTGCCGCGCCGGAATATTGGCGCATCGGCCTGGGCGTCAACGTCCGACCGAGCGGATCAGTGAATGCTGCCATAGCTGGGCGCGCCGAGGCCGGGGCAGGCGCAGGGCGAGCCGATCGGCCCCTGGGCCGGGCAGGTATAGAAGCCGGCCGAGCAGTAGGAACCATAGGGGACGGCGCCTTGCGCCACCGGCTGGACCGGTTGCGGCGGCGGGGCGTCGCAGCCGGCCAGGCTGGCCGCCAGAACCAGCGCGGCGGCGGCGATCAGGCGCGGCAGGTGGGCTCGGGCGGGCGACTCGCGGCGGGGAAGCAGGCGGGGCATGGCGTCTCTCCGTCAGGGACGGCCAAAGCCTAACCGCCACGGCCGCGAATCGAAAGGCGCAACCGCGCGCGTGCCACAGCGTGATCGTTGAAGGCGGCATCGCCGGAAACGTTGATCACGCGATCGAACAAAGACCGAGACCATGATCGGTGAACCAGGGTGAACTGGTCATGGTCTAGGCGCTCGGGCGATAGCCCTCGGCGCTGCGTGCCATCAACATCGCGCGCATGCCGGCGAGCAGGCGCCGCAATTCGTCGCGGCTGACCCCGTCACTGTCCATCAGCGCCCGCGTCAGCGGGTCGTCATGCAGGTCGCGGTAGTCCAGATGGTCCTGGCAGTTCTGGCACATCGTCGCCTCGCATTGTCTGTCATGGCATCGTCTGTCATGGCCGAAGATAGGACCGCGCCGAGGCGGGCGGTCTATCGAAGTGAAACCATCGGTAACCGGCGAATCCGGCGGCAATGCGGCAGGGAGATGAATAATTCTAAAGCATTTCGAGAGGTTCGGCGCGGTCCGGCGGCGGGTGCGCGGCATCGATTTCGGCAAGATCCGCAGGCGTCAGGCGAAGCGACGCGGCGGCGGCATTGGCGCGGATGTGATCGGGATGGACGGCCTTGGGAATGGCGATGACATGCGGATGGCGGAGCGCGAAGGCCAGCGCCACCTGCGCGGCACTGACACCGTGCCGGCGCGCCACCGCGCCGAGCGCGGGCGAGCGCAATAACGCCCCGGCCTGGCCCAGCGGCGAATAGGCCATCACCGCCATCCGGTGTTCGGCGCACAAAGGCAGCAGGTCGAATTCGATGCCGCGCGCCTGCGGGTGGTACAGCACCTGATCGGTCATGCAGGCGCTGCCCGCCGCGCGCGCCGCCGCCATCACCCGGGCCAGCCCGGCCGGGTCGAAATTCGACACGCCCCAGCGCGCGATCTTGCCGGCCGCGATCAGCGCCTGAAACCCGGCAATGGTCTCGCCCAAAGGATGGCTGCCCGGCCAGTGCAGCAGATAAAGGTCGATCCGCTCCACCCCGAGCCGCTTCAGGCTGCGCTCCGCCGCCGCCACCACGCCCTGGCGGGAGGCGTTATGGGGATAGACCTTGGAGACCAGGAAGACCTCCGCCCGCCGCCCGGCGATGGCCTTCCCGACGATCCGCTCGGCGCCGCCTTCGGCATACATCTCCGCCGTGTCGATCAGCGTCATGCCGAGATCGAGGCCGAGGCGCAGCGCGGCGATCTCCGCCTCCGCCTCGCCGCGGCGTTCGCCCATATACCAGGTGCCCTGGCCGAGGGCCGGCACCAAGGTCGCGTCGCCCAGGCGGCGGGTCGGCATCGCCGTCATGCGGCCAACGCCTCGGCCTGGCGCAGCAGGCGCAGAAAATTGCCGCTCCACAATGCCGCGATATCGGCGGCGCCGTAGCCCCGGCGGAGCAGCTCGGCGGTGAGGTTGGCGCTCTCTCCGGCATCGTGCCAGCCGGCAAACCCGCCGCCGCCGTCGAAATCCGACGAGATCCCGACATGGGCGATGCCGATGCGCTGCACCGCATAGTCCAGATGGTCGATGAAATCGCCGACCGTCACCGCATCGGGGGCGGCGCTTTTGCGCAGAAAGGCCGAAACGGCGGTGATCTGCACCAGCCCGCCGGAATCGCGCAGCAGATCGAGCTGCGCATCGGTCAGGTTGCGCGGATGCGGACAAAGCGCATGGATCGAGGAATGGCTGGCGACGATCGGGCTGCGTGACACCTCCACCGCCTGGCGCATCGCCGCGACCGAGGCGTGCGAGACATCGACCAGCATGCCGAGCCGGTTCAGCTCGCCGATCGCCGCGCGTCCCAGAGCCGACAGCCCGCCATGCTCCTCCGCCGCGTCGCCGAGATCGGGGCGCGGAATGGCGCTGTCGGCAAGCGCGTTATGGCCGTTATGGGTCAGCGTGAGATAGCGCGCGCCGCGGCCGCGGAAGGCGCGCAGCCGGGCGATATCGGTGCCCATGGCAAAGCCGTTCTCCACCGCCGGGATGATTGCCAGTACGCCATCCGCATGCGCCTGCTCGACCGCATCCGCCGTCTCGGTGATGCGCGCGGCGATGCCGGGGCGGTCCTGGGCCATGCCGCGTATCGCCTCCAGCATCGCCTCGGCGCGGGCGAAGGCGGCGTCGTGGCTTGCCGCGTCGCGCCGCGCCTGCGGCAGATAGGCGACGAAACACCCGGCCGAGACACCGCCCCGGCGCATCTTCGGCAGATCGACGCGGCGCTGCCCGTCCTCGAACGGGCTGGGGCCCTGCGGCCAGGGGATATCGATATGGGAATCGAGGGTCAGCGTGGCCGCGTGCAGCGCGGCGGCATCGGGTGCGGTCTGGGTCATGGCCAAGGGTTCGCCGCCGCGATTGGAACGTCAAGGGGGATGGACAGGCCTCCCCGGTCATCCGCACCGCGCCGCGACAGGGGGCGGCGGAGTGCGGCGCGTCTTGCAAACGTCATCGAAGTGCAAACGCGCTGCCACGGCGCGCCGCTAAGCGCGGGGTCTGTCCGCCAAACCCGGGAGATCGACCGATGCCCAGACCCAATGGCTTTACCGAGCTGGACGAGAAGAAATTCAGCGCCTTCCACTGGCGCGCCCTGTTCACCACCGGCATGGGCGTGTTCACCGACGGCTACGATCTGTCCTCGATCGGCATCGTGCTGCCGCTGGTGCTGGCAAGCTTCGGCGTCAAGCATATCACCGGGCTGGAAAGCGGGCTGATCGCCGGCTCCGCCCTGGTGGGTGCGGCGGTGGGCGCGCTGATCTTCGGCGCCCTGGCCCAGCGCGGACGCAAGAAATTCTACGGTATCGACGTGACGCTGATGGCGGTCGCCGCCTTCGCCCAGGTCTTTGCCCCGAATCTGATGGGCCTGATCGCCATCCGCTTCATCCTGGGCATCGGCATCGGCGCCGATTACGTGCTGTCGCCGACCATCATGGCCGAGCATTCCAACCGCCGCGATCGCGGCCGCAAGATCGGCATCGGCTTCGGCGTGATGTGGCCGGCCGGCGCGCTGGTGGCGGCATTGTTCTCCCTGCTGCTGGGCTCGCTTGGCGTCGATGCCGATCTGCGCTGGCGCCTGGTGCTGGCCTTCGGGGCGGTGCCTGCTTTGTCGGTGCTCTATCTGCGCCGGCGCATGCCCGAGACGGCCCGCTACCTCGCCCGGCTCGCCGGCGAGGGCGCC
>JAGWRU010000220.1 GCA_028869595.1 Rhodospirillales bacterium
CCAATCCGGCGGAGATCGCCGCAAGCGCCGACCTCATCCTGCTCTCCCTGCCGGACGGTCCCGCCGTCGCCGCGGTGCTCGCCGAACTCGAACCGCATCTCGCCGCCGGGCAGATCATCGTCGATACCTCCACCGCCCCGGTTGCGCTGGCGCGCGAAGCCGCCGCCCGCCTCGGCGAACGCGCCATCGCCTTCGCCGACGCCCCGGTCGCCCGCACCCGCGACGCCGCCGCGAGGGGAGAGCTGTCGATCATGGTCGGCGCGACCGAGGCGGTCTTCGCCCATATCCGCCCGATCCTCGACACCATGGGCACCGACGTCACCCATTGCGGCCCGCCGGGCGCCGGGCAGGTGGTGAAGATCCTCAACAACATGCTGCTGATCGAAAACATCGCGGCCTTGGCCGAGGCGATGGCGCTCGCCCGCCGCAACGGCGTCGGCCCCGACGTGCTGCTGCCCGCCATCGCCAAGGGCTCGGGCGACAGTTTCGCGCTGCGCAGCCACGCCATGAAGGCGATGGCGCCGCAGGATTTCCCCGAACGCGCCTTCTCCGTCCGCTACGCGATGAAGGATCTGTCCTACGCCCTCGATCTGGCCAAGGAAGCCGGCATCGCCGTCGCCGGCGCCGAACTCGCCATGACCCGCCTGCGCGCGGCAGAGGAAGCGGGCTTCGGCGATGCCTACCACCCCGTGGTGCTGAAAGTGATCGACCCGGCATGAGCGATTTTCCCGCCCCCCAGGCCTGGCAGACGGCCTGCGCGATCGATCCCGCGCTGGCCGTCTGGCAAGGCGACTGGACGGTCGCCTTCGCCCTGATCGACGGTCCCCGAACCTGGCATTTCGCCTTCGCCGGCGGGCGGATCACGGACGGGCCGGGCGATCCCGCCTTCACTTTGGCCGCCCCCGCCGCCGCCTGGGCGGCGTTCCGCGCGCCCGTGCCGCCGCGCCATCACCACGCGATCTTCGCCATGCTGGCGCGCGTGCCGGGGGCGGTGCTCTCCGGCGATCGGCTTTCCTTCATGCGCTATGCCCATGTGGTGCGCCGGGTGCTGGATATCGGCCGGCATCTGGCGCGCGGCGGCAGCGCCCCGGTGCCGGTCTCGCTCCGCCCCGCAGCCCCGCCCGCGCCGCCGCCGGATGCGCGCGGCGCCTATGCAAGCGTCACCGCGCGCGGCACTGCGTACCGGATGTATCACGAGACGGCGGGCCAGGAGGGTGGGCAAAGCATTCCGCTGCTTTGCCTGCACACTGCCGGTTCGGATGCGCGGCAATTCCACCGACTGATGGCCGATCCCTGGCTTGCCCAGCATTTCCGCCTGATCGCCCCCGATCTGCCGTTTCATGGCAAATCCCCGCCGCCGGCCGGCGCCGTGCCGGGATCGTGGCGGCTCGATACCGATCTCTATGTCGCGTTGGTGATGGATTTCATTCGTGCCACCGGGATCGACCGCCCGGTGCTGCTGGGCGCCTCGATGTCGGGGGAAATCTGCCTGGAACTGGCGCTGCGCCATCCGGAAAGCTTCCGCGCCATCGTCGCCTGCGAGGCGTGCGAGCAGGTGCCCAACCGCCAGACCGGATATTCCGCCCATCCGGAAATCAACCAGGGCTATTTCGTGCCGGAATGGATCGAAGGGCTGATGGCCCCGCAAAGCCCGGCCGAATGCGCCGCCGAAATCCTCTGGCACTACGCCCAAAGCGGGCCCGCAGTGTTTCACGGCGACATCGCCTTCTATTCCGGCGACTGGGACGGGCGCGGGCGGATCGGGCGGATCGACACGAATCGCTGCCCGTTATTCATGCTGACCGGCGAATATGATTATTCCTGCACGGCGGAGATGTCGGCGGCGACGGCCGCGCAGATCCCCGGCGCGACATTCCGCCGCATGGACGGGATCGGCCATTTCCCCTTCGCGGAAAATCCGGCACGCTTCCTGGACTATCTGCGTCCCGTCCTGCAATCCCTGCCCGGAGTGCCCGCATGAGCCTTACCCTCGCCCAGGCCCAGACCATCCTCACCGCCGCGCTGGCGCATGCCCGGGCGGCGAAATTCGCCCCGCTGGCGGTCGCCGTGCTCGATCCGCGCGGCGTGCTGAAGGCCTATGCGGCGGAGGATGGCACCAGCCTGCGCCGGGCGGAGATCGCCCAGGGCAAGGCGCATGGCGCGCTGTCGCTCGGGATGGGCTCGCGCGCGCTGGCCAAGCGGGCGGTGGAGCAGCCTTATTTCATCGCCGCCGTGACGCATGTGGTCGGCGGCTCGCTGATCCCGGTGCCGGGCGGCGTGCTGGTGCGCGATGCGGCCGGCGTGCTGCTGGGCGCGGTCGGCATCTCCGGCGATGCCTCCGACAATGACGAAGCGGCGGCGATCGCCGGGATCAGCGCGGCAGGGCTGGCAGCGGACCCTGGCTGAGGCGCTCCGCCGCCGGCATTCCGGCCAGCACGAAACGCGCCAGCGACAGGCCGATACAGGCATTCAGCCGCGCCAGCGCCGCCGCCCGCGCCCGGCGTGGCGTGCGTTCCAGGTCGATCTCCCGGTTCGCGGCCCATTCCTGCATCAGCGCATAGCGGGGAAACAGCGACACGCCGGGCATCGCGGCGGCCTCGTTCAGCACCGCCTCATAGGGCGGCAGGTCGACATTGGCGCGCAGGAAGCGGCTGAATTGCGGGTCGATCAGCACGACATTGCCGCCCTGCGCCGCCACCTCCTCGATCCCTTGCGCCAGCGCGTCCTGCATGCCCGACGGGCGCAGGCCGCGCACCGCCTCCACCGTGCCGGTCTGCCACAGCACCAGCGGGATGTGCCCGCCGGCCAGCGCGCGGTGCAGTTCGGGCAGCATGTCCTCGGCCGTCTGGCCACGCCCGCCGCGCACCGCAAGCGTGAAGGCGGTGCCCGGCAGCGCCTGATGCAGCGCGGCCATCAGATAGGCGGGGAACAGGGCCTGCGCCGCCTCCTTCCCGCCTGCCGTGGTGGCCGAGCCGATGGCCAGGATCGCCACCGGCTTGCCCGAGGCCAGCGCCGCCTGAAACGCCGTCGGCGGATCGTCGGGCACCAGCAGCGCCGGATCGGCCGCGCACGGGGCGGCGTTTGCGGCACGGATCGGGGCAGAGCTGATCCCGGCGAGCAGCAGGGCGAGCAGGATCAGGCGCGTCATGCCGGGTTCCCTTCGATCGTCGTCGGTGCGGACGGGGTTGCCCCTGGCGGGCGGGGGGCGCGGCCCTTGGCGCGGTACCAGGCGGCGATGGCGGCAACGCTCAGCATCGCCAGCGCGCCGAAACCGTTCACCGCGATCTGCATCAGCGCGCCGTCATCGTTTTCCAGCGCCAGGCGGCACAGAAAGCCGAAAAATATGCCGGCGCAGAACACCGGCAGGGAATTCTGTCCGGCCAGTACGAAGGGCGCGGCAAGGCGCGAGCGCAGCCAGCCCGCGCCCATCGGCACCAGCCGGATCACCCCCCAGGCCAGCGCCAGGATGGCGGCCAGGCGGAACGGGTGGAGCGTGGTCTTGTCCTCGCTCAACAGGAAGCGCAGCAGCCCGGGCGGCAGATAGAGCCCGACCACCGGATGCGGTGTCAGCACCACCATCACGAATACCCCGGCGGCCAGCACCACGATGGCGGCCAGATCGAGCGGCCAGCGGATGCGCGGCATCAGCGGCGGGCGATAGGCCAGCACGACGCCGATCATGAACAGGAACTGCCAGGCGAAGGGATCGAAGAACCATCCCCCCCCGGTCCAGGAAGGCAGGTTGATGTCGAAATGCCGCACCAGCAGATAGGCGATGCCCGACAGGCTCAGCAGCAGATACGGCTGGCGCAGCAGTGCCAGCGCCGGCACGAAGATCAGCAGCAGCACGATATAAAGCGGCAGAATATTCAGCAGGCTGGGCTGGAAATGCAGCTTCAGCGCTTCCAGCAGCGCCCGGTACGGCGCATCGGCCAGCACGTTGAGGTTGGATTCCTCCAGATAGGAGGCACGGTCGAGCGCGGCGGCGGAATAGGCGACCTGGGCGGTGAACACCACGAACAGGAAGATATGCGCGATATAAAGCGTCCAGGCCCGGCGCACGACATCGGCGGCGGTGTGCAGATAGCCGTTGCGATCCATGGCCCGGCCATAGGCCAGCCCCGCGCCGTAGCCGGCCAGCAGCACGAAAATCTCGGTCGCGTCGCAGAAGGCGAAATTGCGCAGGCTGTAATCGGCCAGCACGTCGCCCGGAATATGGTCGGCGAAAATCCACCAGAGCGCGAGGCCGCGGAAGAAATCCGCGCGCAGATCGCGATTGCCGCGTATCAGGACCATCCGGCTCCCGGTTTGGCTATGGAGGATCAGTGTAGCCGAGGCGGCCAGGGGCCGGAAGGCGGAACGCGCGCATGCCCCGTTCGCGATGGCGCTTGACTCCTGCCCCGGCAATATAGAACAAATAAAGAACATATTCCCCTGTCATGCCCAAGGAGGGCAGTTTGCGGTGCGGCCCCCTTCCGCCCTTGAGGCTTTGCGCGCCCAGGTCCGCCAGATCGAGGGGCGGAACCGGCGCACGGCTTCGGTGCTGCCCTTCGGCATCCCCGCTTTGGATGCGCGCCTGGCCCATGGCGGGCTGGCGCGCGGTGCTTTGCACGAGGTCGCGGGCGCGGGCCATGACGCCGCCGCCACCCTGTTCGCCGCCGGCATCGCCGCGCGCGCGGGCGGCAAGGTGCTGTGGTGTCTCACCCAGC
The DNA here is from genome assembly GCA_028869595.1 of Rhodospirillales bacterium. Taxonomy (GTDB): domain Bacteria; phylum Pseudomonadota; class Alphaproteobacteria; order Acetobacterales; family Acetobacteraceae; genus JAGWRU01. The sequence goes on from JAGWRU010000220.1 coordinate 4,710, forward strand.
CGGATCTGTTCGCCCCCGCCCTCTCGCAGGCCGGGCTGACATCCGATCGCGTCATCTACCTCGAAGGCGGCGATGACAGGACGGTTCTCGCCTGCTGCGAAGAAGGGCTGCGCCATGGCGGGCTCGGCGCCGTGGTGGCCGAAATCGTCCGCCTGGGCATGACCGCCTCACGCCGGCTGCAACTCGCCGCCGAAGCTTCCGCCACGATCGGCATCGCGCTGCGCCGCCGGTATGGGGCGGCATCATCGGATGCCGTTTGTCCCGCCGATGCCGCCCCTCCCTCGGCCGCCGTCACTCGCTGGCGCATCGCGGCTCTGCCTGCCGCGCCGTTGCCCGTCCCGGGGGTCGGGCGCCCGCGATGGCGGGTCGAGCTGATCCGCAGCCGCAGCGGAGAGGGCGCGACTTTCGAATTGGAGGCATGCGATGACACGGGTCATCTCCGTCTTCCTGCCGAGCCTGTCCACGGATCGGGTCAGGCGGCAGGCGGGCCGAGCCGCGCCTTCGGCTGAGGCGCCGCTGGTTCTGGTGGCGCGGGATGCGGGGCGGCGGGTGGTGCGGGCGGTGAATGCCGCTGCCCGCACTGCGGGCCTGCGGATCGGCATGGCCGCGACCATGGCCCAGACCCTGGTTCCGGATCTGGTTCTCCAGAATGCCGATCCGGCGGCGGATCGGGCGATGCTCGATCGGCTGGCGCTGTGGATGCAGCGCTCTTTCGCGCCGATCGTGGCCGCCGATCCGCCGGATGGGATCATCCTTGAATCCGCCGGCGCCGATCATCTGCATGGCGGCGAAGCGGCGATGCTCGCCACGCTGTGCAGCAGGCTCGCCGGCGCCGGTTTCGATGTCCAGGCCGCCATCGCCGATCATTGGGGGGCGGCGCATGCGCTGGCCCGCTTTGCCGCGCCATCGGCGCGTTTTTCCGCCCCTGGCCGGGCGGCCGAGGATATCGCGACGCTGCCGATCGCCGCCTTGCGCATCGCCCCGGCTGTGGTCGAGGCGCTGCACCTGCTCGGCTTTGCGCGGATCGGCGATCTGTCGGCGCCGCCGCGCGCGCCGCTGACGCTGCGCTTCGGGCCGGAATTGGGCCGGCGTCTCGATCAGGCGCATGGGCGCATCGCCGAGCCGATCGCCGCCATTCGCCCGCCCGACCGGATCGCCGCCCGGCTCGCCTTCGCCGAGCCGATCGCTGCGGCGGAAACCATCGCCCGCTGCATCGCCATGCTCGCTGCCCGGCTTTGCGAAAGCCTGGAGGGCAAGGGGCTCGGCGCGCGCCAGCTCGATCTGCTCTGCCAGCGCGTCGACAGCCGCGCCCAGGCGCTGCGTGTCGGCACCGCCCTGCCGTTGCGCGATGCCCGGCGCATGACGCGGCTGCTCTGCGACCGGATCGAAACCATCGATCCCGGTTTCGGGATCGAGGCGATGACGCTGACTGCCATCGCGACCGAACGGCTGGCACCGCGCCAGGCCGCGTCATGCCTGATCGAGGCGGCGACGCCTGATGTCTCCGACCTGATCGATCTGCTCGCCAATCGGGTGGGGGCGGGCAATCTCTATCGCCTCGCCCCGGTGCCGAGCGATGTGGCCGAACGCGCCGTGCGTCGCATTCCGCCCCTGGCGCCGCCGACCGGCGCAAGCTGGCCCCTGCAATGGCCGCGTCCGGCACGCCTGCTGACCCCGCCCGAGCCGATCGAGACCGTCGCGCTGCTGCCCGATCATCCGCCGGTTTTCTTCACCTGGCGCGGTATGCGCCGGCGGGTGCACTGCGCCGACGGGCCGGAACGCGTTTTCGGCGAATGGTGGAAGCGCGATGCCGAGCAGGAGGCAGTGCGCGATTATTTCCGCATCGAGTCCGATGGCGGCGAACGCTACTGGGTTTTTCGCGCCGGCGATGGGCGCGACGCCAGGAGCGGCTCGCAGCGCTGGTTCCTGCACGGAATTTTCGCATGAGCGGGCCGCGCTATGCCGAGTTGCAGGTGACCTCGCATTTCAGCTTCCTGCGCGGCGCCTCCTCCTGCGAGGAATTATTCGCAACCGCTGCGGCGCTTGGTATCGAGGCGCTTGCCATCACCGACCGCAACTCGCTCGCCGGCATCGTGCGCGCCCATGAGGCCGCCAAAGCGACCGGCATCCGCCTGGTGGTCGGCTGCCGCCTCGATCTCGCCGACGGCACCTCGATCCTGGTCTATCCGACCGACCGGCCGGCCTATGCGCGGCTCTGCCGGCTGCTGTCGCTGGGCAAGCAGCGGGCGGGCAAGGGGAAATGCGATCTCGCCTGGGCCGATCTCGCTGCTTATGGCGAGGGTCTGCTCGCGATTCTCGTGCCGGAGGATGCCGACCAGGAATGCGCGCGCCGCCTCAGGCATCTGCATGCGGTTTTCGGCGATCGCGCCTATCTGGCGCTGCGTCTGCGCCGGCGGCCCAATGACCAGCTCCGCCTGTTCGAACTGACCCGCCTCGCCGCGGCGATCCCGCTGCCCGTCATCGCCACCAATGACGTGCTGTTCCACGAACCGGGTCGGCGCATCCTGCAGGACGTCGTGACCTGCATCCGCCACGGCCTTTCCATCGACGCACTCGGTGCGCGGCGCGAACGCCATGCCGACCGCTATCTCAAATCCCCGGCCGAGATGCATCGCTTATTCGCCCGCTATCCCGAGGCGCTGGCGCAGGGGCTGGAACTCGTCACGCGCTGCCGTTTCTCGCTCGATGAACTCGCCTATCAATATCCCGAGGAGCGGGCGGATCCGAGCATGACGGCGCAACAGACGCTGGAGAAGCGGAGCTGGGAAGGGGCGGCGCAGCGCTATCCCGGCGGGCTGCCCGGCACGGTCGCGCAGCTCTTGCGCCACGAGCTGCGGCTGATCGAACAGCTCGATTACGCGCCCTATTTCCTCACCGTTCATGCCATCGTGCAGTTCGCGCGCGGCCAGGGCATTCTCTGCCAGGGGCGCGGCAGCGCAGCTAATTCCGCTGTCTGCTACGTGCTGGGCATCACCGCCATCGATCCGGCCCGCAACGACCTTCTGTTCGAGCGCTTCGTTTCGGCGGAACGGCGCGAGCCGCCCGATATCGATGTCGATTTCGAGCATGAGCGCCGTGAGATCGTCATTCAGTGGATTTTCGCGCGTTATGGCCGCGCCCATGCCGCCTTGTGCGCGGCGGTCATCCGCTATCGCGCGAAAGCGGCGATTCGCGATGTCGGCAAGGCGCTCGGCCTGAGCGAAGACCTGATCGCCGCCCTGGCCGCGCAGATGCATGGCTGGTCGCAACAAGACATCGCCGATCGCAGGCAGGCGGCGTTGCAGCTTGATCCCAATAATCGCCGGTTGCGCCTGACGCTCGATCTCGCCGGCCAGCTGATCGGGACGCCGCGCCATCTCAGCCAGCATCCCGGCGGTTTCGTGCTGACCCATGACCGGCTGGACGATCTGGTGCCGATCGAGCCGGCGGCGATGGCCGGACGGCAGGTGGTGGAATGGGACAAGGACGATATCGACGCGCTGCGCTTCATGAAGGTCGATGTGCTGGCACTCGGCATGCTGTCCTGCATGAAGCGCGGCTTCGATCTGCTGGCCGCGCGGAAGGGCATCCATCTCGATCTCGCCGCCATTCCGGCGGAGGATGCGGATACCTATGCGATGATCCGCAAGGCCGACACGCTCGGCACGTTCCAGATCGAGAGCCGGGCGCAGATGTCGATGCTGCCGCGACTGAAGCCGCGCAGCTATTACGACCTGGTCATCCAGGTGGCGATCGTCCGGCCGGGACCGATCCAGGGCGACATGGTCCATCCCTATCTCCGCCGCCGCGAAGGGCTGGAACCGGTCGTCTATCCCACGCCGGAATTGCAGCGTGTGCTGGGCAAGACGCTCGGCGTGCCGCTGTTTCAGGAACAGGCCATGCGGGTTGCCATCGAATGCGCCGGCTTCACGCCCGGAGAGGCGGATCGCCTGCGCCGGAGCATGGCCACCTTCAAGCATAGCGGCGGCGTTTCCGCCTTCGGCGACGCGCTGATCACCGGCATGGTCGCCAGGGGCTATACGCGCGATTTCGCCGCGCAGATTTTCCGTCAGCTGGAGGGCTTCGGCAGCTACGGTTTTCCGGAAAGCCATGCCGCCTCCTTCGCGCTGCTCGCCTATGCCTCGGCCTGGCTGAAATGCCACCATCCGGATGTCTTCTGCGCCGCCCTGCTGAATTCCCAGCCGATGGGTTTCTACGCCCCGGCCCAGATCGTGCGCGATGCCATCCGCCACGGCGTTGCCGTGCGCCCCGTCTGTATCCAGGCCTCGCGCTGGGATTGCACGCTGGAACCCGGCGAGGCGGGCGGGCATCTTGCCGTCCGGCTGGGCATGCGGATGGTCAAGGGGCTTGCCAATGCCCATGCCGGCGCCATTCTCGCGGCCCGGGCGGTGCGGCTTTTCACCTCGGTCGACGATCTGTGGCATCGGGGCGGCGTGCCGCAGGCGGCGCTGATCGTCCTGGCCGAGGCCGATGCCTTCCGCCCGCATTTCGGCCTCGCCCGGCGGGAGGCGCTGTGGGCGATCAAAGCGCTGCGCGACACTCCGTTGCCGCTTTTTGCCGCCGCCGCGCAGGCAGGCGAAACCGTTGCGGAACTGGCAGAGCCTGCCTTGCCTCTTCGCCCGATGCCGGCGGGCGGCGAAGTGGTTGCCGATTACGCCCATACCGGCCTGACCCTGCGGGCGCATCCGGTTTCCTTCCTGCGCGCCATGCTGCGGCAGCGGCGCATCGCTTCCTGCGCCGAGGCGATGGCCGCGCCCGATGGCTGCCGGCTGGAGGTTGCCGGCATCGTCCTGGTGCGCCAGCGCCCCGGCAGCGCCCATGGCGTCCTGTTCGTGACCATGGAGGATGAGACGGGGATCGCCAATCTGGTGATCTGGCCCAGCCTGTTCGAAGCGCAGCGCCAGACGGTTCTGGGCGCCCACATGCTGGCCGTGCGGGGGCGCATCCAGCGCGAAGGCGAGGTCGTGCATCTGATCGCCCAGCGCCTGGAGGATTACTCGGCAGCCTTGGCCGCGATCGCCACGCATGGCGATGCGCTGCGCCAGAAGACGCGGGATTTTCAGTAGGCTTTATCCGCCACTGCGCGCGCGCGCGATCGCCTGCCAGACACGCATCGGGGTTGCCGGCATGTCGAGATCGTCGATGCCGAGCGGGGCCAGCGCATCCAGCACCGCGTTCATCACCGTCTGCGGCGCGGCGATGCAGCCGGCCTGGCCCGAGCCCTTCACCCCCAGCGGATTGGCATCGGTCGGAATGCCGGCGAAGGCGATCTCCAGCCCCGGCAGATCGGCGGCGCGGGGAAGACAGTAATCCTGCAGGCTGGCGCTTTGCATCTGGCCGCTGTCGTGGTCGAAGCGGATTTCCTCCATCAGCGCCTGGCCGATGCCCTGGGCAAGCCCGCCCTGCACCTGCCCGCGCGTCAGCATCGGATTGACCAGCGTGCCGTAATCATCGACCCCGACATAGCGCAGCAGCGTCACCGCGCCGGTTTCCGGATCGATTTCCACCTCCGCCGCGTGGCAGCCATGCGGGAAGGTGACACGCTCCAGCGGGCTGTCATGTTCCGTATCCAGCGTCTCATTCGTCTCGGCCGCGGCGCGGGCGAGGGCGGGCAGGCCGATCGCCCGCGCGTCGCCCGGCACGCTGAACGAGCCATCGGCATAGATCAGGGCGGCGGCATCGGCCTGCAACAGCCTTGCCGCGAGACGCCGCGCGCGGATCAGCATCGCCTCCATCGCGCCGACCAGTGCGGTGCCGCCCATATGCAGCGAGCGCGCGCCGCCATGCCCGTGCCCGCGCGGCACTTGCGCGGTATCGGCCTGGACGATGCGGAACATTTCGCACGGCAGACCCAGCCGGTCGGCGGCAATCTGGGGAAAGCTGGTCTCGTGGCCTTGCCCGTTCGACTGCACGCCACTGGCCAGTTCGATCATCCCGTCGGCGGCGAAGCGGATCGCCGCCCATTCGCCGGGCGCGCCGCGCGCGGTTTCCAGGAAGCAGGCGAAGCCCAGGCCGCGCAGCCGCCCGCGTGCAGCCGAAGCGGCCCGGCGCGCCGGAAATCCGTCCCGATCGGCCGCCGCCAGGGCGGCATCCAGCCGCGCGCGCGGATCGCCGCAATCGATCACCATGCCCAGCGCGCTGCGATAGGGAAACGCGCCGATCAGATTGCGCCGGCGCAGCATCGCCGCATCCATGCCGGTTTCGCGCGCGGCGCGGTCGAGCAGGCGCTCGATGATGTAATTCGCCTCCGGCTTGCCGGCGCCGCGATAGGCATCGATCGGGGTGGTATTGGTGAAGACGCCGCGCACTTCCATGCAGACCGCCGGCACGGCATAGACACCGCCCATCGCCGTGGCCGGCGAATTGGTGCAGCTGCCGACGCCGCCCGGGGAGAGATAGGCGCCGAGATTGGCATGCGTCACCACTTCCAGCCCCAGGATCATGCCGGCGGCGTCGAGGGCGAGGCGGGCGCGGGTGCGATTGTCGCGCCCATGCGCGGTGGTCAGGAAATCCTCGGTCCGGCTGGCCTGCCAGGTGACCGGCATGCCGAGGCGCCGCGCCGCGGCCAGCACCAGCACATATTCCGGATAGACGGCATTCTTGGGACCGAAGCCGCCGCCCACATCGGGGGCGACGATGCGCAGCGCATCTTCCGCCACGCCCAGGATCGGTGCCGCCATCTGGGCGCGGATCGTGTGCACCCCCTGGCCCGACAGGGTCAGCAGGAACTGCCCGCGCGCGGCGTCGTACTGTCCACGCGCCGCCCGCGCCTCCATCGGCACGGCGGCGATGCGGTTATTGATCAGATCGAGCGTGACGACGCGATGCGCGTCGGCGAAGGCGGCGGCCACCGCGGCGGCATCGCCGCGGCGGAAGGTGAAGGCGCAATTGCCCGGCGCCTGCGGCCAGATCTGCACCGCCCCGCCGGCCAGCGCGGCGGTGGCATCGGTGATGGCGGGCAGGGTTTCGTAGTCGACGATGACCGCCTCTGCCGCGTCCTGTGCTTGCGCTGCGGTATCGGCGACGAGGAACGCCACCGGATCGCCGACGAAGCGGACCACGCGATCGGCCAGCGCCGGACGCGGCGGCACGATGAGCGGCGCCTCGGTCGCGACCTGGACCGGGCAGGGCAGGTCGCCGATCCCCTCGGCGCGCAGATCGGCGCAGGTCAGGATCAGCCGCACCCCGGGCAGCGCGGCGGCGGCGGCGGTATCGATGCGCAGAATGCGCGCATGCGCATGCGGGGAGCGCAGCACGATGGCGGTAAGCGTGCCTGCCGCCGCCAGATCGGCAAGGAAGCGGCCATGCCCGGTCAGGAAGCGCCGATCCTCCACCCGCCGCCGGCTGCGGCCGATCTGGGGCGGGTCAGAAGGGGTGCGCGGCGGGGTCATGGCAGATCGCGATTCCTGGCGGGACGGCGATACTCTGGCGGCGCGCGCGCGGTTGCACCAGCCTTCTCGGACGCGGATGCGCGAAGCGCGCGCCATCATCCACTGACCCGGCGCGTCGTATCAGGTCGCGTTGGTCGCGAAAGAGTCGCGGCCAGCCGGACTTGGTATTACACGCGCATCGCTTCCACCGGTTCCAGCAGGCCGAGCGCGATCCGTTCCACATCGATCGCCGCCGGCGCGCTGGGATGGCGGGTCAGCAGCAGGCTTTGCCGGCGGATCGCGTCGCGCACCCGTTCATCGCGGCGAATCACCCCGGCCAGGGCAGGGGCGCGGCCCAGGAACGTGGCGCAGGCGCGGCGCAGCGTGGCATAGGTGCGTTCGCCCGCCCCCCGGCTTACCGCCTGGTTGACGACGATGCGGGCATCCCCCTCCGGCCGGTCGGCATGATCGATCTTCAGCACGGCATAGGCATCGGTCAGGCTGGTCGGCTCGTCGATGGCCAGCACCAGCAGCGTGTCGGCAATGGCGCAGAAGCGCCGTGTGCCGCGATCGAGCCCGGCGCCGAGATCGAGCAACGTCACGTCATAGCCGTGCACCAGGGCGCGCAATCCCTCGATCAGACGTTCCTGCGCCGCCACCTCCAGCGCCGCCAAGGCACCGGAGCCGGAGCGTCCGGCGAGAATATCGAACCCGCCCGGCGCGTAGGGCAGCACCGCATCGGCCAGCCCGATCCGCCCCGCCGCCACCGCGCCGAGATCGTGCGGCGGCGTCAGGCCGAGCTGGATATCGACATTGGCCAGACCGAGATCGCCGTCGAACAGCAACACCCGCCGACCGCGCCGGGCCAGGGCATGCGCCAGGGTGATGGCAAAGACGGTCTTGCCCACGCCCCCCTTGCCGGAGGCGATGGCCAGGATGCGGCCGGTGGCGTCGGTACGGGTCATGCGCGGGGTTCCAGCTTGGCAGGCGGGACGGCGAGCAGGCGGGCGGCCAGATCGTCCGGCGTGAAGGGGATCAGTCCGTCGGCGGCACCGGGGCCGATCCCGGCCTCGGCAAGCGCCAGCGGGCCGGCCGCGGCGGCGGACAGCACACCGCCGAGACGCCGCGAAAGATCGAGCCGCGTCGCCACCAGCAGCCGCGCCCCGAGCCGCGCGAAGGCGGTGGCGAGATCGGCCGATTCCGCGGCATCGAGCCCGGCCGGCAAGACCAGCGCCATGCCCGCCCGCGCACTGGCGGCAAGCCCGGCGAGCTCGGCCTGCTGCACCGGGTCGAACGGATCGCAGCCCGGCGCATCGATCAGCACCGGCACGCCGGGCGGGCGGCGCAGCAAGGCGCGGCCCAGCGTCACCGGATGGCTGGCGACGATCAGGTTGATCTGCAACAGACGGGTGAAGGCGGCCAGCTGCTCCGTCGCGCCGGCCCGCTGGGCATCGGCGGTGATCACCATCGGGCTGATACCGCCCAGCACCAGGCGGGTGGCGAGGCGGGCGACGGTCAGCGTCTTGCCGGCGCCGGGCGGGCCGGCGAATAGCAATGGCGCCGCCGCGCCGTCCAGCGGCAGCGGCGCGAAGCGCAGCGCGCGGCCCAGCGCATCGGCGAGTGGCCCATGGCCGAGCCGGGCGGCGAGGCGCGGCGGAATGGCATGGAAGGCGAGCGCCTGCTGGCGCGCGCCCTCGGCGGCGCGCGGTGTCGCGGGCTGCGAGCCCAGCGGACGAATCCAGGGGGGAATGGAGGGCGGCGGGGCCATCGCGGGCGGCGCGCCGGCCGATGCCATCGCCTCGGCCGCTTCCGGCCAGGGATCGGCGGTTACCGGGGCGGGTCGCTCCTCGGCCGGTTCCAGCGCCGCCGTTACTTCCACCTCGCCGCCGATGCGTCGCGAGGCGAGGATCAGCGCATCGACGCCGAGCTCGGCGCGGATCGCCGCCATCGCCTCGGCCATGCAGGTGGCGCGATAGAGCTTCAGGCGCATGGGCGGGCCTTCGTCATCAGGAAATGGTCCCGACGGTGCGGATGCGCGCACGCGGGAAAATCTCGGTCTGAGCCAGCACCGCGGTGGCCGGGCGCACCCGCTCGACGATGGCGCGCACATGCGGGCGGATCGCCGCCCCGCTCAGCAGTACCGGGCTCGCGCCGGTGGCTGCCGCCGCATCGAAGGCCTGGCGCAGGCGCTGGACGAAGTCCTGCAGCCGGCTGGGCGCCATGGCCAGCTGGCGCTCCTCCGCCGGGCCGGTCAGCGCCTCGGCGAAGGCCACCTCCCATTCCGCCGACAGGGGGATCAGGTTGAGCACGCCGCCGGCATCGGCATGGGCATCGCAAAGCTGGCGCGCCAGGCGTTGGCGCACATGCGCGACAATTGTCGGGATCATCCGCTGGCCGCTGCCGCAGGCTTCCTGAATTCCTTCCAGAATGGTCGGCAGGTCACGGATCGACACACGCTCGGCCAGCAGCGCCTGCAACACGCGCTGCACCCCGCCCACCGCGATCTGGCCGGGGATCAGATCGGCGATGAGCTTCTGATGCTCGCGCGGCAGATCGTCGATCAGCTTCTGGGTTTCGGCATGCGACAGCAATTCCGCCATCGTGTCCCGTACCACCTCCGTCAGATGGGTGGTCAGCACGCTGGGCGGGTCGACCACGGTGCAGCCGCGAAACAGCGCCTCCTCCCGCAGGGCAGGGGCGATCCATAGCGCCGGCAGGCCGAAAGCAGGTTCGCTGGTCGCCTCTCCGGCGAGGTCGGGCATGCCGCCCCTCGGGTCCATCGCCAGCAGCATGGTCGCGCGCAACTCGCCTTTGCCTGCCTCGATCTCCTTGATGCGGATGACATAGCTATCGGCCGATAACTGCATATTGTCCTGGATGCGTACCGGCGGCAGCACGAAGCCCATCTCGGCGGCGATGGAGCGGCGCAGGCCCTTGATCTGTTCGGTCAGGCGCGGCGTATCGCCGCCGGCGAGATTGAGCAGCCCATAGCCCAGCTCGATGCGGATCATGTCGATGCGCAGGGCCTCGGCGATCGGTGGTTCGGCGCCGGCGAGCGGGGCGGGGGGGGCGGCGGCATCGGCGGTGTGCGCCGGCGGATGGGTATGACGCAGCCAGGCCGCGCCGCCGGCCAGCCCGGCGAGCGCCAGGAAGGGCAGGGCCGGCAGGCCCGGCATCAGCGCCAGCACGCCGGCAGCGCCCGCCGCCATGCCCAGCGGCTTGGGGCTGCCGCCCAGCTGGCGCAGCAGCGTGGCATCCGCCGTGCCCTCCATGCCGCCCTTGGTCACCACGATGCCGGCGGCGGTGGAGACCAGCAGGGCCGGGATCTGCGAGACCAGGCCGTCGCCCACGGTCAACGTGGTGAAGGTATGGATCGCATCGCCGAAAGCCATGCCGTGCTGCACCACGCCGATCGCCAGCCCGCCGCAGATATTGATGCAGGTGATGATCAGCCCGGCCACCGCATCGCCGCGCACGAATTTCGCGGCCCCGTCCATGGCGCCGTAGAAGCCGCTTTCCTCCTCCAGTTCCCGCCGGCGCTTGCGGGCGATCTTCTCGTCGATCAGCCCTGCCGACAGATCGGCATCGATCGCCATCTGCTTGCCCGGCATCGCATCCAGGCTGAAGCGCGCCGCGACTTCCGCGATGCGCCCGGAGCCCTTGGTGATGACCATGAAATTCACCACCAGCAGGATGGCGAACAGGATCAGCCCGATCACCACATCGCCGCCCATCAGGAAACCGCCAAACGCCGCCACCACATGCCCCGCCGCTAGCCTGCCCTGGCTGCCATGCGACAGGATCAGCCGCGTGGTCGCGACATTCAGCGACAGGCGCAGCAATGTGGTGAGCAGCAGCAGCGTCGGAAAACTGGTGAAATCGAGGGGACGTTCGAGGAACAGCGCGACCATCAGCACAAGCACCGCGGCAGTGATCGACAACGCCAGACCGAGATCGAGCAGCATCGTCGGCAGCGGCAGGATCAGCACCGAAAGCAGCCCGACCACGCCGAGCGCCAGGCCGATATCGCTGCCCGGCGTGAGCCGGCGCAGCCGATCGGTCCATCCCGGAGAGAGCGACAGGGCGATGGCCATGCCGGCCTCTCACTCCGTCAGCGAAGCGAGCGCGGCGGCGCCGGCATGGTTGAACGGAGGCGGCATGTCGCTTTCGCGCGCCGCCATACCACCTACGGGCGGAGGCGGCACGATGCTTTCGCGCACCGCCATACCGCCCATCGGCGGAGGCGGCACGACGCTTTCGCGCGCCGCCATACCGCCCATCGGCGGAGGCGGCACGACAACCCCCTGGGCGGCGTAGTCGCGTAATTTGTTGCGCAGCGCGCGGATCGAGATGCCGAGAATGGTGGCGGCATGAGTGCGGTTGCCCAGCGTGTGGCCCAGCGTGCCGAGGATCAGCGCGCGTTCCACATCCTCCATCCGCTGACCGACCAGCGGGGCGATGGTGCCGCCGGCGTCGACCGTCGCGCCCGTAGCGACCATCGTGGGCGCAGCGCCGGCCGGCGTGGCGGGCATTGCGCCGGCGGAAAGCTCGATCGCCTCGGCGCCGATTTCCGTCCCTTCGGCCAGCAGCACGGCGCGATGGATGGTGTTTTCCAGCTCGCGCACATTGCCGCGCCAGGGATGCCCGGCGAGCCGCGCCATCGCCGCCGCTGAGAGGCTGCGCGCGGCGAGCCCGTTCACCTCGGCATAGCGGCGGGCGAAATGAGCGGCGAGGGCAGCGATGTCGCCGGGCCGGGCGCGCAAAGGCGGTACGGTCAAACTGACGACGTTGAGGCGGAAATAGAGATCTTCGCGAAACACCCCGCGCGCCGCATCGGCGGCGAGATCGCGATTGGAGGTGGCGAGGATGCGGACATTGACCCGCACCGGCCCCGTCCCACCCAGCCGGTCGATCTCGCGTTCCTGCAGTGCGCGCAGCAGCTTGGCCTGCAGGCGCAGATCCATCTCGCTGATTTCATCGAGCAGCAGCGTGCCGCCATCGGCGGCCTCGAACTTGCCGATACGCCGCGCGCTGGCACCGGAGAACGCGCCTTTCTCGTGGCCGAACAACTCGCTTTCCAGCAGGTTTTCGGGAATCGCCGCGCAGTTCAGCGCGATGAACGGACCCGACGCGCGGCGCGAGCAGCGATGGATGTGGCGCGCCATCACCTCCTTGCCGGTGCCGGATTCGCCCAGGATCAGTACCGACGCCTCCGATGCGGCGACCTGCCCGGCGCGGCGCAGGGTCGCGGCCATCGCCGGATCGCTTACCACCAGGCTCGCGCTTTCCCCGGCGGCTGCCTCCAGGATCGCCGCGATCAGCGCGGCATCGGGCGGCAGCGGCAGAAATTCCCGCGCGCCCTCGCGGATCGCGCGCACCGCCTGGTCGGGGTCGCGCCCGTCGCCGCAGGCCACCACCGGCACCGCGATGCGTTCGGCCGCCAAGGCCCGCACCAGGGCGCCGACATCGTGGGCCAGGTCGCACAGCACCAGATCGAAGGCGCCTTCGCCGCGTAGCCGTGCCAATGCGGCCTCCGCCGTATCGGCCTGATCGAGCCTGGCCCCTCGTGCCATGGCGATGCGCCCGGCCTTGCCCAGATCCCCCGCCAGCGAGCCGACGATCAGAAGCTTCATACCGCGCGATCCGCCTTGACGATTTCCGTCATCGTCACGCCCAGGCGGCTGTCATCGACCATCACCACCTCACCGCGCGCGACCAGGCGGTTATTGACGTAGATGTCGATCGCCTCGCCCAGCTTGCGGTCCAGCTCCACCACCGCGCCGCGCCCGAGCTTGAGCAACTGGCTGACCTGCATCGTCGTCTTGCCCAGCACGGCGCTGACGGTGACCGGAATGTCGTAGACCGCCTCCAGCTCGCGCGCGCCGCGCAGCGACGGCGCCTCGGTGGCGGCGGCATTCTCGCCGAGATCGGAGAGTTCCATTTCACTCGACATGCACGCTCTCCCGGATCATGGCCCGTGCTGCCCCCGGGCGCGGGGATGATGCCAGGCTGGCGGATGCCAAACCCGATGGCGCGAGGATGTCCAGCACGGCCGCACACAGCGCCGCGCCATCGCGCATCGCCATGCCGTCCTGCCAATGGATGCGCAGATCGCCCGACGCCATCGCCTCGGCCGGCGTGACGCGCACCCGTGCGGCGATGCGCGGATCGAGCCCGGTGAGGGCCCGCACCACCGCCGGCTGGGCATCCGTCGCCACCGCGATTTCGATCTCCGGCTCGCCGATCAGGGCGGGCAGCACGGCGCCGATCACCGCCTGCATCTCCGCCGCGCCATGGCGGGCGCAGAGCGCGGGCAGGGCGGCGGCCAGCGCCTCGCCGAGCCAGGCGGCAAGCTGGCCGGCGCGCAGCTCGGCCAGTTCCCGCCCGGCATCGGCGGCGCGGCGCAGGGCTTCGGTCACCGCGTCCAGCGCCCGGATGCCGGCTTCCGCCGCGC
>JAGWRU010000221.1 GCA_028869595.1 Rhodospirillales bacterium
CCGAGGCGCTGGCCGAGCACGGCCTGGCCGTGCCGCCGGAATGCTATGCCGAGGGGCGCTGGACGATCGGCGAAGGCCGCGCCCTGTTTGCGCGCATCGCCGCCGCCCCTGCCCCGCCCACCGCGCTGATCTGCGGCAATGCCTGGCTGGCGGTGGGGGCGATGCTGGAAAGCCAGGCGCGCGGCATCGCCGTGCCGGGCGAGATGTCGATCGCCGGCTATGACGATATCGAGGTGATGGCCGAGCTTACGGTGCCGATCACCACGATCCGGGTGGATGGCGCGCAGGTCGGCAGGCTGGCGGCGCGGCATCTGGCGGCGAAACTGCGCGGCGAAGCCCCCCCGGATAGCGGCGAATGCGCTGCCGAGATGATCCTGCGCGCTTCCTGCGGGCCGGCGCCGGACGGGCGGGGGGGAGAAGATGGTGCCGCTTCACAGATTTGAACTGTGGACCTACTGATTACGAATCAGTTGCTCTACCCCTGAGCTAAAGCGGCATTGGCGGGCGATATAGCGTGCGCTTCCGCGTTAGGCAAACGGGGTTTTACCGCCCTGTCATGATCCGCTCGACCAGCTGGCGCACCGTCGGAACGAAGCCGTTCGAGTAGAACGGATCGGTCGCGAAGCGATAGGCATTATGGCCGGAGAACATCAGGTTATTGTCCATCGCCGCATCGTCATCGCGATTATGGGCGACGGTCTGCAGCGTCTTCTGAATGCAGAAGCTGCGCGGATCGGCCTTCTTGCCGGTGGAGAAATCGGGCTCCTCCTGGCTCCAGTTGGAAAACCGGCAGGTGCTCAGGCAGCCCATGCAGGCGGCCTGATCGGCCAGGATCTCGCGCGCCTTCTCCGGCGTGACGAAGATCAGCGTGCTGTCGGGGGTGCGCAGCGCCTCGGTGAAGCCGGCGGCCTCCCAGCCGCGCACCTGTTCGAGGTCGCGCGGGGTCAGCCAGACGATGCGCTTGCGCGGGCCGACGCCGTATTCGGCGACGTGTTCGCCCACGCTTTCAGTGACGAAGGCCACCTGCCGCTCGCTGCGGGCGCGCAAGTCCTCGATGAAGGCGTTGTTCACCGCGGAGGAATAAAACCCGGTCGGGCTGAAGCGATTGAGGAAGACATCCCCCGCCTTCAGCGTCATCAGCCGCCTTTTCCAGGCCGCGCCGATCGGGCTTTCCTGGGTCAGCAGCGGGCGGGTGCCGAACTGGAAGGCGATCGGGCCGAGTTCGGGATTGTCGATCCAGTGCTCCCACTCCTCCAGCCACCAGACGCCGCCGGCCATGATGATCGGGGTCTGATCCAGGCCGAATTCGCGCAGCACCTTGCGCAGCGCCAGCACCCGCGGATACGGGTCCTCCGGCCGCGCCGGATCCTCGCTGTTGGACAGGCCGTTATGGCCGCCGGCCAGCCACGGATCCTCGTAAACGACGCCGCCCAGCAGGCTTGCCGCCTTATGGTAGGCGCGCTTCCACAGCGCGTTGAAGGCGCGCGCCGAGGAGACGATCGGGTAGTAATGCACGTTGAAACGGGCGGCGATCTCGGACAGGCGATAGGGCATGCCGGCGCCGCAGGTGATGCCGTTGATGATGCCTTTGGCATTCTCCAGCACCTCGGTGATGATGCGCTCGGCAGCGCCCATCTCCCACAGGATATTGGCGTTGATCCGCCCTTTGCCGGCGGCGATGTCATAGGCGCGGCGGGCCTGGGTCAGGGCGCCTTTGACGGCATAGGCGATCAGCTCTTCGTGGCGCTCCCGCCGGGTGCGGCCATGATAAAGCTGCGGGATGGCGCGGCCCTCGGCGTCGAAGCTGTCGGCATTGACCGCGCTGAACGTGCCGACGCCGCCGGCCCCCGCCCAGTGGCCGGCCGAGATGCCGGTCGAGATCGAAACGCCCTTGCCGCCTTCCACCAGCGGCAGCACCTCGGTCCCGCCCATCACGATCGCATTGATCGCCTTCATCGTCGTCCCTTCCCAGGGCGGTTGCCGCCGGCCCGTGTTCACCGCCGCCCGGACGGCGCCGCTGGCGCCATCCGGGCGTCGTCTCCAATCAGTCCGCGTTCGCGGCCTCGCCCGGCTCACGCCGGTCACGGCCCGGCTTGGCGCCGACCTGCTCGGTGATGTCGGCGCCGGTCGCCTGATCGACCACCCGCATCGACAGCTTCACCTTGCCGCGATCGTCGAAGCCGATCACCTTCACCTTCACCGCATCGCCGACATTCACCACGTCGTTGGTACGATTGACCCGGCCCTGCTGCAACTCGCTGATATGCACCAGCCCGTCGCGGGAGCCGAGGAAATTCACGAAGG
>JAGWRU010000222.1 GCA_028869595.1 Rhodospirillales bacterium
TCCACGGGCAGTTGCAATCGACCATCAGCCGCACTTCCGGCCCGATCGCCTCGCGCGCGGCCAGGATCATCGGCAATTCGATCTCGTGCAGCTTGATGTCGCGATAGCCCGCCGCCACGGCGCGCGCGCAGGCTTCGGCCACCAGTTTCGGATCGCCGTAGCGCAGCAGGCTGGCATAGGCGCGCAGCGAAGCGGTGGGTGTGCCGCCCAGCAGGCGCCAGATCGGCATTCCCGCTTCCTGCCCGGCGTGATCCCACAATGCGATATCCAGCGCCGACAGGCCGTACAGATGCACCCCGTTGCGCCCGAACAGGTGCAGCATCCGGTTCAGGCGCGAACGCAGGCCGGCAATGTCGCGCACATCCGCGCCCAGCACTGCCGGGGCGATCTGCGTGTCGATCGCCGCGCGGGTTGCGGGGATGCAGGCATGGCCGAAGCCTTCGCCCCAGGCTTCGCGCCCATCCTCGGTGATCAGGCGCAGCCAGAGCGTGTTCATGAACTGCCAGCCGACGCCGCCGAACGCCACGGGCTTGGCGCCCATATCGAACGGAATGCGGGTCGACCAGGTTTCGATCGCGGTGATTTTCATGATGTTCCCCCCAGCCTGAAGCCGCGTCACGCAATCGAGGAATTGAACGCCCCGCCATCGAGCAGCAGATTATGCCCGACGATGAAGCCCGACGATGCGGCGCACAGAAACGCGCAGGCATTGCCGAATTCCGCCGGATCGCCGACCCGCCCGGTGGGGTTTTCCGCGCCGCGCTCGGCCAGCACATCGTCCACATTGCGCCCCGACGCCTTGGCCGCGTGCGCCGCGCCGCTGCGCAACCGGTCGGTCAGGAAAGGGCCGGGCAGAAGATTGTTGATCGTCACATTATGCTTCGCCACCTGCCGGGCGAGGCCGGCGACGAAGCCGGTCAGCCCGGCGCGCGCGCCATTGCTCATGCCCAGCACCGGGATCGGCGATTTGACCGAGGCAGAGGTGATGTTGACGATCCGCCCGAAGCGGCGCGCGCTCATGCCATCCACCACCGCTTTGATCAGGAAGATCGGCGCCAGCATATTGGCGTCGATCGCCTTGATCCAATCCTCGCGCTCCCAGTTGCGGAAATCGCCGGGCGGCGGGCCGCCGGCATTGTTGACCAGGATATCCGGCTCCGGGCAGGCGGCGAGCGCCGCGGCACGGCCTTCCGGGGTTGCGATATCGCCGGCGACCGCAGTGACCTTCACGCCGGTTTCGGCCCGGATCGCCGCCGCCGTTGCCTCCAGCTCGCTCGCGGTGCGCGCGGTGATCACCAATTCCACCCCTTCGCGGGCCAGGGCGGTGGCGCAGGCGCGGCCCAGCCCCTTGCTGGCGGCGCAGACAATGGCCTTGCGGCCTTTAATTCCAAAATCCATGCGATGTTTCCTTCCCCGAAGGCAGCCGGTTCAGGCGGACTAAACCGCGTTCGCGCCGCCGCGTCCATCCAGGCGGGCGCGCAGCCAGGTCTGGCAGGGGGTTTCGAACCAGCGATAGACCAGAGCCGAGGCGATCAGCACGGCGCCGAGATAGACAAGAAAGAACCAGGCATGGAAGAACCATGTGGCAGGGGTCAGGGCGTAGCGAGCCAGCAAGGTCACCGCGATCAGCTGCATCGGGAAATGCAGCAGATAGCAGGCATAGGTCAGATTGCCGCAGAACACGGCCAACCGCGCCAGTCGCGCATGATGCAGGTTCCAGCAGGAAAAAAGCAGGATCAGCGAGGGGAACAGGAACAGCGAGGCCCCGGCGATGCGCACCGCATGCCCGGCCAGCAGGCCGGCTGCGACCGTCGCGACCGTCGCAGCCACGCAGAGCACGGCGCGCCGCCATGGCCCGGGTGCGGCGAGCAGGAAGCCATGCAGCCGCGCCGTCAACACGCCCAGATAGAAGAACGTCACCGCCCCGGCCAGCACTATCTTATGGCCCAGCAGGGGTCGCGCCAGCGCCCCCAGCAACGCTGCCACGATGACCACCGCGATATCGCGCACCAACCCGCCGCGGATATGGCGGCACAGTAGAAAGAACAAGGCATAGACCAGAATTTCCAGCGATACGCTCCAGGCCGGACCGTCGAAGGAATATCCCTTCTGCACCCCCCAATAGGCGGCGAAGAACAGGTTCAGAATGAAGTGATAGAGATCATTGTAGACATAGACGAAATCCTGCCCGCCATGCAGCGCGGCGTAGCGCGGCTGCCAGAAGGCCACGGTGAGCAACATCGCCAGATGCAGCGGGTACAGGCGAGAGAAGCGGCGCACCGCGAAACGCCAGCCGCCGATCCGGCGCTCGGCGATCAAGGTGCGATATTTCCAGGCGAATATGAACCCGGACAGGCACCAGAACATCTCCACCCCGGCATAACCGTACAGGTAGAACGGCGCGAGCAGCCCATAAAAAGGCTGGGCGCGCACGTCGAACACCGGCTCGTCGATGCCGACGAACAGGAATTGCTGGTAATGCCACACCAGCACCGCCAGCGCGGCGGCGAAGCGCAGCACTTCCAGCCCGGTCAGGCGCGATGGCAGGCGACTCACGCCCGCAGCAGCCCTTCCAGCACCACCCGCGCCGGCCCGGGCAACGCCACCGGACGCTGATCCTCCCGCGCCACGAAGACATGCACGAAATGCCCCTCGGCGGCGGCCACATCCTCCTCGTTGCGGAAGATCGCAAGCTCGTAGCGAACGGAGCGTTCGCCGATCCGCGCGACGCGCAAACCGACCGTGATCCGGTCGGGGAAGGCGACGGAGCGATGATAGCGACACGCCACCTCCGCCACCACGCAATGGACCGGCCCGTCGAGCAGGTCGACCACGCCTTCGGTCATCTCGAAATAGGTCACGGCGGTATCGAAGAAGGAGAAATAGACCACGTTGTTGACGTGACGAAACGAGTCGTTGTCCATCCAGCGCGTGGTGACGGAATGAAACCAGGCGTACTCGGCACGGGTTCCGGGGGGTGGGCGGCTCATGGGCGTCCTGTCCAGGCGTTTTGGCGCAGGCTACAAGCCCGCCCTCGGCTTGGACAGAGGGGCCGCGGAGATCATGGACAGCACAAGGCGCGAAGGCTACAGGACGCGCCCAAGGGACCTGTTCGTCCCTCCCCGTTCCCGCCCCTGCCGCCAGGAGCCTGCCCGATGCCCGCCCCACGCCGCAGCCATGCCGCGCTCTCCGCCATGCAAATCGCCCTGGTGACGCTCGGCCTGTTCGCCATCCCGGTCGCAGCCCAGGCCCATGCCATTCTGGAATCGAGCACCCCGGCGCTGGGCGGCAGCATCGCCGCCGGGCCGGCCACCATCGACCTGCGCTATAACAGCCGGATCGATCAGCACCGCTCTCTGTTCACGCTGACCGGGCCGGACGGCAAGACGGTGACGCTCACGGTCGCGCCGGGCACGCCGGTCGATCAGTTGCGCGCCAAGGTCACATTGGTGCCCGGCGCCTATGTCGCGCATTGGCTGGTGCTGGCGGTGGACGGCCATATCACGCGCGGTGACGTGCCTTTCACCGCCACCGCGAAATAGCCCCGGATCGGAATGCCGCCGTGTCCCTGCTGATCGATCTGTTCGGCTATCTGTCCATCGTCGTGCATGGGCTGACCATCGTCGCCCAGTCGATGGCGCTCGGCGGGGTGCTGTTCCTGGTGCTGCTCGCCCGTCCGCTCGCTCCGCGTCTGGGCCCGCCGGCCGAGCCGATTCTGCGCGGCGTCGCCCGGATCGCCGCGATCAGCGCCTTCGCCCTGATGCTGTGCGAGTTGGCGACGGTTGCGATGCAGGTGGCGGTGCTGGTCGGCACGGTGCATCTCGGCGTGCTCGACACGCTGCATGCCAATTTCGCCGAGGCCGGGCTGACCAAGGCGCTGGCCGCCGCTCTGATCGGCCTGATGCTGAGCTGGCGCGGCGTGCGTGCCCCCGGCCTGCCGCTGATCGTGCTGGGCGCCATCGTGCTGGCGGCCGCGACCCTGACCACCCATGCCGAGGCGCGGCTGAGCGATCGCCTGCCATTGCTGGCGGTGGAAGGGCTGCATCAGCTCGGCGCGGCGATCTGGATCGGCGGCATGCCCTGCTTTCTGCTGGCGCTCGCGCATATCCACGACGGCGCCGGCTGGCGGCTGGTCGGCGCCCGCTTCTCGCGCATGTCGATGGCCGGCGTCGCGGCAATCCTGATCAGCGGCATCACCATGAGCCTGGTCTATATCGGCGACTGGCAGGGTTTCTACGGTACCGCCTTCGGCGTCATGGTGGGTGCCAAGATCGCCATGTTCCTGATGCTGCTGGCGCTCGGGGCGGGGAATTTCCTGCTGACCGAGCGGCTGCGCCACGATCCCGCCACCCCGGTCGGACGGATGCGCCGCTTCGCGGAAGTGGAACTGGGGATCGGCATCGCGATCTTCTTCGCTGCCGCTTCGCTGACTTCCGTGCCGCCGGCGGTCGATCTGCAGCAGGATCGCGCGACCATCCACGACATCATCGTGCGCAACACGCCGGAATGGCCGCGTCTGGTCAGCCCCGATCACGACAAGCTGGCGCTGCCGGCCTTGCAGGCGAAGCTGGATGCCGAGGCGGCGCGCCACGATACCAAGCCGGAATCCGCCTTCGTGCCCGGGTCCGGCGAATTGCCGCCGCGCAATGCCGCCGATATCGCCTGGTCGGAATATAACCACCACTGGGCCGGGCTGTTCGTGCTGGCGGTGGGCTTCGTCTCGCTGCTCTATCAGGCCGGGGTGCGCTGGGCGAAACACTGGCCGCTGCTGTTCCTAGGGCTGGCCGGATTTCTGTTCGTGCGCTCCGACCCCGAAACCTGGCCGCTGGGCGATATCGGCTTCTTCGCCAGTTTCCGCGATGTGGAGGTGTTGCAGCACCGCATGTTCGTCGCCGTGCTCGCGGTGTTCGCGATTTTCGAATGGCGGGTGCGGCTGGGCAAGGTGAAGGCCGCCTGGCCCAAACTGGTGTTTCCCCTGCTCTGCGCTGCCGGCGGGACTCTGCTGCTGACGCACAGCCACGCCATCTCCAACGTCAAGGAGCAGTTGCTGATCGAGCTGACGCATACGCCCCTGGCCATACTCGGCATCGCCGCCGGCTGGGCGCGCTGGCTGGAACTGCGCCTGACCGAGGAAGACGCCCCGCGCCTGCGCCGCATCGCCGCCTGGGTCTGGCCGATCTGCTTCGTGCTGGTGGGATTGCTGCTGCTGAATTACCGGGAATCGTAAGGCGCCGCTTACCCGACCATTTCCGCGACCGTCTGGGCCATCACCGCGCAGCCGGCCAGGAAATCGTCGATCTCCATCGCCTCCTGCGGGTTGTGGCTGCCATTGGCGTTGCGCACGAAGACCATGCCCATCTTCACCCCGGCCTCGGCGAAGGCGGCGGCATCGTGCGATGCCGGGCTGCCCAGCGGGCGGGCACGCACGCCCAGCGCACTCGCCGCATGGGACAGCGCCACCCGCAGCGCTGGATCGACCGGCCCGACTGCGGCGCGGGCACGCGGCCCCGGCTCGATCGTCACGCGCCGGCGCGCGGCGACGCGGGCAATCGCTTCGTCCAGCGCCACCTCCAGCGCGGCCAGCACGGCAGGATCGTAGGCGCGCAGATCCAGGCTGAAATGGAACAGGCCGGGCACGATGGTCAGCCCATGCGCGGCGGCATCGGTGTGGAAGCGCCCGATGGTGCAGGCCATCGGAATATCCGCCGCCTCGTGCTCCTGCCACAGCCGGTCGAGTTCCATCGCCAGATCCGCCCCGGCCATCGCGGCATCGTGGCGAAAACGACGCGGCAGGCCGACATGGTCGTGTTCGCCGATGATGCGCGCATGCGGCAGGCGGACATTGCCGGGGATGCCGGTGCAGATGCCGACCGGGCAGCCGGCCTCGATCAGGCTGGGCGCCTGCTCGATATGCAGTTCCAGATAGGCCGCGATCCGTGCCGGGTCGAGGTGGCGCGCCCCTGCGGCCAGCGCCGCCGGATCGCCGCCGCATGCCGCGATGTGATCGGCCAGGCTGCGCCCGGTATCGATGCGCTTCGCCGCCAGCGCCCCGTCCGGCAGGCTGCCCAGCGCGCCGCGGCTGCCGATATAGGAGACCTGGAACCACACGCTTTCCTCGGCCCGGATACCCATCACCACGATGTCGCAGGCCGGCGCGATGCCCAACGCGGCGAGCGCGCGCAGCACCACCAGCCCCGCGACCACCCCGGCGGCACCGTCGAAATTGCCGCCATGCGGCACGCTGTCGAGATGGCTGCCCAGGATGATCGCCGGACGCGCGCGATCGCGCCCGGGCCGCGTGAGATAGAGATTGGCGGCGGCGTCGCGTCCGATCTCCAGCCCCATCGCGGCGCCTGCCTCGGCGATCATGGCATGGGCGCGCTGCTCGCCCGTGCCATAGGGATCGCGGGTCACGCCGGGGGCATCGAGGCTTTCGGCGCGCAGGCGATCGAACAGCGCCGTAGCGAAGCGACGCTGATCGAGGACAGAAATCATCATCGCGTTCTCCATCCGTATTCCGTCCAACACCGCGCCACCCGGATTTCGTCTTGTCGGCGCGGATGCTAGCCTGATCGGGCGCAAATGCCAGTCATCGAGCCGTGATGGCACGACATCCAAGGGCATGGGCACACGGACGGAGGGAGGGCCGCATGGACGACATCACCGCGATGGTTCTGCAAACGGCGCGCGGGCTGATGCAGCGCGCGAGCAGCCCGGCCGCCCTGCGCGCCGCCGAGGACGGGGCGTTCGATCATGGCGCCTGGCAGGCCGTGACGGAGGCGGGTCTGACGCTGGCCATGGCGGCGGAGGATGCCGGCGGCGCCGGGCTCGCGCCGGAGGCGGCGATGCGGATCGCCCGCGTCGCCGGGGAAACCGCACTCCCCCTGCCGCTGCCCGAGACGATGCTCGCGATCTGGCTGGCCGGGCGCGCCGGGCTGGCACTGCCGCGACATATTCTGGAAGGCGGCGTGCTGGGTTTCGATCCCACCGGCACGGCGGCCGCACTGCAGGACGGCGATATCTTGACCACGCTGGCGCGCATTCCCTGGGGGCGTGCGGCCGTGGCGCTGCTGCTGCCCGCCCTGCGCGCCGGAGAATTTGTGCTGGTGCTGCTCGATCGGACCGCCTGGACGGTCGCGCCAGGGACTTCCATCGCCAAGGAGCCGCGCGATACGCTGCAGATCGATACGCGCCGCGCGGGCGGGACGGTGCTGGCGGTCATGCCCAGCCCGGTTTCCGCCCTGGCGCTGCGCGGCTATGGCGCGGCGCTGCGCTGCCAGCAGATTGCCGGGGCGCTGGCCGCAATCACCGCCATGACCACGCAATATGCCCAGGAGCGCAGCCAGTTCGGCCGGCCGATCGGGCGGTTTCAGGCGGTGCAGCAGAACCTCGCCGTGCTGGCCGGGCAGACCGCCGCCGCCCTCGCCGCCGCCGATATCGCCGCCGAAGCGCTGGATCGCCCGGAGCCGGAAGCCCTGATCGCCATCGCCGCCGCCAAGACGCGGGCCGGAGAGGCGGCCGGAATCGGCGCGGCGATCGCCCATCAGGTGCATGGCGCGATCGGCTTCACGATGGAACACCGGCTGCATTTCCTGACCCGCCGGCTGTGGTCCTGGCGGGAGGAATGCGGCAAGGAGGGCGAATGGGCGATCCGCCTCGGCCGCCATCTCGCAGCACAAGGGGCGGAGCGGCTCTGGGCCGAAATCACCGCCGCGTAGATCGCCCGCCGGCGGACGGATTGCCGGGCGCATCCTGCCCGGCAACCCGCCTTGGCGTCAGGCTCAGCCCGCCTTATTGAAGGAGTAGCTGGGCATCTTGGTCAGTTCCTGCCTGGTCGCATTGGGCATGGTGATCTTGTTCCCGGCGATATGCAGGTCGTGATACGGCACCTTCACCAGCTTGCTGTCGATGCCGAGAAATCCACCCACCGACAGCACCACGCTGGTGACATCGTGCTTATTGCTCAGCAGCAGATCATCGACGGTGCCGATCTTCTGGTTCTGCGCGTCATAGACGTCGCTGCCGATGACCTTGGCGGCGCGCAGATGGTGATTGACGGTCATGAAGCCGGCCGGACGCGTGGCGCCGGTCATCAGCGCGCCACCCGTGCCGGCGCTCGGCGATCCGGCAGGCGGCGCCATCGTCGCAGGCGCGGCAGCGGCGGGCGATGCTGCCGGGGACGCGGTCTGGGCGAAAACCGGCGCCGCCGTGAACGCGCTCAGCGCCAGCACGGCGGGCAGAATGAATCGAGAGGACATGGCATGATCTCCGTTTGAGATGAATGAAAAATACCGGTGGAATCGGAAGAACGCGCATTTCCTGCTTTATTTTTCTCAATTTTTTCGCAGCGCAAAAAACGATCAAGAAAAAGTCATGTGCTTTGCAGGCAATGGCTGAGAGACCATTTGGCGATGTCTTGCCGGCAAACAACCGCTGCACGCCGACGCTCCTCATCATGTGAGATACGGACGAAATATCCTTGCCGACGGGGTGATGCCGCGCGGCCGCGTCGCACGCCATCGAGTTGCGGCGTACCGACCGGCTGATATGATCGCCGGCCAATCCCGGAAGCGCTCCATGTCCGCCTTTGATTTCCCCCCGCCCCCGCCATCGCCCGCCGCCGAAGCATTGCGCGCCGAATTGCGCGGCTTCCTGGCCGAAGCACTGGCGGCCCGCACGCCGCTGGAACGGGCGGAAAGCTGGAACGGGCACGATCCCGCCTTCAGCCGGACGATGGGCGCGCGCGGGCTGATCGGCATGACCTGGCCGCGCCGCTATGGCGGGCAGGAACGCAGCGCCCTGGAACGCTACGTGGTGATGGAGGAAATGCTGGCCGCCGGCGCGCCGGTCGCCGCGCACTGGATCGCCGATCGCCAGAGCGGCCCGACCATTCTACGCCTGGGGCACGAGGCGATGAAGCAGGCGATCCTGCCGCGCATCGCCGCCGGGGAATGCTATTTCTGCATCGGCATGAGCGAGCCCGACAGCGGATCGGACCTCGCCTCGGTGCGCACCAAAGCGGTGAAAATCGCAGGCGGCTACGTCGTGAACGGGGCGAAAGTGTGGACCTCGTTCGCGCATCTCTCGCACTACATGATCCTGCTGGCCCGCACCGGCCCGGCCGAGCCGGATCGGCATGCCGGGCTGACGCAATTCCTGGTCGATCTCGCCGCGCCCGGCATCCGCATCAACCCGATCCTGGCGCCCACCGGCGAACATCATTTCAACGAGGTGGTGTTCACCGATCTGTTCCTGCCCGAGGATGCGGTGATCGGCGCGCCCGGGCAGGGCTGGCAGCAGGTAACCGGCGAACTCGCTTTCGAACGCAGCGGGCCGGAACGTTTTCTGTCCTCCTTCACCCTGCTGGTCGAACTGGTGCGCGTCCTGGGCCGCGCGCCGGGCGATGCGGCGGCGGCGGCGCTGGGGCGCATCGCTGCCCATCTGATCGCGTTGCGCCGGCTGTCGCGCTCCGTCTCCGGCCTGCTGGAGGCGGGCGCCGATCCGGCGTTGCAGGCCGCGATGGTGAAAGACCTCGGCGCGCTGGTGGAGCAGGAAATCCCCGACATCGCCCGCAGCCTGAGCGAGGCGGAAGGCGATCCGGCATCGAGCCAGGATTTCGCCGCCGTGCTGGCCTTCACCACCATGCATGCGCCGTCCTTTTCGCTGCGCGGCGGCACCCGCGAAATCCTGCGCGGCATCATCGCGCGCGGCCTCGGGCTGCGCTGATCCCTCCGACCAAGGAACCATCATGAGCGACCCGGTACTCTACGAACAGGATGGCGCGATCGTGACGATCACGCTCAATCAGCCGGAACTGCGCAATCCGGTCAGCGAAAAATCCATGGTCGACGGCATCGTGGCGGCGATCGAGCGGATCAATGCCGATCGCTCGGTGCGTGCGGCCATCCTCACCGGGGCGGGCAGCGCGTTTTCCTCCGGCGGTAATCTGAAGAAGATGCAGGAAGCCGCCGAAACCCGTGCCAAGGCCCCGGCCCTGACGCCGCATTACTACACGCTGGGCATCCAGCGCATTCCTCTGGCTTTCGAGAAGAACGATGTGCCGATCATCGCCGCCGTCAATGGGCCGGCGATCGGCGCCGGGCTCGACATGGCCTGCATGTGCGATCTGCGGATTGCCGGCGAAAGCGCGCGCTTTGCCGAAAGCTTCGTGAAAGTCGGCATCATCCCCGGCGATGGCGGAGCCTGGCTGCTGCCGCGCGTGGTGGGATATTCCAAGGCCTGCGAAATGGTCTTTACCGGCGACATGCTGAACGCGGCGGAAGCACTGGCCTGCGGGCTGGTATCGCGGGTGGTGCCCGATGCCGAATTATTGCCCGCCGCGCGCGCGCTCGCCGCGCGCATCGCCGCCAACCCGCCGCATGCGGTGCGCATGGCCAAGCGACTGGTGATGGAAGGCCGGCATGTGCGGCTGGACACGCTGCTGCAGATGTCGGCGGCGATGCAGTCTTTGGCGCATGCCACCGCCGATCATCGCGAAGCGGTCGATGCCTTCCTGAACAAGCGTGCGCCGCTTTTCACTGGCGAGTAGACGCAGCCCGCCTCTGCCCGGCGTGCCGCCAGAGCAGCAGGCAGGCCGACCAGCAGAGAAACACGGCCAGGGCGATGATCAGCGCAGGCGCGGTGCCGAGCGGTTTGGCGGTGCAGGCCAGAACCAGCAGCATCAGCCCGAAGCCGATCATCGCACGCAGCGCGTTGGCTGCCAGCACCGCGACCGCCGCCGCGCCCAGGCGCGGGCGCACCACCACGATCAGGCTGATCAGGCTGATCGGAAAAACCGCCGCCATGCCGGTCGCCGCCGGGCCGATCGCGGCGCTGAGGGCGACCACGGCGGCGACGAACACGGCAACCGCTGCGGCGCGGATCGGCAATTCGAACCAGCGGCGCTGCATGGGCCGCCGCCCATCCGGATCCCGCGCGCTGCGTCCGACGGCGGCCACCGGCAACGCGCAGCCGACGCCATAGACCAGCAGATTGGTCACCACGCCGCGCAGCGGGGTCCAGGCAAAGCCATGCAAAGCAAGGCTCGCGGCAAGCCAGGCCAGCACCGCACATCCCAGCGCCGGCCAGGCCGATATTCGTGGCGCCAGCCGGGCATAGACGATCAGAAATATCCCGGTCGAAGCATTGGCCACGAAGCTTGCCAGCGCGCTGGCGGCGATGAAATCCGGACCATGGCGCATCGCCAGAAAGACATAGGCCGGACCCGTGGAAACCGGCATCGCGGCGATCAGCGCGCCCCAGAACGGCCCCAGCGCCTCGGCCGCGACGGATGCCGAGACGACCAGCAGCGCCGTGGTCAGCGCCCGCACCAGCGGGGCCAGAACAAGTATGGACATCGGATACGATCCCCCACCTGCCGGGTGGGTCATCCAGGCCGCCCTTCGACAGGACTCGGCGGCGGGATGTCGGGCACAGGCGGATCGCATGCCTGCGCTGGCTGCAGCGTAGCGGGGCCGGCGCCTGCGATCAATGCGCGGCGAGTGTCTGTGCCAGCCGGTCGGCCAGCGCCCCCAGCGCTACGCTCATCGCCGCCACCTGCGCGGCCACGCCGCTGCCGGCAGGCGTCGCGCTGAGGCGCTGGGTGGCGACCACCCCCGGGCGGGTCTTGGAGGTAAAGCCGATATCGCTCTGCGCCGCCAGAATGACGGCACCGTCCGCCGCCTGGTCGAAACGGGCAATGTTGATCGAGATTCTGGCGTCCGCCGGCGCATCGATGGTGCCGGCGGCGGTCAGCACCGTGGTGCCGGGCAGACGCTGCTCCAGCTCGGCGGCCAGCACGCGTGAGAGCATCCCGGCAAAGGGTTCGCCCCACCAATCGTTCTGCTCCACCGCGATGCGAAACCCGGCTGACGAACGCACGATCATCTTGCGATCCAGATACGGGGCAATCGCGATATCGCGCAGCAACACCGTCTTCGGCCCGCCCGGGCGCACCGGGCCGGGCACCGGATCGAGCGTATAGAGCACCGGGTTGGGCGAGGCACAGGCCGCCGGCAGGGCGGCAAGTGCCAGCAGGCCCCAGGAAAGCTGGCGGCGTGTCGGCATCATGGTTGAACCCCCGTTTGGGTGCGGCCGCGGATCAGCGCCTCCGGATGGCTGGCGAGCAGATCGGCCAGCGCGCGGAAGGACAGCGCCATGTCGTTGAGCTGCGTCATCAGACGATCGAGCTGATGGCTGAAATGCGACTGCCCGCCATAGGAGTGGTCGGCGGATTTCAGCATCTTGTTCAAATTCCCCACCGCGCCGTTCAATTCCCGGGTCAGTTGCGGCAGGGTTTTCAGCGCGGGCGCGACATCGGTGTTGAGCTGCTTCACCAGACGCTGCGATTGATCCAGCGTCTGACTGAGCGAGGCCACCGCTTGCCGGGTATTCGGGCCATTGGTCAGCCGGTCGAGCCCGGCCAGCGTCGAGGACAGGCTTTCCGACATCTTGTCGATCGGCATCGCGTTGATCTTGGCCAGGATCGACACCACCGATTTACGGATCGAGGCAAGCGGTGCCGGCGTGGTCGGGAAGACGATATCGCCGTCCTGCTCATGGACCTCGACAGGCGGTGCGTCGGGCACTTCGACGATGGCGATCTCGCTGGTGCCGGTCAGCAGGCTGGATTTATCGATCTGCGCCCGCGCCCCGCGCGCAACCAGAGCGCGGACATTGGCGAGCGGGCCGAGCGACAGCTCCTTGTCGGTGACATTGCCGATCCGGCCGGGCTGAATATAGAAATGAACATGGGCCAGGATTTCCTGGGCCTTCGGATCATAGGCCATGTCCACCTTGCTCACCTGGCCGATTTTCAGACCATGCAGCGTGACCGGTGCGCCGACATCGAGCCCGGCGACCGAGCCGGAGAAGAACGAGACGAAATTGATCTTGCGGTGATAGACCGCCTCCGCCGCCTGCGCGTAATTGGCATAGAGCGGAAATTGGTGATCGGCCACAGCTTCTTTCGGATCGGCCGCATCCTGCGGCGTGGTGAAGGCAACCCCGCCCAGCAGCAGCGCGTTCAGCGACTGGACCTGCACATGCACCCCTTGCGCCCCGAGATTGAGCGATAGGCCGGAGGCATTCCAGAACCGGCTATTATCGTGAACATAGGCATCGAAAGGCGCGCGCACGAAGACATGGATAGTGACGTAGCGCGCCATATCGGCGACATCCCAGCCCAGCACCTGCCCGACATTCAGATCGCGGAAAAACACGGGCGCACCCAAAGTGATCGACCCGATCCGCGGCGCGCGCAGCAGGAAGGTGCGCCCCGGTACCGCCGATTGTAGCACCGGCGGATCCTCCCGCCCGACGAAATGTGTGGCCGGCTTGCTGCCCGCAGCGGCCGGCAGGAGATCGATATACGGACCGGAGAGCAGCGTGCCGAGCCCGGACAGGCTGCCGGCGAAGAAACGTGGGCGGACGATCCAGAATTTCGTCTTATCGGTGATCAGCGGCGTCGCCTCGCGCTTCATCTGCACCGTGACCTCGACATGGTTCATGTCGTGCGTCAGGTGAACCCCGGTCACCGTCCCCAGCGTCACGTCACGGTGCTTGACCACGGATTGCCCGGCCACCAGCCCGTCGCCCTGGTCGAAGGTGATGGTGACCACCGGCCCGCGCCGCGCATAGGTATCCCAGACCAGCCAGGCCCCGATCGCCAGCGTGATCGCCGGGATCACCCAGATCAGGGAAATGCGCCGCCCGCCTTTCTTGCGAACGATGGCGGTCTCGATATCGGGTTCGGTCATGGGCCTGTGCCGTTCGCGTTTGCCGCATCCCACATCGCGCGCGGGTCGAACATCTCGGCGGCGAAGATCGTCAGGATCACCACTGCGGCGAAGGCGATGGCGCCCGCCCCCGGCTCGATCGTGACGATGGCGCCGAACTGGACCAGGGCGACGAGGATCGATTCCATGAAAATATCGATCATCGACCAGCGGCCGATGACGGTGACGATGCGATAGAGCCGGATGCGATCCACCAGCCGCTCCCGCCGGCGCAACTGGGTCATCACCAGCAGCACCACCATGCCGGCCAGCTTCAGCATCGGCACCATGATGCTGGCGAAGAACACGATCGCCGCCAGCGGATACATCCTGGCGGCGATCAGCTCCTCCACCCCGCCCAGAATGGTGCTGGGCATGCCGGCGCCGAGCTGCACCACCGTCAGCACCGGATAGAGATTGGCCGGGATGTACAGAATGGCTGCGGCGATCACCAGCGCCCAGCAGCGCGCGATGCCGTTGGGCTTGCGCGCATGCAGCCGGCTGCCGCAGCGCCGGCAATGATGCACGCCCGCACCCGACACGGCCGAGACCTTCTCGCAGGTTTCGCAGGCCAGCAGCCTGACCGGCGCCCCGGCCGTGGCGGGCTGCGGCTCGGCGGCATGGGGGATGGCGCCGCGCCGCTCCAGCGCCTCCCACACTGCCTGGCGGTCGAGCGCGGCATCGGCGGCGACGGTTGCCAGCATCAGCCCGACCAGCGCGTAGACCGCGAACCCGACATCGATATGCACAAGGTCGATCAGCTTCACATAGGCGACGAAGACACCGATCAGATAGACCTCCACCATGGCCCAGGGGCGCATATGCTCCACCCAGGCAAAGACCGTGCCGGCAAAGCGCGGCGGGCGCGGCAAATAGAGACCGATCAGCACATAGAGCATGCCGAGCAGCTTGAGGAAGGGTGCGGCAACGGTGGTGAACAGCACCACCACGGCAAGCTCCCAGATCCCTTGGTGATCGAGCCGCTCCGGCCCGCTGAACAGATCGGCGCCCAGCGTCATGCCCGAAGTGCTGACCCGCATCAGCGGCATGGTGCAGGCAAGCACGAAGCAGAACATCGCGGCCAGCGACATGGCCAGTGCCCGGCCGAACGGATCGCGGCGCAGCCGGCGGATCGCCATGCCGCAGCGCACACAGACGGCGATATCCGGCGCGGTCATGGCCGGCACGCGCTGGGCCTGGCCGCAATGGCGGCATAGGCAGATCCGGGCCGGCGCCCGCTCTCCCTCCCGCATGCCGTCCAACGTCGCGGCCTGCATCAGGCGCGACACCCCAATCCGCACCGCATCATGCCCGATCCGATCGCCCCTGACTGCAGATCGTCCGGACGTGATGATCTTTTCGTGAAGCCGTCAAGCGACAACACGGGGACGCGGCGGAAAATCAGGGCGCCAGGGCGGCCAGGATGCGATCGCGGGCGGCGAAATCGCCCTCCTCATGCACGGGCTGGATGCAGATCTGATCGGCCCCGGCGGCGCGATGGGCGGCAAGACCGGCCCGCACCGTCGCCGCATCGCCCCAAAGCACCATCGCATCGATGAAGCGATCGCTGCCGCCCTCAGCCAGATCGGTCTCGGTAAAGCCCATACCGAGCCAGGCATTGCGGTAATTGGGTAGCACCAGATAGCGCGCCAGTTCCGCCCGGCCCAGCGCGCGGGCCCGGGCGGGATCGGTCTCCAGCGTGACCTTCTGCTCCACCGACAGCCATTTCCCTGCCCCCAGCGCGGCGCGCGCCACCGCCGTATGCCCGGGCGTGACGTTGTAGGGGATCGCCCCGCGCGTCATGCGGGCGGCCAAAGCGAGCATTTTCGGCCCCAGAGCGGCGATCACCACCGGCCAGTCGGCACCGTCCTGGTCCTTGTACAGCGCCTCCAGATAACCGCGCATGGCCGGCAGCGGCGCCAGATAGGATTGCCCGCGCAGCTTCTCCACCATCGGCGCGTGGCTGACGCCCAGGCCCAGGATGAAGCGCGGCCCGTGCAGTTCGGTCAGCCCGATCAGCCCGCGCCGCGCGGCGAAGGCGTCGCGGGCATAGATGCTGGCGATCGAGCTGCCGATTTTCAGGCTCGTGCTGGCGCCCAGCAGAAACCCGGCCAGGGACAGCGATTCATAGCCGCGCGATTCCGGGTACCACAGCGCATCGTAGCCCAGCGCCTCGGTGGTTGCGACCAGCCGGCGCAGGCCACCGCCATCCAGCCGGTCCATCGGGTACCAGACAGCGAGCCGGCCGAGATCACGCATCACAGCACCCCGTCCCGCTCCATCTGCGCGATCTCGGCGGCGCTGTAGCCGAGTTCGCCCAGGATGGCGTGGTTATGCTCGCCCACCGCCGGCGGCGGCGTGTCGATGCGCGGGCCGCCATGGGCGAATTTGAAGGCGGCCATGGGCACGCCGAACGCGCCCTCGACGCCGGTCGCGCCCTGGTGATGATGGATCACCGCGCGGGAGGCGAGCTGCGGATCGGCCGACGCCTCGCCCATCGTGCGCACCTGTGCGGCCGGGATGTGGCGGGCCTGAAGATACGCCTCCCACTCCGCCGCCGTGCGGGTCGGCATGATCTGCTGGAGCAGCGCTTCTTCGCGCGCATGGTCGGCGTCGCGTTCGAGGTTGGTGCGTTTGATCATCTCCGGATGTTCCAGCACCGTCCAAAGCCGCTTCTGCTGGCGCAGATTGGAGGCACCCAGCATCACCAGCCCGTCCTTGGTCTGATAGGCGGAATTGGTGGCGTGCGGCTGCTTGTTGCCGTGCGGTTTGGGGTGGCGGCCGTTGCGCAGATAGCCGGTCAGGTGGGATGCCATCAGGATCATCGCGACATCCAGCATCGCCATGTCGATGCGCTGGCCACGCCCGGTGCGTTCTCGCTGAAACAGCGCGGCGGATAAGGCAAAAGCCCCCATCGTGCCGGTGGCATAATCGATCGCCGGAGAGCCGAACTTGATCGGATGCACATCGGGCGTGCCGGTCATCGCCATGATGCCGGAGGTCGCCTGGATGACATGGTCGTACGCGGTCTGCTGGCCGCGCGGCCCGTCCTGGCCGAAGGCGGAAAACGAGGCATAGATCAGTCGCGGATTGATTGCCGAAAGATCCTCATACCCCAGCCCGAGGGCGGCAAAGGCGCCGGGGCGGTAGTTTTCCACCAGCACGTCCGCGGTGGCGACCAGCTTCTTCAGCACCTCCCGCCCCGCCGGGGTTTTCAGATCGAGGGTGATCGCCCGCTTGTTCGATCCCTGGGTGAGAAACCCGGTGCCCATCTGCGCCGCGTTCAGCGCCGGATCGGAACCGGAATCGCGGCTCTGATCGGGATCGGAACGCTGCTCCACCTTGATCACATCGGCACCCAGCAGCGCGAGCTGATAGGCCGCGAACGGCCCTGCCAGCACATGGGTGATGTCGATGATCCGGATACCTTCGAACGGGCG
Organism: Rhodospirillales bacterium; assembly: GCA_028869595.1. Lineage (GTDB taxonomy): Bacteria > Pseudomonadota > Alphaproteobacteria > Acetobacterales > Acetobacteraceae > JAGWRU01. The sequence continues at coordinate 17,216 of JAGWRU010000222.1, forward strand.
CATGGCGTTGGGTCTTTCAGATGGCGTCCCAGGAATAGACATTGCGGGTGCGCTCCAGCGGCGTCAGGCTGGATTGCCACGCGGGCAGCAGGCGTTCGGCGAGTTTTTCCACCGTCCAGCCATCGCCGCTATGCATCGTACGGATCGGCCGCGGCTGGGAATAGAGGTACATCTCGTTGCCGCGCGCGCCCAGGATCTGCCCGGAAATCCCCGCCGCCGCATCGCTCGCCAGAAACGCCGCGAGTTGCGCCACCTGATCGGGCCGCGTCTTGGCGGCACGCGCGGCCATCTGTTCCTCGCTCTGACCCGGCACGGTTTCGATCATGCGCGAGAAGGCATGCGGGCCGATGCAGTTGGAACGGATGTGGTAGCGCTGCATATCCATCGCGATGGAGCGCGAAAGCCCGGCAATCCCCAGCTTGGCGGCGGCGTAATTGGCCTGCCCGATGCTGCCGATCAGCCCCGAGGTGCTGGTCATGTGCACGAAGGCGCCGCTTTCCTGGCGGCGGAAATGCGGGATGGCGGCACGGCTGACGTGAAACGCGCCGTAGAGATGGACCTTGATCACCGCATCGAATTCTTCCGGGCTCATGTAGTGAAACATCCGGTCGCGCAGGATGCCGGCATTGTTGACCACGATATCGAGCTTGCCATAGCGGTCGATCGCGGCGGCGACGATGCGCTGGGCTGCCTCCCACTCCGCCACGCTGTCGGTATTGGCGATCGCCGCACCCTGGCCGTGCGCGGCCTCGATCTCGGCCACCACCTGTTGCGCCGGGCTGGCGTCCTGGCCTTCGCCGGTCACCGCCGCGCCGACATCGTTGACCACGATTTGCGCACCGTTTTCGGCCATCACCAGGGCGATGGCGCGCCCGATGCCGCGCCCCGCCCCGGTGACGACGGCGACCTTGCCCTCCAGCATCTTCCGGCTCATGCGCAATGTTCCCTCTGCTGCGGATCAGAAACCGATTTCGGCGAGGAAGGCGGTGATGGCCTCGGCCACCAGATCCGGCGTCTGCACCGCCATGTAATGGGCGCTTTCCACGGCGCGGAAACGGGCATCGCGCATCGTGCGGGCAAGCGGTTCGATCAGCGCGGGCGGGCGCAGCGCATCGTGATTCCCCGCCATCAGCAGCACCGGACAGGCGATACCGGGCAATTCCTCGCTCACCCGCGCCTCGGCCAGCATGCGATAGATCGCCGCGTAACTCTCCGGATCATTGCCCAGCCAGCGGGCGCGGAAGCGGCGGAAGGTTTCGCCGTCGCCGCGCATCACCTCCGGATAGGAGGCGGCGAAGCCCTCCTCCGCCCCGGCGCGCGGACCGTTCGCTGCCATCGCATCGGCGCGGGCGAGCGTCGCCGCGCGGCGTTCGGGAACCACTCCGGTGGCCGGCGCCATCGCCACTACCCCGGCGATGCGCGCCGGGTGCCGGGCGGCGAAATGCAGCGCAATGCCCGCCCCCACGGCCACCCCTGCCAGCACCACGCGCCCGGAGATGCGACGGGCATCGAGCAGGGCTGCAAGATCGGCGGCCATGGTATCGAAACTGACGGAACCGCGGATCTTCTCCGACAATCCGGCGCCGCGCGTATCATAGCGCAGTACCCGCAGCCCGTCGGGCAGGCGCGCCAGCACGCCATCCCAGCTTTCCAGCGTGCCGCCCATCTCATGGATCAGCACCAGCGTGCGTTCGCCGCTGCCGGAAACCTCGTAGCGCAGGGCGGCGCCGTTGACCTCGATCCAGTCCATCACACGCTCTCCGCCAGTTCGGGGGCGGCGATGGTGCGGCAATCGGCGGCAAAATGCAGCGGGGCGCCGGATTTCGCCTGCAATTCCTCCTGTGTGATCCCCGGTGCGATCTCGCGCACCAGGAATCCGGCATCGATGACGTCGATCACCGCCAGATCGGTGAAAATGCGGGTGACGCAGCGCACCGCCGTCAACGGCAGGGTGCAGGCCTGCAGCAGCCGCGGCTCACCCTTGCGCGTGGTGTGCTCCATGATCACCCAGACGGCGCGGGCACAGGCGGCAAGATCCATCGCCCCGCCGACCAGCGGCCCCTTCTCCGGCAGACGCATGTCCCAATTGGCAAGGTCGCCATTCGCCGCCACCTGAAACGCGCCGAGCACGGTGACGTCGATATGCCCGCCACGGATCATCGCGAAAGAGGCGGTGCTGTCGACGATCGACGCGCCGGGGCGTAGTGTGATCCGCCGGCTGCCGGCATCGACCAGATCGGTATCCGCCGCCTCCGGCGTGGCCAGCGGGCCGCAGCCGATCACGCCGTTTTCGGCATGGATGAACACGTCGCGCCCATCCGGCACGTAATCCCCCGCCAGCACCGGCAGCCCCATGCCGAGATTGACGATCATGCCGTCTTCGATGTCCTGCGCGGCGCGCCAGGCCATCTGGTTGCGATTGATCCCGCTCATGGCATGTCTCCCACCGCGACGACGCGATCGATGAAGGCGCCGGCAAGCTGGATATCCGGCTGGGCGAGGGGGGCATCTTCGATGATGCGCACTTCGGCGACGCTCAACCGCGCCGCGGTCGCCATGGCCGGGCCGAAATTCGCCTGGGCGTAGCGAAAAGCCAGATTGCCGTAGCGATCGGCGCGATCAGCGCGGATCAGCGCCAGATCGCCGGTGATCGCGGTTTCCAGCACATAGTCGCGGTCGCCGAAACGGCGCGTCTCCTTGCCGGCGGCCAATTCCGTGCCGAAGCCGACCGGGGTGTAGAAGGCGGGAATGCCGGCGCCGCCGGCGCGGATCTTCTCGGCGAAACTGCCCTGGGGCAGGCATTCCAGCTCGATCTCGCCCTTCTTCCAGCGTTCCTCGAAGGCGGATAAGCCTTTGGCATGGCCGCGCGCGGCACTGCACACCACTTTGCGCACCTGCCCGGCCTCGATCAGTTCATGGGTCACGGAATAGCGATGCGTGGCGGAGTTCACCACCAGCGTCAAATCGCGCAGGCCGCGTTCGCACAGCGCACGGATCAGCACATTGGGAAAACCCGCGCCGCCGAAACCGGAAATCAGCACGACGGCGCCATCGCGCACGCCATCCATCGCTGCCGCAGCCGCCGCCACCCTTTTGTCGATCGGCATGTTTCCCCCGCGTCTTTCTTCGCCTCATTAGCGGGCGAGATGCGGGGACGGTCAAGCCGGCTCGGGTTCCACCGTGACCGTGACATCGACATCGAGGCCGATCGCATCGCCGGCATCGCCGATATAACCGCCGGCCACCGGCACGGCCTGAGAGGGGGTGCGCGCCACCGAAACGCGGATCAGATTGACGCCCGCGATCAGCCCGTTGGTCGGATCGAATTCCACCCAGCCCGCACCGGGCAAATAGATTGCGCACCACGCATGCGTCGCCCCGCCGCCCTGCATCACCGGCCCGCTTTCCGACGGCGCGGGATCGTATAGATAGCCGCTGGTGAAACGCGCGGCGAAGCCCAGGGCACGGGCGGCTTCCATCATCAGCAGCGCGAAATCGCGACAGGCGCCGGATTTGCTGGCCAGCGTCTCGGTCGGCAGATTGGTGCCTTCCGCATCGCGCGCCTCGTAGCGGAAATCCGCCTTGATCGCCTCGGTCATCGCGATCAGCAGATCGAGCGTGCCGGTGCGTCCGCGCAGCGACAAAAAGCGGCGCGCCCAGCGATCCACCACGCGCTCCGGATCGGGGCAATGACGCTCGGCGAGGCGGGCAAGATCGGGCGCCTCGTCCACCGCATAGCTGAACGGATAGGTCTCGGCCACCGGATCGAGCCAGGGTTCCACCGGGGTCGGAAAATGCTCCAGATCGAGGCGGGAGATGATCACCAGATCGTCGGTTTCCCGCTCGTCGAAATCGACCGTCGCGATGGAATTGCCGAACACGTCATGTGTCCAGCGGATATCACCGCCCGGCGGGGTCAGGCCGAGCGTCGCATCCCGCAGACGCAGATCGTGGCTGTCGCGCGGGCGCAGCATCAGCCGATGCGGCAGCAGCCGCACGGTGCGGGCATAGCGATATTCGGTGGTGTGGACGATGCGCACATGCGCCATGAGGTACGTCCTACGCGGCGCGACGGAAGCGGGCGCGCAGCTTGCCGATGCGCGCGATACCGGCCAGACGCCGGTCGATGAAAGCCATCGTCGCTGCCGCCTCCTCGCTGTCATCGCGCAGCCAGAACAGCACCGCGCTGGCATAGATCGCGGCCAGGCTGGCACGCTTGGTGTACCAGGACATATCCGCCGCCCGATCGCCCGCCGCATGCCAGATGGCATCGACGGTGCGCGCGGTGATGCGCGCCGCGATGGCGCTATTGCCGGGCAAGCCCAGCCAGCCCAGCGCGCGGCGCACCGCTTCGCGATGCGGTCGGTTCTGCGCGAAGCGCAGCGCCAGCAGGGCACGCACCCGCTTGGCCACACCCATCCCGGTGAAATCGGGCGCGGCCTCGGCCATGCGCCGATCGGCCAGGTCGCACCATGCCTCGATCATGTCGGCGCGCCCGTCGGGAAACAGCAACAGCGCCTCATCCGCCGCCATGCCGGCATCGGCCAGGCCATGGGCCAGGGCACGGTTCGTCCAGCCATCGAAGGACACATGCCCCAGCATCGCCTCCAGCGCCGCGTCACGTTCGGGGGAGCGTTCGATGCTGGCGGTCATGACCGTATCTCCGGCGCGGGCGCGGCGAAGGCGCCGGCACGCTGCAATTCCTCGATGAACCCGAACCGGGAAAAATCCTGCATCCGCATCGGATAGAGGATCCCGTCCAGGTGGTCGTTCTCATGTTGTACCACACCGGCGTGGAAACCACCCGCCTCGCGCGCCACCGGCTCGCCGTCGCGATCAAGCCCGCGATAACGGATGCGCGGCGCGCGCGGCACGGCGGCGCGCAAGCCGGGAATCGACAGACACCCCTCCCAGCGCAGCACCCGTTCCGGCCCCAGCAGTTCGACCTCGGGGTTGATCAGCACCGCATTGCCTTCGAACCCGTCATCGGGACCATCCCCGGCCCGACCCGCCGGCACGCGAAAGACGAACAGGCGCAGCGGCACATGCACCTGCGGCGCGGCCAGACCGGCACCGGCGGCATCCTCCATCGTTTCGATCATATCGGCGATCAGGCGGCGGATTTCGGGCGCGGCGGGGTCGGTGACCGGGGTGCAGCGCTGCAGCAGCACCGGATGGCCCATGCGGGCGATCTTGAGGATGGACATGCGTTCTTTCCGGCTGTGCAGGGCGGGTTTTGCGACAAATTCCCTATTGGCAGGCGTGGCGTGCGTGCTATAGCGCGCTCTCTTGCGCCGGGAAACGGCAGCGAGACGATATTCCACGTCCGTCCCGGCGGCATCAGCCGCCCCGATGGGCTTCACGGTTCTGTTCCGCTCCGGCGGGCCTGGCAGAGACAGGAGAAGGCGGCCAAGTGCAGGTTCTGGTTCGTGACAACAATGTCGATCAGGCGCTCAAGGCGCTGAAGAAGAAGATGCAGCGCGAGGGCATTTTCCGGGAAATGAAGCTGCGCCGGCACTTCGAGAAGCCGTCCGAGCGTCGTGCCCGTGAAGCGGCGGAAGCCGTGCGCCGCGCCCGCAAGATGGAGCGCAAGCGGCTGGAGCGCGAGGGGTTCTAACTCCCCGCCTCTCGCCGCATGGCGAGGCCGATGCGCCGGTCCCGGTCATCCGCCGCCATGCCGGCAGCGCCGCCTGAGCCTTCTTTCGCATTCCGGACCATCGCCGCAATCCGGACCACGACCTTCGACCAGCCCGCATGCCTTGCATGACGGGCTGTTCGCATGCGTGATCGGCCGTGCGCTGCCATCACCCCAGCCCTGCGGATCGCTACGCCCGGGATAGGCTGATTTCGGCCATTCGGATCGGCTAGACATTGCTGCCATGTTCCTGCCGGACCAGAATCGCCAGCTTGCCGTGTTCGACCGCCTGCGCCGGGCGATCCTGGCGGGCTCCCTGCAAGCCGGGGCGCGCCTGCCGCCGTCCCGCCGTCTGGCGGAGGAGCTTTCCGTCTCCCGCCAGACCGTGGTGCTGGCCTATGAGCGTCTGGCCGCCGAGGGCTATGTCCGGGCCCGCATCGGCAGCGGCACGTTCGTTGCCGCCGATCTGCCCGATGCCGCCCCGCCAACCGCCGCGCCGCCGCCCGGCGCGGCGCAATCGCTGTCGCGGCGCGGCGCGATGCTGGCGGCGATCCCCGCCCAGGCCTCGGCGGGACCGCCCCTTGCCGGCGCCATGCTGGCCCCCGGCGTGCCGGCTTTCGATCTGTTTCCGGCACGCGACTGGGCGCGCTCGGCCAGCCGGGTGCTGCGCACGCTGGGCGCGGGCCTCACCGGCTATCCGCCGCCGCAGGGGCTTGCGGTGCTGCGCACCGCCATTGCCGCGCATCTTGCCGCCACGCGCGGCCTGGCCGCCGACCCCGAGGCAATCGTGATCACCGGCGGCACGCAGCAGGCGCTGGGCATGGCGGCTTCCCTGCTGCTCGATCCCGGCGACCGGGCCTGGGTGGAAAATCCCGGCTATATCGCCGGGCGGGGCGCATTGGCAGCGGCCGGCGCGCAGACGATCGGCGTGCCCAGTGATGCCGAGGGGATGGATATCGCCGCCGGTATCGCCGCGGCCGCTGATGCGCGGCTGGTCCTGGTCGCCCCCTCGCACGCCACACCGCTGGGCGCAGCCCTGGCCTTGAACCGCCGCCTCGCCTTGCTGGACTGGGCCGGGCGCGCCGGGGTGTGGGTGCTGGAAGACGATTGCGACTCCGAATTCCGCTGGGAAGGCCACCCGTTGCCACCGCTCGCCACGCTGGATCGGGCCGGGCGGGTGATCTATTGCGGCAGCTTCAGCAAGACGCTCGCGCCCGCGCTGCGGCTGGGCTTCCTGGTTGCACCGCCGCCGCTGGTGCCGGCTTTCGTGCGGTTGCATACGCTGCTCGATCGCGGCACCGATGCGCTGGCCCAGGCGACGCTCGCGGATTTCATGGGGGCCGGGCTGCTCGCCCCGCATATCCGGCGGATGCGCACGGAATATGCCGCCCGCCGCGCGGCGCTGCTGGCGGCTTTTGCCCGCCATGCGCCGATGCTGACCCCCGTGGCCGCACCGGGCGGGCTCCATCTGACCCTGCGCCTGCCTGCCGGCGCGGATGAGGCGGCCATCGTCGCCGCCTGCCGGGCGCGCGGCCTGGGGGTGCAGCCCTTGGCCGCCTATTATCTCGGCCCAGCACGCATGCCCGGGCTGGTGGCGGGGTTTGCCGGCACGCCGGAAGCGCTTGCCGCCGATTGCGCGCGCCGGCTGGCAAGCGCGGTCGCGGCCGCGGGCGATGGCGGAAATCGTTGACAAACCTAGCCTGTTTGCGTTAATTTAGACGTCTAGGGTAACGATTTGGCTATGGCTAACAAAAGGCTGAATAAAATGACCGCGCCGGTTCGAGCGGGCCGTTACGACGGTTTTCGTACCCGCTCATTTCTGATCCGCTCCGTGCTGCTGCTCGCCGTCGCGGGTCTTGGCCTGTCGCGCGGGATTACGCCGGCCCAGGCCAGCCCGATCTACACGACCACGCTGGGGCAATCGGGCAGTTCCGGGCAAGGCACCGGGCCCTGGGGCACGGTCTCGATGTCCAGCGAAGCCAACGGCACCACAGTCGATGTCACGGTGTCGCTCCTCGAAGCGGCGACCGGCTTCGTCTCAACCGGCAAGCATGCGGCATTTTCCTTCTCGATCCCCGGCACGATCGCGATCGAGAATTTGACCTCGGGCTTCTCCATCGGCCCGACCAATCATGCCAACCCGCCGGCCGGGACGTTCCTGTATTCGATCATCTGCACGGTCTGCGGCAGGGGCGGCAGCAACCCTTACACCGGTGATCTGACCTTCTCGGTCGCTTCCGCCTCGGCCATCAATCCGCTCAGCTTCACCGCCAATCGCAGCGGCAATCTGTTTGCCGCCGATATCCTGGCCAATGGCGCGACCGGGGTGGTCTATACCGACACGCCGATGACGACGACGACCACAACCACCACCGGCACGGATTCCGCGCCCGTGCCCGAACCGTCCGGCATGGCGACGCTGGTGCTGGGTCTGGCCATGCTGGCATGGCAGCGCCGACGCCGGCGCCTGTCCGCGCCGCACGGCTGAGGCACTTCCCTCCGCGCAGGAACCGGGCAGAATGCGGGGCTCCGATGCAGGAGGACCGCATGACCGCATCCGCCGACTGGCCCATGCTCGCCACGTCGATCGCCAAGGCCGAGCAGGAAGGCGCGACCCTGGGCGTCTGCGTCCTAGCCCCGGACGGCTCCCGCTTTGCCCATCACGCCACGCGCCGCTTCGTAGCCGCCAGCACGGTGAAGATCGCGATCATGGTCGAGTTGTTCCGCCGCATCGATGCCGGCGCGCTCCGGCTCGATGAGTCGCAAAGGCTGCGCGCCGAGGACAAGGCCGATGGCAGCGGCGTGCTGGCCCGGCTGCATACCGGGCTGGAACTGACGCTCGGCGATCTGGCCTATCTGATGATGAGCATCAGCGACAATTCCGCCACCAATATGCTGATCGAGCGTCTAGGGATGACGGCCGTCAACGCCACCATGCAGGCGCTGGGCATGCGCCAATCCGTGCTGGGACGAAAGATGCGCGGCGCCCTGCGCAACGAGGGCGAGCAGGAGAACTGGGCTGTGCCCGAGGATTATGCCGCGCTGATCGCGGCTATTCTGCACGGGCAGGCCGCCTCGGCGGCATCCTGCGCGGCGATGCAGGCGCTGCTCGAGTCGCAGCAGAACGAGCGGCGCCTGGCGCGGCATCTGCCGCAACGGGACCGCCCGCGCTGGGGATCCAAGACCGGCAGCCTGCCGGGGGTCTGCAACGATGTGGGCTTCGTCCTGACCCCGGTCGGGCCGCTGATCCTGGCGGTGTTCTGCGAGAACCCGCCCGACCCGCATGCGGGCGAGGCGATCATCGGCGCGATCGCCCAAGCGGCCATGGCAAGCGCTGCGGCGACCGGCAGAGGCTGAACCGCTCGCCCCATCCGAACCAACAAGACAACCGCCGGGGTGGATGCCACCTCGGCGGTTTCAAAGTGATTTTTTTGCCCGCCGTAAGACGGGCGGAAGCGATCAGCCGGCGGCTTCGGCCCGCTTGGCCTGGGCGCGCTGGATGCGCCGCTTCAGCGCCTGCGCCTCCGGTGCCAGATTGCGGTTCGGCGTCGACAACAGGAAGGCGTCGATGCCGCCATTATGCTCCACGGTGCGGATCGCGCGGGTGGACAGGCGCATGCGCACCGACAGCCCCAGCGTGTCCGACAGCATCGAGCTGTCCTGCAGGTTGGGCAGGAAGCGACGGCGCGTATGGTTATTGGCGTGGCTGACGTTATTGCCGGTCAGCACGCCCTTGCCGGTGATCTGGCAGCGGCGGGACATAAGAGGCATCCTTCAAGGCAAGCGGCCCGCCATGCGCAGCGAACCGGATATACGAAGGCGCGGGTTATGGCGAAGCAAGCCCGCCCCGTCAAGGGCGGCAGCGCCGCTCCGCCGCCCTATCGCCGCAATTCGCCGGCGCGCACGCTGGCAATGGCATTGTTCAGGATATGGATCACCGCATCGTCGGCCATGCTCCGTCCCAGCATGCCGAGCGCGCCGCCCAGCAGGGCCGAGGCGATGGCGAGCGAACTGAGATTCTGCCCGACCATGTATTCGATCGCCTTGTCGATCACCGCGCCGGCATGGCTGAGTTCCGCCGGCGGCGGCGCATCCGCAGGGCCGCCATTCTGTCTGCCATCCATCGCCTTCTCCTTTGCGTCCCGATCGGTCCCGACGCGTCTTTCGTCCGCCCGGGCACCGTCTGGACCAGGACCGGTTCCCCCTGGTTCACCGATCATGGTCTCAGTCTTTGTTTCATCGCGTGATCCACGTTTACGGCTCATCCGCCTTCAACGATCACGCTCTAGGCGGCATCCGCGGCCGCGGGCTGCGCCTTGGCCCCGGCTTCCGACTTGGCCCCAGCTTCCGACTGGGCCATCCACATCCGCCAATAGAGGCCGCGCGCCGCCAGCAGCGCCGCATGAGTGCCGCGTTCGGCCACCAGCCCACCATCCAGCACGATGATCTCGTCGGCGTCCACCACCGTCGACAGGCGATGGGCGATGACCAGCGTGGTGCGCCCTGCCCCGGCGGCGGCCAGGGCCGCCTGGATATCCTGCTCGGTGCGGGTATCCAGCGCGCTGGTCGCCTCGTCCAGGATCAGGATGCGCGGGTTCTTCAGAATGGTCCGGGCGATGGCGACACGCTGCTTCTCGCCGCCCGACAGTTTCAGCCCGCGCTCTCCCACCTTTGTGTCGTAGCCATCGGGCAGGCGCATCACGAAATCATGCACCTGCGCGCGGCGCGCCGCGTCCTCCACCTCCGCCATGCCGGCACCCGGACGGCCATAGGCGATGTTGTAGCCGATCGTGTCGTTGAACAGCACGGTATCCTGCGGCACCACCCCGATCGCCGCGCGCAGGCTGGCCTGACGGACCCCGGCAATGTCCTGGCCATCGATCGTGATCGCGCCGGCGGCGGGATCGTAGAAGCGGAACATCAGGCGAGAGATGGTGGATTTGCCGGCGCCGGTCGGCCCGACAATGGCCAGCTTGCCGCCCGGCGCCACCGCGAAATCCACCCCTTTCAGCACCGGATGATCGGCGCGATAGCCGAACACCACGCCGGCGAAGCGCACGGCGCCGCCGGCCACGGCCAGATCGCGCGCGCCCGCCCGATCGGTAACATCCGGGGCGGTCCGCAGCAGGGCGAACATCTGCTCCATATCGACCAGACCCTGCTTGATCTCGCGATAGACGAAACCGAGCATGTTCAGCGGCTGATACAGCTGGATCAGATAGGTGTTCACCAGCACGAAGCGCCCCACCGTCATGGTGTGATCGCGCACCCCGATCGCCGCCATCAGCATCACCGCCGCCAGCCCGATCGCGATGATCAGGGCCTGACCGAGATTGAGCAGATTGAGCGTGACCTGGCTGCGCACCGCGGCACGCTCGTACCGCGCCAGGCTGGCGTCGAAGCGTGCCGCCTCATGCGCCTCGTTGCCGAAATACTTCACGGTTTCGTAGTTCAACAGGCTGTCGACCGCCTTGGTCTGCGCCTCGTTATCGTTCTCGTTCATGGTCCGGCGGATCTTCACGCGCATGTCGGAGAAGATCAGCGTGAAGCCCATATAGGCGCCGACCGCGACGAACGTGACGGCGGCAAAGCGCCAGTCGAACAGCACCCACAGCACGCCGGTCACCAGCGCCAGTTCGATGATCGTCGGGATGATGTTGAACACCGCCAGCCGCAGCACGTTCTGGATGCCGTTCATGCCCCGATCCATGGAGCGCGACAGCCCGCCGGTCTGGCGGTCGAGGTGAAAGCGCAGCGACAGGCGATGCAGATGCTCGAACGTCGCGCGCGCGACGTCGCGGGCCGCCCGCTGCTGCACGGCGGCAAACACCGCATCGCGCAATTCCCCGAAACCGGAGGAGGCGATGCGCAACCCGGCATAGGCGATGATCAGCGCAACCGGCACCACCGCAACCGTCAGCCCCGCCCCCATCGCCTTCGGCGCCAGCGCATCGACGGCGCGCGAATAGACGATCGGCACGTAGACCGTCGCCACCTTGGCCAGGAGCAGACAGGTCGCCGCGACCAGGACGCGCAGCCGTGCCCGCCAATCGCCCTTCGGCCAGAGATAAGGCAATAACGAGGCGATGGTGCGCAGGCTGCTGTTTCGCATGCCCGGGATGTGGCATGCCGGGCGGTGCTTGCAAAGAGAAAGGCAGGATTGCCATGGAAGCGGGGTTTCTGCGCCACATCGCCGCCTGCAACAACGCGGCCCTGCCGGGGCGGCGCATCCGTCTTCTGCTGGGGGCGCATCCGGTCGGCTGGGTGCTGGCGGAACTGGCAGCGCGCCTGGCCGTCGAACCCGGCGCGCAGGCAGGGGCGGACGGCATCCGCCTACCCGCCGGGGCCGATCTCAATGCGCTGGCGCGCGTGCTGGCGGACGAAGGGCGGACGCGCTGGCGTGGCGAAGCCTTCGCGGTGCGCGCCGAGGATGACACGAATGCCGATCTCGGCACCGTCGATCGCGGTGCGCTGCCCGCGCTCGGGCTGATCGCGCACGGGGTGCACGTGAACGGGCTGGTGCGCCGGGCGGATGGGCTTTTTCTGTGGGTGGCGCGGCGGGCGGCGGACAAGGCGCTCGATCCCGGCAAGCTCGATCATCTGGTGGCCGGCGGCGTGCCGGCGGAACTCGATGCGCGCCGGACGCTGATCAAGGAGGCCGCCGAGGAAGCCGCCATCCCGGCCGAGCTGGCCGCCACCGCCCGTCCGGTGGGCGAGATCGTCTATGCCATGGAACGCGCCGAGGGGTTGCGGCGCGACCGGCTATTCTGCTTCGACCTCGATCTGCCGGAGGATTTCGTTCCCTGGCCGGCGGATGGCGAGGTCGCAGGCTTCGAATTATGGCCGATCGCGCGCGCCGTGGAGGCGGTGCGCGCGACCGATGCCTTCAAATTCAACGTCAATCTGGTGCTGATCGACCTGTTCCGCCGGCTTGGCCTGATCGACGCCTGAAGATCAGCCTTCCGGCGGCGCGGCGGCGATGGGGATCTCGCGCGCCTCCGGCTGATCGCCGATCCCGGGGGCGTCAGCGGAACGCTCGCTGGGCATTTCCTCGCCCTCGGCACCGGAGGGGGTGGCTTCCTCGCCATTATAGGGGCGACGCTGACCATTGGGCTGGCCCTGCTGCGCGGCCTGATTCATGGCGTTCAGGATGCGGAAGTAATGCTCGGCATGCTGGAAGTAGCCTTCCGCCATCACCCGGTCGCCGCTGCTGGTCGCATCGCGGCCGAGCTGGAGATATTTCTCGAATAATTGCTGCGCGGTGCCGCGCACCCGGACATCGGGGCCGTTGCTGTCGAAGACATGGTTCCGGTTCAACGGCACGTTGCCGCTATGGTGGCGCATCCCGCCGCCACCACCACCCCCGCCGCCACCGCCATTATTGCGATGGGTGCGGCCCCGCATGCGTTTCATGTTCATCAATGTCGCGTCGCGCTTTCCTGTTGGCCGGCGTCCCCGGAACCCTGGCGGCGGGCTCGGGGTGGACATGGATCGGGCGGAACGGGCCGGCAGGAAGCCCGATGGCGAAATCGCCACCGCAGCATCGCCCTGCTGGTCCAGGATTGCTCCCGAGCCCCACCCCGCAGCCGGCCTATCTGCCGGTCCGGTGTCACTCCATCGGCGTTGGTTCCCCGATCGATGCCCGCCAGACCGTCCGGCATGAACGCCATGACAGCCCGGCCCGGGCGATTCGGCCAGGGGGTTTCGGACAGGACGCCGGGGATCGAGCCCCCGGAACAGATGTCCGTGTCACGCATGCAAGCTAATCCGCCCCGCCGGCACTGCCAAACGGTTTTTTCGTGGCAGCTGCCAGGACCAGGGCGCGGGGGATGCCCGCCAGATCGGGCCGCACGGTCGTCGTGAAGCCCGCCGCGGCCGCCAACGCCGCCACGGTACCGGCCTGGCCCTGACCGAGTTCCAGCACCGCGATACCATCCGCGTCCAGCAGCGGCGCCAAACCGGCAATCACCGCGCGATAGGCATCGAGCCCATCCTCGCCGCCATCCAGCGCCGAAGCCGGCTCGAATTGCGCGATATCGCGCATCAGCGTGGGGATCACCGCCCGCTCGATATAAGGCGGGTTGCACAGGATCAGGTCGAACCGCCCGGCCAGCGCCGCGCCCCAATCGCCGGCCAGAAAAGCCGATCGTGGCGCGAGCCCCAGCGCGGCGGCATTGGCCGCGGCCAGCGCTGCGGCGGCCGGGCTGCGATCCACCCCGACCCCGAACGCCGCGCGGCATTCCGACAGCGCCGCAAGCAGCAGACAGCCCGTGCCGGTGCCGAGATCGAGGATGCGCCGGATCGCACCGGCCGGCCGCGCGGCCAGCGCCGCCTCGATCAGCGTCTCGCTGTCCGGGCGGGGAATCAGCGTGGCCGGAGAGACAGCGAAATCGAGGCTCCAGAATTCCCGCGTGCCGAGAATATAGGCCAGAGGCTCATGGCTCAGGCGGCGGGCCAGCAGGGCGGGGAAAGCCTGCGGATCATGGGCGCGGGCATGGGCCAACAGCAGGCGGGCCTCGCGCGCCGGCGCTTCGATCCCGACTGCTGCGAGCTGCGTTGCGGCATCGGCCAGCAGCGCGCGATCCTCGCTCACAATTCGGTATCGGCGAGGCGGGCGGCCTGATCCTCGGCGATCAGCGCATCGACGAATTCGTCGAGCTCGCCCTGCATCACCCGGTCGATCTTATAGAGCGTCAGGTTGATGCGATGATCCGACACCCGCCCTTGCGGGAAATTATAGGTGCGAATGCGCTCGCTGCGATCGCCCGTGCCGACCTGGGATTTGCGGTCGGCGGCACGGGTGGCGTGCTGGCTGGCGCGCTGCTGCTCATAAAGCCGGGCGCGCAGGATCTTCATCGCCTTGGCGCGGTTCTTGTGCTGGCTCTTCTCCTCCTGCATCGCCACCACGATGCCCGACGGCAGATGGGTGATGCGCACCGCGCTCTCGGTCTTGTTCACATGCTGCCCGCCGGCCCCCGATGCGCGGTAGACATCGATGCGCAGATCGCCCTCGTTGACCTCCACATCCACCTCCTCCGCCTCCGGCAGGACGGCGACGGTGACGGTGGAGGTATGGATGCGCCCCTGGCTTTCGGTTTCCGGCACGCGCTGCACGCGATGCACGCCGGATTCGAATTTCAGCCGCGCGAACACCCCGCGCCCGGTGATTTCGGCAATCCCCTCCTTGATGCCGCCAAGGCCGGTATCGGCATATTCCAGCGCCTCGAACCGCCAGCCGCGCAGGGCGGCGTATTTCTGGTACATCGCGAACAGCTCGGCGGCGAACAGCCCGGCCTCGTCGCCACCCGCAGCCGGGCGGATTTCCAGAATGGCGGAGCGTTCATCGGCGGCATCGCGCGGCAGCAGGGCAATGCGGATTTCCTGCGTCAGGGTCGGAATGGCATCCTTCAGACTGCGCAATTCCTGTTCGGCCAATTCGCGCATCTCGGGATCGGCGAGCAGCGCCTCCGCCTCCGCCCGGGCGCGCTCGGCCTCGCGCAGATCGCCGATGCGCGCCACCAGCGGCTCGATCTCCGCCAATTCCCGCGACGCACGAACATAGGCGTCGCCGCTTGCGCCCTCGGCAAGGGCGGCGCGCAATTCCTCGGCGCGCGCGGCGATGCGGTCGAGCCGCAGGGCGAAATCGCTGGCCATGGCTCAGGCGAAATGCGCGGCGAGGGCCGAAAGCGCCACGGCGAGCTGGCTGCCGCTGGCGAGGTCCTTCACCTGTGCCACTCCGGCCGCCAGATCGTCCGGCCCGAGAATGATCGCCGCCCGCGCGCCGATCCGATTGGCCCGCTCCATCCGCCGTTTGAGATTGCCGCGATAGGCCATCTCCGCGCGCAGCCCGGCCGCACGCAGCTGCTGCAGCACGCCGATGGCGGCGGTTTCGGTGGCGGCATCGACCGGGATCACCGCGATCGCCACCGCTGCGGCCGGCGGTTCGGCAAGCAGCATGGCCAGCCGCTCCACCCCCGCCGCCCAGCCCACCGCAGGCGTCGCCGGCCCGCCCATTTCGCCGATCAGCCCGTCATAGCGCCCGCCACCCATCACCGTGCCCTGCGCGCCGAGCGCGGTGGTGACGAATTCGAAGGCGGTATGGCCGTAATAATCGAGGCCGCGCACGATGCGCGGATTCTCCACGAAGGGCACACCGAACGCATCCAGCGCGCGTTTCAGCCCGGCATAGAACTCCGCCGCCGCCGTGGTCAGGAAAGGCACGATGGTCGGGGCATCGGCAACGATACGCCGATCGCCCTCGTCCTTGCTGTCGAGGATGCGCAGCGGATTGCGCGCCAGACGCTCGCGGCTATCGGCCGACAGCGCCGCCTCATGGGCGGTGAAATAGGCGACCAGCGCGGCGCGATAGGCAGCGCGGCTTTCCGCATCGCCCAGCGTGTTCAGCTCCAGCACCACCTGCCCGGCGACGCCCAGCGCGGCCAGGATGGCATGGCCGCAGGCAATCGCCTCGGCATCGGCCAGCGGCTCGGCCGGGCCGATCAGCTCCAGCCCGATCTGGTGGAATTGCCGGTAGCGGCCTTTCTGCGGCCGCTCGTAGCGAAACATCGGCCCGGCATAGAACACTTTCTGCGGCAGGGACTGGGTCAGCCCGTTGCTGACCAAGGCGCGGCAGACGCCGGCCGTGCCTTCCGGGCGCAGCGTGATGCCATCGCCGCCGCGATCCTGGAAACTGTACATCTCCTTGGTCACGACATCGGAGGTTTCGCCCAGGGTGCGGGCGAAGACCCGGGTATCCTCGAAGATCGGCGTGGTCCAGGGATCGAAGCCGTAGCTTTCCGCGACGCGACGCGCGGTCTCGATCACGTGCTGGTGGCGGCGCTGATCCTCGCCGATCAGATCACGGGTGCCGCGGACGGGCTGCAGGGCGGCCATGGCTCAGCTCGCCGCGCGGAAGGAAAGGGTCGGGATCGCGATGCTCATGCCATGCTCATATGCTGCGGGCGCGCTCCGCAGCGGAGCGCGCCGCGCAATCTAGGCGAATTCGTCGAAATGAAACACCAGGGGGGACGCCCCGCCGGCTGGAACCGCCCGCCTATTCCGCCGCTTCGGCGACCGGGGCGGCTTTCATCGCCTCCGCCTTGGCCTCCACCAGTTCCACGATATGGTCGATCATGCTGGTGCCTTCGATCGTGTGATCGGTCTTGCCGGCGGCATAGACCATGTGCCGGCCATTGCCGCCGCCGGTCACGCCGAGATCGGTCATCAGCGCCTCCCCGGGGCCGTTCACCACGCAGCCGATGATCGAGAGCGTGATCGGCGTAACGATATGGGCCAGGCGTTCTTCCAGCGTCTGCACCGTCTCGATCACGTTGAAGCCCTGGCGCGCGCAGGACGGACAGGAGATCACCTTCACGCCGCGATGGCGGATGCCGAGTGCCTTCAGCATGTCCCAGCCGACCCGCACCTCCTCCTCCGGCTCGGCCGACAGCGAAACCCGCAGCGTGTCGCCGATCCCGGCCCAGAGCAGCGAGCCCAGCCCGATCGAGGATTTCACCGTGCCCATGCGCCGCCCGCCGGCTTCGGTGATGCCGATATGCAGCGGATGGTCGCAGACCTCGGCCAGTTGCTGATAGGCGGCCACCGCGAGGAACACGTCGGAAGCCTTCACGCTGATCTTGAACTCGTGGAAATCGTGCTGCTGGAGGATGTTCGCGTGATAGAGCGCGCTTTCCACCAGGGCTTCCGGGTTGGGTTCGCCGTATTTTTCCAGCAGGTGCTTTTCCAGGCTGCCGGCATTGACGCCGATCCGCATCGAGCAGCCATGGTCGCGCGCCGCCTTGATGACTTCGCGCACCCGCTCGTCGCTGCCGATATTGCCGGGATTGATGCGCAGGCAGGCCGCCCCGCTCTCCGCCGCCTCGATCGCGCGCTTGTAGTGGAAATGGATGTCGGCAACGATCGGCACGTTCACTTCCGGCACGATCTCCTTCAGCGCCAGGGCGCTTTCCTGATCGGGGCAGGAGACGCGGACGATATCGACCCCGGCCAGCTCGGCGCGGCGGATCTGGGCGATGGTTCCCGCGACGTCATGGGTCAGGGTGTTGGTCATGGTCTGCACGGTGATCGGTGCATCGCCGCCGACCGGTACCTTGCCGACATGGATCTTGCGCGAGACGCGCCTCGTGATCTGCTGATAGGGCCGATAGCTCATGATGATCGCTCTTTCTGCCTTGGCGCGTCGGGCGGAACCATGCCCGGAACGCTCGATGCCCGGGTCGCTGCAAGCACGCCTTTATAGCCCAGAATGGGGATGAACGGACCACGCCGCCAGCCCGGGCTGCTTTTTCCGCCAGTCGGGGCGCATGCTGCTACCGCGCAGTTGCGCTCTGCGGCGGCGTCTGATTTGCGCTTGGCGCATGGATGGCGGAGCCAGCCACCGGTGCTGCCCCGGATTGGGGAGTGGATATGGGTGCCGGCGCGGGCGAAGTCACGCCCCCGGACGTGGGGACGAGCAGCGCGCCGGCCTTGATGCGGTCCGGATTGAGGGTCAGCCCGCGCCGCACTGCCCCAGGCTTGCCGAGCGGCGGCTCCGCCGTGCCATCGACGATCAGATAGGTGCCGCCGGCATTGCCCGTGGTCAGACGCAGACCGGCGCCGGCCGGCACCGGCCAGGTCTCGCCGGCATGCAGAATGCGGTTGAGCAGGATCTGCCCGGACGCATCGCGCACTTCCATCCAGGCATCGGCATTCGCCGCCACCACGACGCGGCTGGAAGGCGCCGCCGGCGGGCCGGCGGCATTGCCGGGTTGCGCAACCGCGATTTGGCCGGCCGCGGGCGGCGTTGCGGCATTGGACACCGCGGCAGCGGTCTGGCCGGGTGCCGGGGCGGCTTGCGACCCAGCCGAGGCCGCCCCGACGGTCGTCGCCGCCGCAGCGGAAGACGGGGAGATATCCGCCGCCGCCGGGGCGGATGGTGCATTGCCGGCGGCCGAGGCAGCGGCGCCTGCCCCCGCCGCCGGAGCTGCGCCGCCCATCGGGGCAGCGCCCACCGAGGTACCGCCCGCGGGGGTACCGCCCACGGGGGTACCGCCCACCGGCGCACTCCCGTTGGCCGCAGTCCGGGCCGGAGGTACCGAGGCGACCAGCGGCGCCAGGCGCTGCGGCACGGGTGGCACCGTCTCCGCCGGTAGCCGCCCCTCGCCCGACAGGCGATACCAGCCGACATAGGCCACGACCACCAGCACGAGCCCCAGCAGCAGCACGGCGCCGGTCGGCATGCCGCGCTCCGGCAGCGGCGCGGGAAAGGCGAGTTCGGTCTTGCGGCTGACGGTTGCCGCCTCGGCCTTGAAGCGGCGGGATAATTCTTCCGGGTCCAGGCCCAGCGCCCCGGCATAGCTGCGCAGGAAGCCCAACGCATAGGCATTGCCCGGCAGATCGCCGATCCGCCCCTCTTCCAGCGCGGCCAGATAGGGCAGGCGGATGCGCAGATCGCGCGCCACATCGGGCAGGCGCCAGCCCAGCCTTTCGCGCGCCGCGCGCAGATCGGCGCCGACGCGCGGGGCATCCACCGCTGCAACCGATCCCTCGCCCGTCATCGCCGGCTGTTCCGCCGGACGCGCAGGCCCAATCGTCCGTTCCGAGAAGATCCTGCGCCCACTGATCCCGCGCCCGCCTCGCGCGCACCGCCCGCCTTATGCAGGAAGCACCGCTCGCGGCATCTAAACCATCCGCCCATCGCTTGCCAACCGCCGGAAAAGTGACGCTGCCGAGACGATCGTCTTCGGTACGTCATCGATCCCGATGCCGGCGCGGCGCACCGGGCTCGGTTTCAGAAACGCCGGTGCCTCAGTCGATCATACCCTGTTCGCGGGCCCAGGCGGTGATCGGCTCGCGCAGGCTGGCCGCGCCGTCGGCATTGCGCCGGATCGCCGCCAGCACCGGGCGGAAACTGCGCAGATCGAGCCTGGCGAGCAGCGCCTTCACCGCCGGCAGCCCGGTCGCCGGCATCGACAGCGTGGTCAGCCCCAGCCCCACCAGCGTCATCGCATCGAGCGGCCTGCCCGCCTGCTCGCCGCACAGCGAGACCGGCACGCCTGCCGCATTGGCCTGCTGCAACACCGTCTCCAGCGCATCGAAAACCGGCGGCGACAGCAAATCGTATCGCCCCGCCAGGGCCGGGCTGGAGCGATCCGCGGCGAACAGGAACTGCATCAGATCATTGGAGCCGATCGAAATGAAATCGACCTCGGCCAGGATTGCCGGCAATTGCCAAAGCAGCGACGGCACTTCCAGCATCGAGCCGATGCGCAGCCCGGCCGGTGCCGGGCGCACCCGCTTCGCCTCGGCCAGCAACAGGGCGCGCGCGGCACGGAACTCGGCCACCGTCGCGACCATGGGAAACATCACCGATAATTCCCGCCCGCCTGCGGCCAGCAGCAAAGCGCGCAATTGCCGGCGCAGCAAAGCCGGCCGATCGAGACCGACCCGCAGCGAGCGCCAGCCCATCGCCGGGTTTTCCTCCACCGGCTGTTCGCTGCCCGGCAGCAGCTTGTCGCCGCCCAGATCGAGGGTGCGAAACACCACCGGCCTTCCCGCCGCGCGGTCCAGTACCCGGGCATACATCGCCGCCTGCTCGCCGATATCGGCGATCTCGCCGCGCGCCAGCATGGCGATCTCGGTGCGAAACAGCCCGATCCCCGCCGCCCCGGTACGGTCGAGCTGATCGAGTTCCATCGCCAGCCCGACATTCAGCAGCAGCGTCACCCCGGTGCCGTCCGCCGTTGCCGCCGGGCGGTCGCGCAGCGCGGCATAGCCCGCTTCCTGCGCGGTACGGGCCGCCAAGGCGCGTTCATAGACCTGTCGCAGCTCCGCATCGGGGCGCAGGATCAACTGTCCGTCATCGGCATTCACCACCGCCGTGATGCCGGGTTCGGCACTGTCCAGCATGCCGCGCGCGCCGCCGATCGCCGGCAGGCCGAGGGCACGGGCCAGGATCGCGGCATGCCCGGCCGGGCTTGCTTCCTCCACCGCCACCGCCACCACGCCGCGCTGCTGCCAGTCGAGCAGTTCCGCAGGCCCCAGCCGACGGGCCAGCAGGATCGATCCGGGGGCGATGGGCTGGCGCGGCATATCGCCTTCCAGCGCGGTCAGCAGGCGCCCGGCGAGGTCTTCGAGATCGGCCATCCGCTCGCGCAGATAGGGATCGGTGATGCGGCGCATGCGGTCGCGCAATTCCCCGGCGACGCGCTGCACGGCGGCCTCGGCGGACAGGCCGCCGGCGATCGCCTCCTCCACCCGGCGCAGCCAGCCGGTATCGGCGGCAACCAGGCGATAGGCTTCCAGCACCTCGCGCGAGGCGGTGTCCTCCGCCCCGTTGGGCAGCCCGTCGGCGAGCAACTGATCGAGGCCGCGTTGCATATGCTCGGCCGCCGCGTGTAGGCGGGCGCGTTCCGCCGCCGGGTCTTCGGCCAGCAGCCGGCGCGCCACCGGGCGCACGCCGTGCAGCACCACCGGGCCGATGGCGATCCCCGGTGCCAGCGCGATGCCGGAAAAGACGCGCGGCACCGTCGCCCCTACCCCCTCCTCGGCCCCGTCGGCGGCGCCGGTCGCGGAGAGGATTTCGGCGAGCAGCATCGCCACCGTCTCCAACACCTCCACCTCATCCTCGGAATAGCGGCGCGGGGTGCGGTTCTGCGCCGCCAGTACGCCCAGTGTCCGCCCCGCGCGGCGCACCGGCACGGCGATCATCGAGGCATAGGGCTCCTCGCCGGTTTCCGGACGATAGGCAAAGGCGGGATGGTTCTGCGCATCCGGCAGATTGAGGATCTGCGCGGTGGCGGCGCACAGCCCGACGATCCCCTCGCCCACCCGCAGCCGGGTGCGACCGACCGCGGCGACGTTCAATCCTTCGGTGGCGGCGAGTTCCAGGATATCGCCGGGGCGCTGGACGTAGATGGTGCAGACTTCGCTGACCAGTTCGCCAGCCAGCAGGCGCGTCACCTCGGCAAGCGGCGCCGCGCCATGCGCCATCAGATCGCGGAGCCGGGCAAGCAGGCGCCGCGGCGCTGTCATCGCCTCATGCCTCTCCGCCGGGCGGGTGGGTGCGGGCGATCAGGGCTGCTTCAGCCTCGGCGCGCAGCGCGGCGATGATCTCGGCGATCGGCTGCTCCGCCGTCACCATGCCGACCGACTGGCCGGCCATCACGGAGCCGTTCTCGACATCGCCGTCGATCACCGCGCGGCGCAGCGCGCCGGCCCAGAAATGCTCGATCTCCAGCTGGGCCGCTTCCTTGGTCAGATCACCGGCCTGAAACCGCGCCGAGACCTCCGCCTGATGGCGCAGAAACCGGCGCGTGCCTTCATTGACCAGGCCGCGCACCGGGATCACCGGAAACCGCTCATCGAGCTGGATCGAAGGCAGGGCATCGCGCGCCGCGGCCCGGATGAAGGCCTGCTTGAAGCGTGGATGGGCGATGCTTTCGGTCGATGCCGCGAAACGTGTGCCGAGCTGCACGCCCGAGGCGCCCATTTCCAGATAGGACAGGATCGCCTCGCCGCGTCCCAGCCCGCCCGCCACGAAAACCGGCACATCCTTGACATGCGGCAGGATTTCCTGAGCGAGCACGGTCAGCGAAACCGGGCCGATATGCCCGCCCGCCTCCGATCCCTCGATCACCAGCGCATCGGCGCCGGAGCGCACCAGGCGCTTGGCCAGCACCAGGGCCGGGGCAAAGGCGATCAGCTTGGCGCCGCCATCCTTCACCCGGCGCACCGCCCCGCCGGGGGGAATGCCGCCGGCCAGCACGACATGGCCGACACCGGCCGCCAAAGTGACATCGATCAGCGCGTCGAGCTGCGGGTGCATGGTGATCAGATTGACGCCGAAGGGCCGCGCCGTCAGTGCCTGGGTGGCGGCGATCTCGGCTTCCAGCAGCGCCGGGGTCATCGCGCCACAGGCGATCACCCCGAAGCCGCCGGCATTGGAGATGGCGGAGACCAGATGGCGCTCGCTCACCCAGCTCATGGCGCCGCCGAGAATGGCGTGCGGACAGCCGAGAAAGGCCGCGCCGCGCGCCCATAGCGCATCGAGACGGGCGGCGGCCTCGGCGGCGGTCATTGCTTCAGGCTGCATCGAGGCCGTAGGCGGTATGCAGCGCGCGCACCGCCAGTTCCGTGTATTCGGCGGCGATCAGCACGCTGACCTTGATTTCGCTGGTCGAGATGACCTGGATGTTGATCGCCTTGTCGGCCAGCGTGCGGAACATCGTGCTGGCGACACCGGCATGGCTGCGCATGCCGACGCCGACCACGCTGATCTTGGCGACATCGGCATCGATCGCCAGATCGCGATAGCCGATCTGCGGCTGCGCGCTGCCCAGCACCGCCTGGGTGCGGGCCAGATCGGCGCGGCCCACGGTGAATGTCATGTCGGTCGTGCTGTCATCGGAGATGTTCTGCACGATCATGTCGACATTGACGTTCTCCGCCGCCAGGGCGCCGAAAATGGCGGCGGCGATGCCGGGCCGGTCGGGCACGCGGCGCACGGTGATCTTCGCTTCGTCGCGGGAATAGGCGATCCCGGCCACGATTTCCTTTTCCACGATCTCATCCTCATCCACGACCAGGGTGCCGGCATCGTCGGAAGCCGGCGCTTCGGTGAAGCTGGACAGCACGCGCACGCGCACGCGTTCATTCATCGCGAGCTCGACGCTGCGCGTCTGCAGGACCTTGGCACCCACCGAAGCGAGTTCCAGCATCTCCTCGTACGCGATGCGGGCCAGCTTGCGGGCTTTCGGCACGATGCGCGGATCGGTGGTATAGACGCCATCGACATCGGTGTAGATGTCGCAGCGCTCCGCCTTCAGCGCGGCGGCGAGTGCCACGGCCGAGGTATCGGACCCACCCCGCCCCAGCGTGGTGATACGGTGATCCTCGGCAATGCCCTGAAACCCGGTCACCACCGCGACCTGGCCCGCCTGCATGCGCCGGACGATCTCGCCACCCTCGATCGACTGGATGCGGGCCTTGCCATGCGCGGTATCGGTGCGGATCGGCAATTGCCAGCCCTGCCAGGAGCGCGCCTCCACCCCCAACTCCTGCAGGGCGATGGCCAGCAGCCCGGCGGTCACTTGCTCGCCGGTCGCCACCACGGCGTCGTATTCGCGGGCATCGTGCAGCGGCGACAGGGCCTGGCACCAGCCGACCAGCTGGTTGGTGACGCCCGACATGGCGGAGACCACCACCGCGATCTGATGCCCGGCGCGCGCCTCGGCGGCGACGCGGGCGGCGACGTTACGAATGCGATCGAGATCGGCAACCGAGGTGCCGCCGAATTTAAGGACGATACGGGCCATGCGGGGGGTCGATCTTTACGCGGTCCAGGGTCACATAGGGAATCCGGGCGCAGACATACCGGTGCCGGGGTAAGCGGGCAACAGCGAGTAGTTTTCGTGATGCAAATGGCGGCAGGCGGGGTTTCGGCGACGGAAGTGGCGCGGTTCGAGGCGCTGGCCGATGCCTGGTGGGCACCGGACGGGCCGTTGGCGCTGCTGCACCGCATGAATCCGGTGCGGATCGGCTGGATCGCCACGCAGATCGCCGCACACTACGGCAGCGAGGCGCGACCCACCGTGCTGGATGTCGGCTGCGGCGCCGGGATCGCCGCCGAGGCACTGGCAAGGCGCGGCCATCCGGTGCTGGGGGTCGATGCCGCCGCCGCCCCACTGGCGGCAGCGCGCGCCCATGCCGCCGGCTGCGAACACCCCCTCGATCTTACCTATCGCCAGGCGCTGCTGGCCGATCTGCTGGCCGAAAGGGCCCGTTTCCCCGTGGTCACGGCACTGGAGGTGATCGAGCATGTGCCGGAACCCGCCGCCTTCGTCACCGCCCTGGCCGGGCTGGTGGCGCCGGGCGGGCTGGTGGTGCTGTCGACGCTCAATCGCAGCCTGCGATCCCGCCTGTTTGCCAAATATGCGGCGGAATACGTGCTGCGCTGGGTGCCGCCGGGCACGCATGACTGGCACTGCTTCCTCAAACCCGCCGAGCTGGCCGGCATGGCCCGCGCCGCCGGGCTGCATGTGACGGCGGTGACGGGAATTTCGCTCGGGCTGAACGGCGGCTTCCGGCTGGGCCGCGATACCGGCATCAACTATATGCTGGCGGCGATCAAGCCGGCGGCATAGGCAGCGCCGCTGCCAGCTCTCCCAGCACGGCCAGGGCGTCATGCGCGCCATCGGCCTCGCCTTTTTCGAAATCGCCTTCGATGCGGGCCATCTGGTTGGTGACATGGGCGATGCACAGCACGGCGCGCCGGCGCGCGGTGGCGAAGGCATAAAGCGCCGCCGCCTCCATCTCCACCGCCTGCACCCCCGCCGCCGCCGCGCCGGCAATCGCCCGTTCGGTCTCGCGGAACGGGGCATCGGTGGTCCAGGTGGCGCCGCGCAGCACCGGCAGGGCGGCATTTGCCAGCGCCGCGGCTGCCGCGTCGATCAGCGCGCGATCGCCCGCGGCGAAGCGCGGCCCGGCGGGGAGGTAGTGATGGCTGGTGCCCTCGTCGCGCAACGCCTTGTCGATCAGCAGAAAGAAGGCCTCCTCCGGCAGATCGGCGGCGATCCGCCCGGCCGAGGTCAGGCTGATCAGCAGGGCGCAGCCGGATGCGAACATCTGCTCGGCGACCAGCACGGCAAACGGCGCGCCCACCGCGCAGCCAACGATGCCGATGTCGCGCCCGCCCAGCCGGAAGGTGAGCATGCGCGTGTGATAGCAGGCCCAGCCTGGGTGGCGGATGCCCCGTCCGGAGGTTTCCAGCGCGCGCACGACGTCGCCGTCAGGGTCGAGCACGCACAGCGCCGGTACCGCCACATCCGGCAGGCCACGCTGGCGGCGCGCCTCTCGCAGCAGGTTTTCCGGATGGAAGACACTGGCGGCGGCGTGGTCTTTCGCCTCCAGCAAAGGCGAGCCGCTCATGTCGCGCATCGCAGCACGCCGCCGCCCCGGCGCAGCCAGAGATCGGCGCCGAGCGCGCGGCCCGGCGGGTCGATCAGGAACAGAAGCTGAAGCAGCACCAGAAACCCGTAGGTCCAGGGCCATTCGCCCGGCGCCGAATAGAGGCCGAGCCAGAGATTGATCGCCATTCCGGCCCCCAACGCCGCGCCGGCCCGGCTGCACAGCCCCAGCATCAGCGAGACACCGATCGCCACCTCCGTCGCATAGACCAGGGGGCCGAAGATCGCGATATGCGGGATCACCACCGTCTTCACCAGCCATCCTTGCACCGGGATCGCTGCATGCGCCGCCATCTGCCCCATCCAATAGAGCAGCCCGGCCTCGTTCGGCGGGATTTTCCACAGCGATTGCTGCCACCACATCGCCCCGAGGATCAGGCGGAGCAGCCATAATCCGAGCATCCGCGCATTGCGTTGGGCCGGATCGCTGCACCAGGCGCGCCATGCCAACGCCGCGCTGGCCGCCAATAGCAGCCAAAAAGCGATGGTGAACCAGGCCGGCTTGCTCAGGAATACGGCAAGATCGGCAAGCGGGTTGGGTGGCATACGAACCCCCGAAGGCCGCAGGCCCGGGACAGGGCGCGGCTTCGGGGAGAAGCATTCACGCGGCCGGGATGTCTGGCAAGCGATCCGTTCTCAGCCTGGCGAACAGGTCGGGCGGACCCATCTGCCCGCCTTTCAGCACGATCGACAGGCCGTCCAGGCGCGGATCGTCGCTGCGCGCCAGACAATGCGCCACGCCGGGCGCGGCGCTGCCGGCATGGGCCAGCGCCCAGAGATCGAGCGCCTGCACCGCATGGCTGGAGGTATCGCCCCCGGCGATCGCCAGCAGCCCCGGCACCGTGCGGGCCAGGATCGCGGCCCCCAGCCGGGCGGTGACGCGCGCCGCCGCCGCCGGGGGAAGGGCCGCGCCATCGGGCAGCGCGGTTTCCACCAGCACGTCCTGCCCCGCAGCCAGGCCGGCGGCGATGCGTTCGGCGAGGCCTGCCAGCGCGCCGCCGTCATCGGCCAGCCGAGCGGGATCGGCTGCATGGCGCACGAAGCCCTCGGCGCGCGCCACCTGGGCGCGGCTGACCGGGGAAAGGCTGCCGGCCAGCGCCAGCACCGGCCCGGCGCGGCGGGGGGGGGCGGGCGAGGCTGCCGGGCGCACCCCACCCGGCCAGGCAGCGGCCAAAGCGCGCGCGA
>JAGWRU010000223.1 GCA_028869595.1 Rhodospirillales bacterium
ATTCGCTGCCGGTGGCGATCGTGCAGAAGACCACCCCGGCGCCGGGCACCAACACCTCGTTCATGCAGCAATTGCTGGGCAATATCGGCCGCTACAATGCCGGCGGCGTGGATAGCGGCGGCAGCGGGCCGAGCGGCGGGGCGCCGTAGCGCCGCCGCCTCAGCCGGGCTTGCCCAGCACCTCCGGATTGGTCACGCGCACCGGCTTGCCGTCCAGAAAGGCCAGCGCATTCTCCACGCTTTGCGGATAGAACTGCGCCCAGGTCTCGGCCACGCCATAGCCCAGATGCGGGGTCAGCACGGTATTGGGCAGGCGGCGCAGCGGGTGATCCGCCGGCAGCGGCTCCTGGTCGTAGACATCGAGGCCGGCGCGGATTTTTCCGGCCTGCAGCGCGGCGATCAGCGCCGCCTGATCGACCAGCGGCCCGCGTGAGGTGTTGATCAGGATCGCCCCCGGCTTCATCCGCGCCAGATCGGCCGCCGCGACGATGCCGCGCGAGCGCGGCGACAGCACCAGATGCAGGCTGAGCGCATCCGCCTGTTCCAGCACCTGTTCCTTGCTGCCATAGCCTACCCCGGCCTCGGCGGCTTTTTCCGGCGTCAGATTCTGGCTCCAGGCGATCACCCGCATGCCGAGCGTCTGGCCGTAGCGCGCCATCGAGCTGCCCAGCCGGCCCAGCCCGAACAGGCCGAGCGTCTTGCCCGCCAGCTCCATCCCGATCGGCACGCCGCGCTGAAACCCGCCCGCGCGCATCGCCGCATCGGCGGCCGGAATGCCGCGCGCCACCGCCAGCAGCAGGCCGAGCGCGAGTTCGGCGGTGGCCGGCGAATAGGCCTGGGTGGTGACGGTGTTGCAGACCGGAATGCCGCGCGCGGTGCAGGCGGCGGTATCGAGGGAAAGGTTGCGCTGGCTGGTCATGCCGAGCATGCGCAGCTTGGGCAGCCGGTTGATCAGGCTGGCCGGCAGCGGCGTGCGTTCGCGCATCGACAGCACGATGTCGAAATCGGCGAGCCGTGCCGCCGCGTCATCCTCATCGGCGAAGGCATCGGCGAAGAACACCACCTCGGCACGGGCCTGCAAGGGCGCCCAGTCGGCGCTTTGGCGCGCCACATCCTGCCAGTCATCCAGTACCGCAACGCGCGCCATGCCGCCCTCCCCGATCTTTCGCTGCCGGGAAAGCTGGCCCGCCTGCCCGGCCCGCGCAAGTCCCGGGGGATCGCCGGGCGGTCGTTAGGCCAGATGCCGGCCCAGCCCCCGCTCCGCCTCGTGCACCAGATCGGGGCAGAGGGCGGCGATATCCTGGCGGGCATGGGAAAGCACCGGGGCATTGCCCATCGGGGCGGCGAAATCCGCCGCCGCTTCATCGCGCACGGCGATGGCGTCGGCGGAGGAATGGAAGAACAGCCGCCCGGCGCGCAGAACGCGCGAGAGCGACGGCATCGCGGAGGACGCGGACGTGACGATGGACATGGCAATGGTCCTGACAAGGCGCCGCAGCGTTCGGCGCGCGGCCAGATTACGCCCGCGATCATTGCCTGGCCGTGCCAAGTGCCTCTTGCTGCGATGCGCAAAACTCATGGCTCGGCGGGGTGTTTGCTCCCTTGCTGCGGGCGCGGCGCGCGGGCACTCTCCGCCCCGCCCACCCAAGCCCCCTCCACCCACGCCCCGCCCCCCCAAGCGTCGAGGAAACCGCCCATGGCCGAGTATCGCATCGCCTCCATCCCCGCCGACGGCATCGGCCCGGAAGTCATCAGCGCCGGGCTGGAGGTACTGGAAGCGGTGGCCGCGCGCGATGGCGGCTTCACGCTGAAGGTCGATCATTACGACTGGAGTTCCAACTACTACCGCAAGCACGGGCATTTCATGCCGCCCGACGCGCTGGCCTGGCTGCGCACGGCGGATGCGATCTATTTCGGCGCGGTCGGCGATCCAGACATCAAGGACGACGTGACGCTGTGGGGCCTGCGCCTGCCGATCTGCCAGGGCTTCGACCAATACGCCAATGTCCGCCCGACCCGCATCCTGCCCGGCGTCACCTCGCCCTTGCGCGATGTCGGGCCGGGCGATCTCGACTGGGTGATCATCCGCGAGAATTCCGAGGGCGAATATGCCGGCCATGGCGGGCGCGCGCATCGCGGCCTGCCGGAGGAAGTGGCGACGGAAACCGCGATCTTCACCCGCCGCGGGGTGGAGCGGATCATGCGCTACGCCTTCCAGATCGCCCAGGACCGGCCGGCCAAGCACCTGACCGTGGTGACCAAATCCAACGCCCAGCGCCACGGCATGGTGTTCTGGGACGAGATCGCCGCCCTCGTCTCCCATGATTTCCCCGATGTCCGCTGGGAGCGCGAGCTGGTCGATGCCATGACCATGCGCATGGTGCGCAAGCCGCAGAGCATCGACACGGTGGTGGCGACCAATCTGCACGCCGACATCCTGTCCGATCTCGCCGCCGCGCTGGCCGGCTCGCTGGGCGTCGCGCCGACCGGCAATGTCGATCCGGAGCGGCGCAGCCCGTCGATGTTCGAACCGATCCACGGCTCCGCCTTCGACATCACCGGCAAGGGCATCGCCAATCCGGTCGCGACCTTCTGGACTGGGGCGATGATGCTGGAGCATCTCGGCGAGAAACCCGCCGCCGCCCTGCTGATGCGCGCGGTCGAGCAGGTCTGCGCGGCCGGCATCCTGACCCCCGATCTGGGCGGCAAATCCAGCACGGCGGAAGTGACCAAGGCGGTGTGCGACGCGGTGCGCGGAATCAACCGCTAGCACCTACGCTGTCATTGCCCTCACCCCCGCACCACCTCCACCAACACCTCCGCCGCTCGCCTGCATTGCGCGGCATCGACATTCAGGTGCGTCACCGCGCGCACCGTGCGTGCGGCAAAGGCCCCAACCAGCACGCCCTTCTCTTTCGCGCGAGCCACGACGGTGGCGGCATCGGGCGCGCCTTCGGCCGTGCGGA
>JAGWRU010000224.1 GCA_028869595.1 Rhodospirillales bacterium
AGGCCGATTGGGATGGCTTCGCCCAACGCCGCGCCGAAAGCAGCGCGCGCGGCAAGCTGCGCGGGCGTGGCATCGGCCAGTATCTGGAAGTGACCGGCCCGCCCGCGCCGGAGATGGGCGGCATCCGCTTCGAAGCCGATGGCACGGTGACGATCATCACCGGCACGCTCGATTACGGCCAGGGCCATGCCACGCCCTTCGCCCAGATTCTGGCCAGCCGCCTGGGGGTTCCGTTCGAGCGGATCCGTCTGCTGCAAGGTGATTCGGACGAGATGTTGGCCGGCGGTGGCACGGGCGGTTCGAAATCGCTGATGGCGAGCGGCACCGCCATCGTTGAATCGAGCGGCGCGGTGATCGAACAGGGTCGCAAGATCGCAGCCCATGTGCTGGAAGCGGCGACGGCGGATATCGAATTCGATATCGGCCCGGCCGGCGGGCGTTTCCGCATTGCCGGCACGGATCGCGAGATCGGCATCATGGAGCTGGCCGACCGGCTGCGCGCCGGGCTTAGTTTGCCCGACGATGTGCCGCAGACCCTGTCGGTCAGCAAGGTGACGGCAAGCCCCCCCTTCGCCTATCCCAATGGCTGCCACATCGCCGAGGTCGAGGTCGATCCGGAAACCGGCATCGTCCAGGTGGTGAAATACACCATGGTCAATGATTTCGGTGTGGTGGTGAACCCGATGCTGGTGGCCGGTCAGGCACATGGCGGCGTCGCCCAGGGCATCGGCCAGGCGTTGCTGGAGCATGTGGTCTATGACGAGGACGGTCAGATGATGACCGGCTCGTACATGGACTATGCTTTGCCGCGCGCCGACCTGATGCCAGGGTTTTCGATCACCAGCCATCCGGTGCCGGCCAAGACCAATGTGCTCGGCTCCAAGGGGTGCGGTGAGGCGGGATGCGCCGGAGCGCTGCCTTCGGTGATGAACGCGCTGGTCGATGCACTGGCGCCGCTCGGCGTGCGCCATATCGACATGCCGGCAACGCCGGAGAAGGTCTGGCAGGCGATCCAGGCGGCAAAGTCCGCCTGAGCGCTAACCGGGATTTAATCCCCCGGTCCGAGCATGCATTCCCGAAGGGCAGCCGCATCGGACGGTGCGCCCGCAGGGAATGCATGCGCATGTCGGGATTGCTCGATCAGCTTCGTATCGGCCGCAAGGTCGTATCCATCTTCGGGCTGGTGCTGTTCTGCACCATCGGGTTGGGTCTGTTTTCCATGAACCGCATGGCGGCGATGGATACGGCGACGACCAGCGTCGGCAGCAACTGGCTGCCCAGCGTGGAGCTGGTAGGCCGCATCGCCCTTCTGGCCGAGCATATCCATTCGGCGGAAGCGAGCTCGCTGCTCGACGATGATGGCGAGGCGCATAAGAAGCTGCTTGGCACCATGGCGCAGTTGTCGCATGCGCTGAACCGCACGCTGCTTGCCTATGCGCCGCTGGTGACGCCCGGGCATGAGGCGGCGCTGTTCAACAAATTCAAGGCGGCATGGCACGATTACAGCCAGCAGATGCAGACCCTGGCCACGCTGGAGGATGGTGGATCGCAGGCCAGCGTGGTCGCCGTGTTCCGTAATCAGATGACCCCAACCATGGCCATTGCCCGCCAGGCCATGGCCGATGACATCGCCTTCAATGCCGCCGCCGGCAAGCAGGCGGCCAGGCAGGCCAGCACCATCGGTGCCGATGCCAAGATGCTGATCCTGCTGGTGCTGGCGATTGCCGCCGCGCTGTGCATCGCCGCCGGGTTCCTGATGGTGCGCGGCATCGCGACGCCGATCGCGGCGATGACCGCGGCGATGCGCCGGCTCGCCAGTCGCGACATGGAGGTTGCGATCCCGGGCCAGGGGCGCGGCGATGAGGTGGGCGACATGGCCAAGGCCGTGCAGGTGTTCAAGGACAGCATGATTCAGGCCGCCGCGCTTGCCGCAGCCGAAGAAGCCGAGCGTGCGGTGAAGGAGGAGCGGGCGCAACGGATGGAGGCGTTGGTGCGCGATTTCGAAGGCAAGGTCGGAGCGATGGTCAGCGTGCTGTCTTCGGCTTCGACCGAGTTGGAGGCATCGGCGCGGGCCATGTCGGAAACCGCCTCGAATGCGGATCGTCAGGCCGGTACGGTGGCATCGGCGGCGGAAGAAGCCAGTGCCGGGGTGCAGACCGTGGCCGCCGCCGCGGAGGAAGTCACCGCCTCGATCAACGAGATCACGCGCCAGGTCAGCCAATCGGCGCGAGTGACGGAGAAAGCGGTGAATGATGTACGTCGCACCGACAGCATCGTCCGGGCTCTGGCCGATGGCGCGCAGAAGATCGGGGAGGTCGTCAGCCTGATCACCAGCATTGCCGGGCAGACCAATCTGCTGGCGCTGAACGCGACGATCGAGGCGGCGCGCGCCGGCGAAGCGGGCAAGGGCTTCGCGGTGGTGGCGAGCGAGGTGAAAAGCCTGGCGACGCAGACCCAGCGCGCCACCGAGGAGATCGGTAGTCAGATCAATCAGATCCAGTCCGCCACCAGTGAGGCGGTAGAGGCGATCAAGGGCATCACCGTGGTGATCGAGGAGGTATCGGCGATCTCCACCGCCATTGCCTCGGCCGTGCAGCAGCAAAGCGCGGCGACGGCGGAGATCGCCCGCAACGTGCAGCAGACCGCGACCAGCACCAGTGAGGTCACCACCCATATCGGCGGCGTCAGCGCCGCGGCGCGCGAAACCGGGGCGGCGTCATCGCAGGTGCTCAGCGCGGCGGCGGAACTATCGACCCAGGCAGAGCAGCTTTCCAGCGAGGTCGGCGGCTTCATCGCCGAGGTCCGCGCCGCCTGAGCCGGGCTATTGCGGCGGCAGCATCGGTTTCCCCAAGGCCCTGGCCACGTCTTCCAGCGTGGCCGGGTCCTCGATCGTCGGCGGGATCGGGCAGGCTTCGCCATCGGCGATGCGCCGGATGCTAGCACGCAGGATCTTGCCGGAGCGGGTTTTGGGCAGCCTTGCCACCGCGCGGGCATCGCGGAACGCCGCCACCGGCCCGATGCGCGCGCGCACCAGCGCGACCAGTTCCGTCGCGATCTCGTCGGCAGGTCGCACGACCCCGGATTTCAGCACGAACAGACCGAGCGGCACCTGGCCCTTCAGCGCATCCGCTGCCCCGATCACCGCGCACTCGGCGATGTCGGGATGGGCTGCCAGCACCTCCTCCATCGCGCCGGTGGACAGGCGATGGCCGGCGACGTTGATGATGTCGTCCGTGCGTCCCATCACCGACACATCGCCATCGGCATCGATCATGCCGGCATCGCCGCTGCGGTACCAGCCGGGGAAGTCGGACAGATAGCTGCGATGAAACCCGGCCTCGTCCTGCCACAGAGTCGGTGCCGCGCCCGGGGGCAAGGGCAGGCGGATTGCCAGATTGCCGGTCGCGCCTTGCCCTGTTGGCGTGCCATGCTCATCGAGCACCTGCAAATCCCATCCCGGTGCCGGCCGTCCGCCCGTGCCCGGCTTGGCCGGAAACAGCCCCAATCCCCGGAACCCCGCGGTGATCGGCCAGCCGGTTTCGGTCTGCCACCAGTGATCGATCACCGGCACGCCAAGCTTTTCCCGCGCCCAGATCGCGGTCGGCGGATCGCAGCGTTCGCCGGCCAGAAACAGCGCTTCCAGCGCGCCGATATCGTGATGGCGCAGCAAGGCCGCCTCCGGGTCCTGCTGGCGGATCGCGCGCAGCGCGGTCGGCGCGGTGAACAGGACGCGCGGCCGGTGCGCGGCGCAAACCCGCCAGAAGGCGCCGGCATCGGGGGTGCCGACCGGCTTGCCCTCGTATAGAATGGTCGTGCAGCCCGCCAGCAGCGGCGCATAGACGATGTAGCTGTGTCCCACCACCCAGCCGACATCGGATGCGGTCCAGAACACATCGCCCGGCTTCAGCCCGTAGATCAGCCGCATCGATTGCAGCAACGCCACGGCATAGCCGCCGCCATCGCGCACGATGCCCTTGGGCTTGCCGGTGGTGCCTGAGGTATACAGGATATAAAGCGGATCGGTGGCGGCCACGCTGACCGGCGCCACCGCGCTGGATGCTGCCTCGGCTGCGGCAAAATCAAGATCGCGCCCCGCCGTCAGTGCCGCCGGTCCGGCCTCGCGCTGCAGGATCAGGCATTGCGATGGCTGATGCGTACTGCGCGCCAGTGCCGCATCCAGCAGCGGCTTGTAGGGCACGATACGCCCCGGCTCGATGCCGCAGGAGGCGGCGATGATGACCTTGGGCTTCGCATCCTCGATCCGTGCGGCCAGTTCCGGCGCGGCGAAGCCGCCAAACACCACCGAATGGATCGCCCCGATGCGCGCACAGGCCAGCATGCTGATCACCGCCTCCGGCACCATCGGCAGATAGATCACCACCCGATCGCCGCGCGTCACGCCCAGCCCGGAAAGCGCGCCTGCCACCCGCGCTACGCGATCGCGCAAGGCGGTATAGGTGAAGCGCGCCTGCGCCCCGGCCAGCGGACTGTCCCAGATCAGCGCTGTCTGCCCGCCGCGCCCGGCCGCGATATGTCGGTCGAGGCAGTTATAGGCAAGGTTCAGCGCGGCATCCGGAAACCACCGCCCATAGGGTCCAGCGGCAGGGTCGAAGATGCGCTGCGGCGCTGCGTCCCAGTGCACGGCGCGCGCCGCATCGGCCCACCAGGCCTCGGGGTTTGATTTCCAGGTGGCGTAGGCAGCGTCATAGCCGGATGCAGTCATGGAAGCGCACCCTCCCTTGCGCACCGTGGCGGTGCGTCACCGTCGAGACTGACCGATCCCGGCGTTCAAATCCAGTTTCTCGACCGGCGTATTTGAGACGGCTCTGTTCGCCCATTTATGCTTCTGCCGGATCATGGAGTGGCAGACCCGTGTCGCATCCCCCTTTCCTTGCCGCAGGAAGCGGTCTCCGACGAGGCCGGTTTCGACGAAGCCTGGTATCTTCGGCGCTACCCTGATGTCGCCAGGGCGGTGGCAGACGGGATCTGCGCATCGGGCCTCGCACATTACCGGGCGCATGGGCGCGGCGAGGGAAGGCGGACCCGCAGCGTGGACCCGGATTTGTGGCAGAGTTTGAATAAGAAGCATCGCGGCGCCGGATATCTCGATCCCACCGATCTGCAGCTTGCCGAACTCCATCCGCGCCGCGTCGCGATGATCGGCTCCTGTCAGATGGCGCTGTGGGGCTTCGAGGAGACGAATCCCTCCGGCTGCCCGGTCGATATGCTGACCGTCAACAATATCGCCACCCTGCCGGATCGCTTGCGCGAGGATGTCCGGATCGACGACTATGATTTTCAGATCATCCAGCTTCTTCTGCGCTTCATCGTGGGAGATATGCGCCTGCCGCGCCTGCGCTTTTCCGATCGCGACGCGTTCGAGCATGCGTTTGCCGAGTCCTGTCGGACATTGCAGCTCTTCCTCGACAGCCGCATGCGCTGGAACAAGGAGCATGGCCTGCTGACATTCGTGGTCAATTTCTGCCTGCCGCAGGGACGCATGGCCGGGCGGTTGCTGCCGCGCTACGACCTGCGGAATATCTCGCACTTCGTCTATCGACTGAACGAATATCTCGAAACCTGTATCCAGCGATACGAACATTGCCACCTGCTCGATATGGACGAAATCTCCGCCTCATTCGGGCGTCGCTACTGTCAGGATGACGCGATCTACGAAGCCACGCATGGCGGCATGTTCTACGATACGGACGAGCTGTTTGACCGGATCGAGCCGACCGCGACGATGCAGGAACATTACGGCCTTTCCTGGTATCCAGACTTCCCGAATGCCGTCTGGGCGGAAGCGCTGTCGATGTTTCGCTCCCTCCGCCAGATCGATGCTGTGAAGCTGGTCGTGGTCGATCTGGACGATACGCTCTGGGAGGGGATTTCAGGCGATATCAAGGACGCCGTTTTCGACGACGATCATGCCCTGCGGATCGACGGCTGGCCGACCGGCCTGGCCGAAGCGCTGCTCTATCTCCGCCAGCGTGGCATTCTTCTGGCGATCATCAGCAAAAATGACGAAGCGCGCATCCGCGCGCTGTGGCCAGAGATATACGGGGATTGCTTCCGGCTCGATGATTTTGCGGTCATCCGGATCAATTGGCGCAGCAAGACCGAGAATATGCGCGATATTCTCGATGCCGTGAATCTTCTGCCGCAAAGCGTCGTTTTCATCGACGACCATCCCGTCGAGCGCGCCGCCATGGCTGCGGCCTTCCCGGATATGCGGATCCTGGGGCGCAACCAATATTACCTGAGCCGCATCCTGGCCTGGTCGGCGGAAACGCAAAGCGGCGAAATCACCGAAGAAGCCGCCGCCCGCACCGCGATGGTCCAGTCCCAGATCCGGCGCGAGGATGCGCGCGCAACCATGCGTCCGGAGGCGTTCCTCGCCCGCGTCGCACCGGTAGTCACGTTATTCGCCATCACCGATGCCACCCATCCGCGTTTTGCCCGGATGGTCGAGCTGCTTAATCGCACGAACCAGTTCAACACCACCGGCGAACGCCGGAGCGCTGCCGAGATCGCCGCGTTCCTCGCTGATGGCGGACGCATCTGCGCGTTCGAGGTGCGCGATACCTTCACCCGCTACGGGCTGGTCGGTCTGGTTCTGCTGCGCGGTGCGGTGATCGAACAATGGGTGATGTCCTGCCGGGTACTGGGTCTCGGCGTGGAGGCGGCGGTGGGTGCCGCCCTGATTGCCGCGGTGCGACGGCTTCATCCCGGCCCGATCGTCGCGCGGCTGCGTCACACGGGGGCCAATTTTCCCTGCCGCGGCCTGTACACCGGGCTCGGCTTTCTGGCCCGTGGCGATCTCTGGGTGCTGCCCGAAACCGCCCGCCCCGTCATGCCCGCGCATGTCCGGATCGAGGAGGATGGTGCGTTGCCGGGCTGATTCGCGCCGGTTTCCCAAACCGCCTGGGGCGCCTATTCTGCCGCCATGCTTGCCGCCCCGCGACAATTGCCGCTGCCCTTCGCGCATCGGCCCGATTATGCCGCCGCGTTCCTGCCCGCCCCCTCCAACGCGGCGGCGCGGGCCTGGCTTGCCCGCCCGCCGGGGGAATGGCCGGGCCGACGCCTCGCTCTGTACGGCGCGGCCGGGGCGGGGAAAAGCCACTTGCTGCATCGCTGGGCAACGCGCCACGGGGCGCGGGTGCTGCATGGCTCGATGCTGGCAGGCCTGCCCGCCGAACCGGGCCAGGCACTCGCCATCGACGACGCCGATGCGCTGGGCGAGGAGCGGGCCTTGCTGCATCTGCTGAATGCCGCCGCCGAGGCGCGATGGCCGGTGCTGCTGGCCGCCGCCGAGCCGCCGTCGCGCTGGACCGTGCGCCTGCCCGATCTCGCCAGCCGGCTGCGCGCCATCGCGGCCATCGCTATCGCCCCGGCCGAGGATGATCTGCTCGCCGCGCTGCTGTCGCATCTGCTGGCGGCGCGCCGGCTTGCGGTTCCGCCGCCGCTGCAGGCCTATCTCCTCGCCCGCCTGCCGCGCAGCCCGGCAGCCTTGCGCGAGGCCGCGGCCCGGCTCGACCGCCTGGCCCTTGCCGCCGGGCGCGGGGTCAGTGCGCGGCTGGCTGCCCTGGTGGTGGCCGAGATGGCGGCCAAGGAGCGCGGCGGCGGTTTCGATGATGAATTTTCCGTGGCGGAGGAGGCGCTCGCGGCGGCATCGTCCCGCAGGGCCTCGCTTTGCATGGAGCCTCTCCTGTAAGCTCCGCGCATGGACATTGCGACGCCTCCAGCGCTGCCCGAAGCCGCCAGCCCCCTCGCGACGATCGCGCCCGACAGCCCGGCGCGCTTCATCAATCGCGAGCTGTCCTGGCTGGATTTCAACCATCGCGTGATCGAGGAGGCGGAGAATCCCCGCCATCCGCTGCTGGAACGGCTGCGTTTCATCTCGATCAGCGCCTCCAACCTCGATGAATTCTATTCCGTCCGCGTCGCCGGGCTGATCGGCCAGGCCAAGGCCGGGATCGCCACCCGCGCCGCCGACGGGCTGACCCCGGCGCAGCAGCTCCAGGCCGTCAAGGCACGGGCCGAAGCGCTGATGGAGGCGCAGCAGCGCGTCTGGCGCGATCTGCGCGGCTTGCTGCAGCAGGCCGGCATTCTGCTGTGCCAGCCCGACACGCTGACCGGCGATCGCCGCGCCTGGCTCGATGCGTGGTTCATGGAGCGGGTTTTTCCCGTGCTGACACCGCTTGCCATCGATCCGGCGCACCCATTCCCCTTCATTCCCAATATGGGGCTGGTGATGGCGCTGCGCCTGGCGCGGGGCGAGGACGGGCAGGGCATGCGCGCGCTGATCCCGCTGCCCGCGCAGGTCGAGCGTTTCATCCGCCTGCCCGCCGCCGAGGGCAGCAGCGAGATCGGCTTCATCATGCTCGATGATGTCGTGCACATGTTCCTCGACCGGCTTTTCCCCGGCTTTACTGTGGCCGGGCACGGTCTTTTCCGCCTGATCCGCGACACGGATGTGGAGTTCGAGGAGGAAGCCGAAGACCTGGTGCGATCCTATGAAACGGCGCTGAAGCGGCGCCGGCGCGGCGTGGCGATTCACCTGACCATGCAGGCGGCGATGCCGGAGGGGTTGCGTGCGGCCGTCGCCGATGAGCTCGATGCCGGGGCCGATGAAATCGACCTGCAATCGGGGTTGATCGGCCTTGCCGATCTCCGCCAGTTGATCGTCGATGACCGGCCGGATCTGCTGTTTTCGCCCTATTCGCCGCGCTTTCCCGAGCGCATCCGCGATTTCGCCGGCGATTGCTTCGCCGCCATCCGCGCCAAGGACATCATCGTCCATCACCCGTTCGAAAGTTTCGACGTGGTGGTGCAGTTCCTGCGCCAGGCGGCGCAGGATCCGAATGTCATCGCGGTCAAGCAGACGCTTTATCGCACCAGCCGCGACAGCCCCATCGTCAAGGCGCTGATCGAGGCGGCGGAGGCCGGCAAGGCGGTGACCGCCGTGGTCGAGCTGCGCGCCCGCTTCGACGAGGAGGCGAATATCCGTCTCTCGCGCAGCCTGGAAGCGGCCGGCGTGCAGGTGGTGTTCGGCTTCGCCGAACTGAAGACGCACGCCAAATTATCGCTGGTGGTGCGCCGCGAGGCCGGCTCGGTGCGCAGCTATGCCCATTTCGGCACTGGCAATTATCATCCGATCACCGCACGCATCTACACCGATCTCAGCTTCTTCACCACCGATGCCGCCCTGACCCAGGATGCGGCACGGCTGTTCAATTACATGACCGGCTATGCCCGCCCCGAACGGATGGAGGCGCTGGCATTCAGCCCGCTGACCACGCGCGAGACGCTGCTTGCCCTGATCGAGATGGAGACCGTCCATGCCCGCGCCGGCAAGCCGGCGGGGATCTGGCTCAAGCTCAATTCGCTGGTCGATGCGCGGCTGATCGATGCGCTCTATGCGGCCTCCGCCGCTGGGGTGAGGATCGAGGCGGTGGTGCGCGGCATTTGCTGCCTGCGGCCCGGCGTGGCCGGCTTGTCGGAGAATATCCGCGTCAAATCCATCGTCGGGCGGTTCCTCGAACATGCCAGGATCGTCGCTTTCGGCAATGGCCATAAGCTGCCCTCGCGCCATGCCAAGGTGTTCATCAGCTCGGCCGACTGGATGGAACGCAACATGGATTGGCGGGTGGAGACAATGGTGCCGATCCATAACCCGACCGTGCATGCGCAGGTGCTGGATCAGATCATGGGGGTCAATCTGAAGGACACGATGCAATCCTGGGTGCTGGATGGCGACGGCAACTGGGCGCGGATTTCGCCGGGGCGCCAGCCGGTTTCGGCGCATGATTATTTCATGACCAATCCCTCCCTGTCCGGGCGCGGCTCGGCGCTGCACGGGCCGATGATCGCCTCGCCCCTGTCGCTGCATCGCCGCGCCGACCGGGTCAGCCAGGATTGACCCCGATGCCAGCCCCCATCGAACAGGACCGCCGGCGCGTCGCGGTAGTCGATCTCGGATCGAATTCGGTGCGCCTTGTGGTGTTCGAGGGCGCATGCCGCAATCCGGTCGCGATCTTCAACGAGAAGGCGGTGCTGCGCCTGGGCAAGGGGCTCGCCGCGACCGGCCGATTGCCCGCGGACGCGATGGCGCAGGCGCTGACCGTGATGCACCGCTATCAGGAAGTAGCGCGCGCGATGGGGGCCGGCTCGCTCGACGTCCTCGCGACTGCGGCGGTGCGCGAGGCGGCGAACGGTCCCGAGTTCGTCGCCACGCTGCAAGCGCGCCTGCCCGATGCTGCGATCCGGGTCCTGTCGGGCAAGGAGGAGGCGCGGCTTTCCGCGCTGGGCGTGCTGTGCGGCATTCCCGCCGCCGATGGCATTCTCGCCGATATCGGTGGCGGCTCGCTGGAAGTCGTGCGCCTGGCCGGCGGCAAGGCGGGAGAATCGCAGACATTGAAGCTCGGTGTGATTCGCCTGGCCGAACGCGCCGGTGGCGATCCGGTACGCGCGCGCGCCATCGCCGAGGCCGAACTCGCCGGTGTTCCCTGGCTTGGCGAAGGCGCGGGCGGCGATCTCTATCTGGTCGGCGGGGCGTGGCGGGCGCTGGCGCGCATCCATATGGCGCAGACCGGCTATCCGCTGAACATGGTGCATCACTACACGATCGGCCGCGACGAGGCGCGCGACCTCGCCAGTGTCATCGCCGGCGCCGGGCGGCGGGCGCTGGAGCGCCTGCCCGCGATTCCGCGCCGGCGTATCGAGGATCTGCCCTTTGCCGCCGTGGCGCTGCGCCGCGTCCTGCGCGCTTGCGGCGCGCGGCGGGTGGTGTTCAGCGCCTCTGGCCTGCGCGAGGGCTGGTTCATCGAACGCCTGCCGCAGGCAACGCGCGCGCAGGATCCGCTGCTGGCCGCCGGCTATGATTACGCGGCGCAGATGGGGCGCGATCGTACTTTGCCGCCAGCGCTGATGGGCTGGACCGATCCGCTGTTTCCCGAGGAGGCGCAGCCGGCGCGGCGGTTGCGCGAGGCGACATGCTGGATGTCGGATATCGGCAGCCACGACCACCCGGAATTCCGTGCCGAGCAGGCTTTCCTGCGGGTGCTGCGCCAGCCGGGCATCGGTCTCGATCATCACGCCAGGGCCTT
Source organism: Rhodospirillales bacterium (assembly GCA_028869595.1). GTDB lineage: Bacteria > Pseudomonadota > Alphaproteobacteria > Acetobacterales > Acetobacteraceae > JAGWRU01. The sequence continues at coordinate 11,109 of JAGWRU010000224.1, forward strand.
TCTGGCGCTGGCCATCGCCACGCGCTACGAGGCCGACGCCGATGCGCCCTTCCTGCATCCGGCGCGGCTGCTGCTCGATGTCGCAAGCGCGCATCGCGCGGAAGTGCTGGGCACTGCCTTGCGGCTTGCCTACACGCTTTCCGCCGGCACGCCCGACCTGCTGGCCGGCACGGCGCTGGCGCTTTCGGCCGGCCGGCTGACCTTGCGCCTGTGCGAAACCTCGGGCGTGTTCGCGGGTGAAAGCGTGATGCGCCGGCTCGACCGGCTGGCCCAGGCGCTGGGGCTGGAAGCGGCGACCGAAGCGGGGCTTCGCCGCGCCGGCGATTGAGCCTTATTCGCCGGCCATGCCGCCCGGTCCGCATTCCGCGTGCGGATCGTCGGGCACGCGGGCCAGATCGGCAAGCCAGATGCGCGCCGAGCCATCCGAGGGGGCGCGCCAATCGCCGCGCGGCGAGAGCGATCCGCCGGGCGAGACTTTCGGCCCGTTCGGCATGGCGGAGCGCTTGAACTGGCTGAAGGCGAAGAAGCGGCGGAGAAAAACCTCCATCCAGTGCTTGATCGCGGGCAGGTCATAGCCGCGCCGCTTGTCCAGCGGGTAGCCCTTCGGCCATTCCCCCTGCGTGGCATCGCCCCAGGCGCGCCAGGCGAGAAAGGCGATGCGGCTTGGGCGGAAGCCATAGCGTAGCGTGTAATAGAGCGTGAAATCCTGCAGATCATAGGGCCCGATCGTCGCTTCCGTGCTTTGCGGCCTGGCTCCTTCGGCCACCGGCACCAACTCGGGCGAAATCTCGGCCGCCAGGATCGCGCCCAGCGTGTCGTTGACCGCACCGGCGAATTGTCCATCGGCGATCACCCAGCGGATCAGGTGCTGGATCAGCGTCTTCGGCACCCCGGCATTGACGTTGTAATGCGACATCTGATCGCCGACGCCATAGGTGCACCAGCCCAGCGCCAGCTCCGACAGATCGCCGGTGCCCAGAACCAGCGCGTGATGGCGGTTGGCCAGGCGGAACAGATAATCGGTGCGCAGCCCGGCCTGCACATTCTCGAAGGTGATGTCGTAGATGGGCTGGCCGGCGGCGAATGGGTGATCGAGATCGCGCAGCATCTGCTGCGCCGCCGGGCGGATATCGAGTTCCTGCGCGCCGACGCCGAGGGCGCGCATCAGCGCATGGGCGAGCGCGCGGCTTTCGCTGCCGGTGGCGAAGCCGGGCATGGTGTAGGCCAGAATGTCGCTGCGCGGCAGGCCGAGCAGGTCGAATGTGCGGGCGGCGACGATCAGCGCCTGCGTCGAATCGAGACCGCCGGAGACACCGATCACCACCCGCTTGGTGGCCGTCGCGGAAAGCCGCTGCAGCAGGCCGGCCACCTGGATGTTGTAAGCCTCGTAGCAATCCTGGGCGAGGCGGGCAGGGTCGGCCGGCACGAAAGGATGGCGCGCCAGCGGTCGCATCAGGCCGAGATCGCTATCGGGCGGTTCCACCGTGAAGCCGATCTGGCGGAACACCGCAGCATGGGCCGCGGCATTATCGGCGAAGGTGCCCTGGCGCAGCCTTTCCTGACGCAGCCGGTCGAGGTCGATATCGGCGAGCGCGATGCGCGCTTCCTCCGCGATGCCCGGGCCGATCAGGAAGCGTGCCGTCTCGGCCAGGGGCACGCCGTTTTCGAAAATCGAGGCCTGACCGTCCCAGGCAAGGTCGGTCGTCGATTCCCCGGCGCCGGCCGCGGCATATAGATAGGCGGCATGGCAGCGCGCCGACTGGCTGCGGCATAGCAGGTTGCGCTCCTCGGCCTTGGCGATGGTGATGTTGGAGGCGGAGAGATTGGCCAGCACCGTGGCCCCGGCCAGTGCCGCCGCCGTGCTGGGCGGCGCCGGCACCCAGACATCCTCGCAGATTTCCGCATGCACCACGAAACCGTCGAGATCGGTGGCGGCGAATAAAAGATCGGTGCCGAAGGGCGCCTCCTGCCCGCCGGCATGGATGGTGGCGCCGGCGATGCCGGCGCCGGCGGCGAAATGCCGGCGCTCATAGAATTCGCGGTAATTGGGCAGGTAGGATTTCGCCACTACGCCCAGCAGCCGGCCGCGCTGGATGGCCAGCGCGCAGTTATAAAGCCGCCCATGCCAGGCGAGCGGCGCGCCCACCAGCAGCAATGGGCGCAGCGCCGCCGATGCCGCGATCAGGCGCGCCGCTTCCTTCTGCACCGCATCCAGCAGCACATCGGCGAGTAGAAGATCGTCGATCGCATAGCCCGACAGGGATAGTTCGGGAAAAACCGCCAGCGCCGCCCCGGCCGCATCGGCATGGCGGGCAAGCGCCAGAATGGATCCGGCATTCGCCGCCGGATCGCCCGGATGGGCGACCGCCCCGCAGGCGGCCACCCGGGCGAAACCGTGGCGATAAAGCGCGCTGAACCGCATCCGCCTTGCCTGCCTGGCGACGAGCCGCCCTAGAGGTTCCCGGTGATCCAGCTGCGCAGCTGCGTCTTGGGCAGCGCGCCGACCTGGGTCGCGGCCGGCTTGCCGTCCTTGAACAGGATCAGGGTCGGGATGCCGCGCACCGCGTATTTGTTCGGCGTCTCCGGGTTCTCGTCGATATTGACCTTGGCGACGGTCAGCTTGCCGGCCAGTTCGCCGGCGATCTCCTCCAGCGCCGGGCCGATCATGCGGCAGGGGCCGCACCATTCGGCCCAGAAATCGACCAGCACCGGGCCGGATGCGCCCAGTACGTCGGTGGCGAAACTGTCATCGCTGACCGGCTTGGTGTTCTCGCTCATGGCATGTCTCCGTATGAAAGCTGCGTGTCAGGTGGGGCGGTGGCCGAGGCGGATCAATCGGAGGAAACCGCATGGCTGGGATCATGCGCATCCAGCGTGTCGGGGGCCAGGATGTCGATCTGTGCCCCGCGCGTCCAGATCAGCGCGCAGATGACCGGCCGATCCGGATAAATCAGCCGCAGAACGGAGCGATAAGCGGCCATCTGGCGCAGATACAGCACCGGGGTTTCGCGCGGCGGGCTGCGATTCGTCTTGAAATCGGCGATCAGCACCCGCTCGGGCAGCACCGCCAGCCGATCGATCATGCCGCCCACCACGCGCCCGCCGATCACCCCCGATAGCGGCACCTCCGCCCGCCCCGCAGGGCCGAAAAGCGGTGCCAGCACCGGATGCTCCAGGATGCGCAGGCATTCTTCCGCGAGTGCCGGGGCCTGATCGCCGAGTTCATGGCCGGGCCGGGCCAGCCAGTCCTGCGCGCGGGCGCGCCGCGCCGCCGGTGCGATCGCCGGCAAATGCTGCAACAGGGCGTGCAGCAGCGCGCCGCGGCGGAAGCGCCGCGATGCGCCGGCACCGTCCTCGCCGCCATCCAGCGGCGAGGCGCTTTGCGGCACCGGCCCGTCGGCCACGCCATCCGGCCGGCTCGGCGCCAGCGGCAGGGAGGGCGCGGGTTCGGCGGGCGGCGGCGTGGCGCGCCAGAGCGGCGCATGGCCGAGCCAGGCGGGTAAAGCCGGCTCCGGCTCGGCCTCGGCGATGATGGGCGCCGTGATGGCGGCCCGGGGGATGGCGGCCCGGGGGATGACGGCCCGGGGGATGACGGCCTGGGCGGCCAAGAGCGGTGCCGTCTCGCCGGAGGCATGGCGCAGGGCCGGTTTCTCGCCGGCGGCGATCGCGACCGGATGGGTCGGCAGGCGGGCAAATCCGCGGGCCGCCTGCGCGTACCAGCATTGCTCGGGCGGGTTTGCCTCGGTCGCGCTGGGCTTGCCGCCTATCGCGCCGGCGATCACCAGACGATCCTCCGCCCGGGTCAGGGCGACATAGAGCAGACGGTTCTCCTCCTGCTGGAGCGCGGCCTGACGCGCCGCGAGCAATGCCGTCAGACGCCGCGGGCATTCGCCTTTGGCCGGGATCAGCAGCGGCACGGGCCTGCCATCCGCCATCGCCCATTGCAGCGGATCGGACCGGCGCGGGCCGCCCAGCGTGTCGGGCAGGATCACCAGCGGTGCCTGCAGGCCTTTCGCGCCATGCACCGTCATAATGCGCACCTCGCGCGTGCCGGCTGCCTCGTTCTCCCGCTTGGCCTCGGTGCCGGAGCGGCGCAGCCAGTGCAGGAAGCCCTGCATCGATGCGGGATGGGCGGTTTCATAGGCGCGGGCCACCGCAAGCACCTCGTCCAGCGGCTCCACCGCCTCCGGACCGAAGCGGGCGAGCAGGCGTGCCCGCCCGCCCAGCGGGCCCAGCGCTTCGGCCAGGATCGCATAGGGGCCGGCATGGTCGACGCGGCGGGACAGGGCGCGAAACATCGCCGCCGCTGCCGCCCAGTCGGGCCGTTCATCGGCGCGGGCCAGCAGCGTCGCCAGCAGACTGCCCTCGCGCCCCATCGCCAGCGCCATCAGCCCGGCATCGTCCAACCCGCCCAGCGGACTGGTCAGAAAACAGGCGAGCGACAATTCATCCTGCGCCAGCAGCAGCGCATCGGCCAAAGCCAGCAGATCGGCGACGGCCGGATGCGTGTGCAGCACCATGCGATCCTGGCCGGCCACCGGCACCCCTGCATCCTTCAGCGCCCGCACCAGCAGCGGCACCAAAGTGGAGCGGGTGCGCACCAGGATCAGCACCTGACCGGGATCGAGGCTGCGCGTGCCGCCGCTGCTGCCCGTCTCGGCCGCGATCCAGCCGGCCAGGCGCTGCGCCAGGCGGCGCGCGGGCGTCGGCGCCGGGCGGTTATGCAGGCTGGGCTGCCAGCGGACGGCATGCGCCTCATCGACCGGCTCGGGGCGGAAAAGCGGCCAGAGTTCCACCGATCCCGCCGCCTCGGCGCGCACCGTCAGATGCCGCAGCGTGCCCGCCTGGCTGACCCCGGCCGCCGCATCGGGATCGGCGAAGACGGCATCGACCAGATCGAGCACGGCAGGGGCGGAACGGAAGGAGACGTCGAGGCCGACATCGCGCCATCGCCCGCCGCCTTCGGCGCGCGCGGCGAGACGCGCCTGGGCGGCGGCGAATGCGCCGGCATCGGCGCCCTGGAACGAGAAGATCGACTGCTTGGCGTCGCCGACCGCGAACAGGCTGCGCGCCGGCGCCGTGCCCGGATGCCTGTCGACACCATCGCCGGCGAAGAAATCCGCCGTCAGTGCCTCGACGATGCGCCATTGCGCGGGGGCGGTGTCCTGCACCTCGTCGAGCAGAAGATGGTCGATCCCGCCATCGAGCTTGTAAAGCACCCAGGCCGCGCCGGGATCGGCCAGCAGGGCCTGGGCGTGGCCGATCAGATCGCCGAATTCAAGGGCCGAGTCGGCCGATTTGCGCTGCGCATAGGCCTCCAGCGCGGGGCCGGCAAGGCGCAGCAATGCAGCGGAATCACGCGCTGCCTCAATGGCGCGATGCCGGTCCTTGATGGCTTCGATGCGCGCGATCTCGGCCGCGACCGCCTCGCCCAGCGCCGGCTCGCGGGTGAGCAGGGTTTTGCCGACGATGCCGGAAATCTGGCGTGGCTCGCCGTCCGCCTTCATGAACAGCGCCAACCAGGCCAGCCAGGCTTCCTCATCCTCGGCGGCCCCACCGCCGGCTTGTCCGGCGCGGGCCGCCGCCAGCATGGCCGCGCCATCGGCGGCTTTCTGCCCGGCGCCTGGCGGACCACGCTGGGCGATGCCCGCCAGCGCCGCCGCGAGCGCGCGATCGGCCGCGGCGATATCGGCGAGGCCCGGACCGCCGCCGGCGCCGGCCAGGACGTCGACCGGCACATCGAGCACCGCAGCGATGCGCGCGCATGCCGCATCCAGGCCGCCCGCGCGCAGCGCTGCCAGCCGGCCGGGATCCGCGGCCAGCGTCTTCAGAAAGCCATCGAAGGTCTCGATGCGCAGCATGCCGGCGAGGCGGGCGAGTGCGGCACGCGCGGACGGGTCGGCATGCACGCGGGCCAGCCCCGCCTCGCGCGCATCCTGGCGCAGCGTATGCGCCTCGTGCTCCTCCAGCAGGCGGAAATGCGGCGACAGCCCGGCTTCCAGCGGAAAGCGTTGCAGCAGCGACTGGCAGAAAGCGTGGATCGTGGCGATCCGCATCCCTTCCGGCAGATCGAGCACGCGTGCGAACAGACCGCGCGCGGCATGGCGCGAGGCGGCATCCGCCGCCAGCCCGAGCGCGGCGAGATCGGCATCCAGCCGGCTTTCCTCGGCCACCGCCCAGGCGCCCAGGCGCTGCTGCAGGCGCAGCGCCATTTCGGCCGCCGCCGCCTTGGTATAGGTCAGGCATAGAATACGGGCGGGATCGGCGCCGGCCAGCATCAGCCGCAACAGCCGGTCGGTCAGCAGCTTGGTCTTGCCCGAGCCGGCCGAGGCCGCGACGAAGGCGGAAACCGACGGATCGGCGGCACTCCTCTGCGCCGCATTGGCGCGCGCGCGGGCGCTGGCGGCAACGTCGCTCACGGCGCCTCCTCCTCCGGCGTGTCGGCCTCGACATCGGCGCTGCTCCATTCCGCGCGCCGGGCAAGCTGGTCGTATTCGGGGAAACGGGCCCGCACGCGCGGATCGGGCTGCGAGAGATAGGGTTGGGCGGGATCGTCATAGGCATCGATCAGCCGGTGCAGGGCATCGCGGGTCTGCGGCACGATCCCGTCCGCCCCCGGGGTTGCGGCGATGGTCACCACCTTGCCGGGGGTTTTGCCGCCGCTGAGATGCCAGTAGAGCATTGCCTCGGTCTCGCCGCGCAACGCCTCACCGAACGCGCCCTCGGCGGCCATCAGCGCTTCCAGCGGCAATTGCGGGGCGCGGCCATCGGCCACCGCTTTGGCGGTGGGAGGGGTTCCGGTCTTGTAGTCCAGGATCGCCAGCCCGCCGGTTTTCAGCCGCTCGATACGATCGGCGCGGCCGCGCAGGGTGAAAACACCGCCGGGCCGGGTGAAGCGCAGCATCCCGCTGCATTCGGTGTGGATGCTCGCCGCCAGACCGTGGCGTTCCGGTTCCAGCGTGGCCACGAAGCGGGCGATGCGGGCAAGCCGCGGCTCCCACCAGGCGGTCAGGGCAGGGCGCAGCCGGGCTTCCTGCAGCGCGCGCGCGAAAGCCGCCTCCAGCGCCGCTTCCGGGGCGGCGGGAAGATCGCCGGGATGGGCGGCCAGGAAAAGGCGCATCGCCTCGTGCACCAGCGTGCCGAAATCGGCGGCGTCCGTTTCCTGTTCCAGCGGGTCGAGCGGGCGCAGGCGCAGGATATGGCGGACATAGATCGCGTACGGATCGGCCAGCCAGGTTTCGATTTCGGTCACGCTCAACCGGCGCGGGCGGCGGATCAGCGGCGGGCAGGGGCGCGGCGCATCGACCGGACGCGCGGGACCCGCGGGGCGGTCGAGGCAGGCGGGCCAGGCAGCGGCCGGATGCGCGGGAAGGGCAAGGCCGCGACCGGCGAGAAACACGTCCAGGCGCTGCAGCCAGCGCGCCGGCACCGCCGGGGCGCCGTCGCGGCGCAGCGGGCAGGACAGCACGACATGCGCCGCCGCGCCGGTCAGGGCCACGAAATCATGCGCGGCCTGTCCCACCGCCTGCTCCGGCGCCGGCAGGCCAATCGCCCGGCGCATCGGCCGCGACAGCCACGGCCCGGGGCTGGTGGCGGGCGGCCAGACGGATTCGACCAAGCCGCCCAGCACCAGCGTATCGACCTGCTGCAGCCGCGCCTCCAGCAGGCCCCAGATGAAGATACGCGGATGTTCGCCCTGGGTGGTGCGCGGATCGCCGGGTTCGGCGCGCAGCACGCGCCGGCCGCGCACCCGCACCCCGTCCAGCAGCGCGTCGAGCAGGCCGGGCAGCACGGCCGGTATCTGATCGGGCAGAGCGGGCAGGGCGGCCAGCGCCTCGCTAAGGGTGGTGGCCAGCGCCGTCCCCTCCTCGCCGGACCAGAGCCGCGTCGCGCCGGCGGCGGCATCGCTCGCGGCCAGCGCCTCGGCGGTGGCGATCAGCGCCGCCAGAAGTGCCGCCGGCGCCGCGCGCAGATCGGCCATGGCGCGCAGCCCCGGCGCCAGTGCCCGCTCCAGCGCGGCGAGCAGCGATGCGGCGGACATATGTTCGGCGGTGATCGGAGCACCTGGCCGCGTCTGGGAGGCCAGCGCCCAGCGCAGCCCGCTGATGCCTTCGGGCGGGCGCGGGCCACGCAAAGCCGCGACTTCCAGGGCACGCACCGCCGCCCGGCATTGGGCCGGCGCCATGCCGAGCGCGGCGAGCGGGTGCTTGAGCAGAGAGAGCAGCGCCACCGGCGCGAGTTTTTCGGCGAGCGCCGCCGCGATCAGGCGCAGGAACACCGCGGGCGGGGTCTCCGCCAGCGCCTCGCCGGCGCTGTCATCGGCCAGCACGCCGAAGCGCTCCAGCTGCACCGCCACCTGGCGGGCCAGGGCACGATCGGGCGTGACCAGTGCGGCCCGATGGCCCGGCCGCTCCAGCGCCGCGCGCAGAATCATGGCGATGGCGGTGGCCTCGGCGTGCTGATCGGCGGCGGCGAGCCGTGACAGCCCGGCCAGCGCGGCGGCGCAGTCGCGTCCATCCTCCTCGCCCGTGGCGGCCATCTGCCCGGATGGATGCAGCGCCCTGGCCAGCAGCGCCGCGCGGTCGGGCGCCGCCGTCATGCCCGCGGCGCTCGGGGCGGCGAATTCGCGCAGCTCGGCCCGCTTGCGCCCCATGCCGGCCAGCAGCCGCGCCAGCCCCGCCTGCGGATGAGAGGGCGGCAGCGCGGCCCAGGCTTCCTCCTCCATCGCCATATCGATGGCCGGCAGCACCACCCGGCCCTGCTTCAGCCGGGCGATGACATCCAGCAGCCGGGCGATGGCCGGAATGCCGCCCGTGCTGCCCGCCGCCAGGATACGGCTCGGCGGCGGCGCGGCCTGCCAGGCAAGGGCTTGCGCATCCAGCAGCGCGACGGCGCGCGCTTCGGGGTTCATCAGCCCGTTTTCGGCCAAATAGCGCGGCCAGGCCTCGGTGACGATGGCCAGGAAATCCAGCGTCTCCTGCCAATGGGCGGCGTGGCGTTCCGCCGCCTCCGGCGCCAGGGCGCGTCCCAGCGCCTTGGTCAGATCGACATCCTCGCGCTCCGCCTCGTCCATCAGCGCGGCCAGGTCGCCGGCCAGCCGCCAGGCCGCATCGGCGCCGGCAAAGGCGCTGCCATCGGCGGCGCGCGGGCGGCGGCCACGCGCGGCCTCGAATGCCAGCACCAGCCGCGCCAGCTCGGCCTGGCGGCGGGCCGGCGCGATGGCGGGCGGCAGATCGAGCGCGCCGGCCAGCGCCAGCGGCACCTCGTCGGCCGCGCCGAGTGCGGTGATGCGCGGCAACAGCAAGGCCCGCCCCTGGCTCTGACGCAGAAAGGCATCGGCCATCGCGCGCGCCGCGCGCCGCGTCGGTAGCAGGATCAGCCCATCGGCGACGGCCAGCGGATCGGCGCCGCTTTCCGCCAGCCAGTCCGCAGCGATGCTGTCCAGGAACGGGCGATGCGCCGGCAGGAGGAACAGACCCGCCATCGGCGGCTAGCGCGTCTCGCCGGTGGCGCGGGCGGCGAGCAGCATCTCCGCCTCGGCCAGGTCGGCGGGGGTGGAGAGATGAAACCACAGCCCGTCATGGACGATGGCGCCAAGCCGCCCCGCCGCCAAAGCGCGATCCCAGGCAAGGTTGGTGCTGAACGGCCCCGCCGGCATGTCCGCGAACAGCGCCGGCGAGGCAAGCTGTACGCCGGCATAAAGGAAAGGCGCGATCTCATGCGCCAGTCGCCGGCGCGGCGTGCCCCAGGGGTCGAGCATGAAATCACCGCGCCCGACCTCGCCATGCACCTGCGCGGTGCGGGCGAGCAGCAGCATCGCGTCATGACGGGCCGGATCGAAGGCGCGGATCAGCCGGGCCAGGGTCGGGCTGGGACCGTCGAGCCAGAACGCATCGCCGTTCAGCACGAAGAACGGCGCCGCGCCGAGATCGTCCAGCGCCGCGCGCGTGCCGCCGCCGGTATCGAGCAGCGCATCCTCCTCGCGCAGGATCAGGCGGGGGGCGATGGCGGCGCGGGCGGCGAGGTGGGCTGCGACGCGCGGCGCCTGCCAATGAGCGTTGACCACCACACGCTCCACCCCGACGGCGCGCAGCCGCTCCAGCGCATGATCGATCAGGGCCCGCCCGCCGAGATGCAGCAGCGGCTTGGCGGTGGCATCCGTCAGCGGGCGCATGCGCGTGGCAAGCCCGGCGGCCAGCAGCATGGCGCTGCGCGGGTGGATCGGCGGCGGCGGATCGTCGGTCATCATGGTCCCTTATGCACCCATTGCCGGCGGATTGGCGCGCCGCGCCGTCGGCACCCAGCGATCGAGCGCGCGGCGCAGCGGCGCGGCAACGGGATGGGTCAATGCCTCGGCCAGCCGTGCCCAGCTATGCGGCCCGAATGCCAGGTATTGCGGCTTGCCGTCGCGCCGGGCCAAGCGCACCCATTGGCAGGAAACGCGCAGATGGCGCTGCGCGGCGATCGCCGCCTCGGCGGCGGCAAAGGCCTGCCGCTCCACCTCGGGGCGCGCCGCCAGGAAGGCGGCACGCGCGGCGGCGGCGGCATCGGCGGGAATCGCGCGGCGGGAATCCTGCAGCAGCGATACCAGATCATAGGCCGGCGAGCCTGTGGTCAGCGCCTGGAAATCCAGCACGCCGATCCGCGCCGCGCCGTGCCGATCGGCCAGCCAGACCAGATTGCCGGCAAAATAATCGCGATGCACCGCGACCGCCGGCAGGGCGGTGAGCGGCGCCAGGGTTTCGGCCAGCGCCGCAGCGATGTCGTGCCGCGCGGCGTCCGGCGCGGGACCGCCGAACACCGCCGGCCACCACCAGCCGAACAGCGGATCGAGCGTTGCCGCCAGCATGGCCGCGCCATCCCATGCCGCCACGGTGCCGCCCGGTGCCGCCCAATCGGGCAGCGGCGCGGCCTGCAGCCGGGCCAGCGCCTCGGCCGCCGCCACCAGCATGTCGCCTGCCCGCGGATCGCCGTGATCGAGCGCGCTGCCCAGCATGGCGTCGCCGAAATCCTCCTCCAGCACCAGCCCGGCATCGGCATCGGCGGCGAGGATCGCGGGCACGGACAGGCCGGCGGCGGCGAGATGGCGGGCGGCCCGCAGAAAAGGGCGGACATCCTCGGGCGGCGGCGCATCCATCAGCACGGCGCGCCGGTCGGGCGGACCGATCCGCCAATAGCGACGCAGGCTGGCATCCTGGGCGAGCGGGATGCGCGCGGCCCCGGCCCAGCCGGCGCGGGCGAGGAACGCCGCGATCGCCGCCTCCCGGCCGGTCCCGGCGCCTATCTCGCCGACCGCGTTCGCGGACATGCCCGCGCCCGTCATGCCGCGATGCCGAGCCGGTCGGGCCAGCCGGCCAGCACCGCGCGGCGGCCTTCGCCGGCGGCGTGATCCAGCGTCACCTCCAGCGCCTCTTCCGGGCGGTACGGGCCCAGCCTGTCGGGCCATTCCACCAGCATGATCGCCTCGCGCGCATCCTCCCAGCCCAGTTCGCCGAGACCCTCGGGCCCGTTCAGCCGCCATAGATCGAAATGAAACACCGCCCCGGCCGGGGTGGCATATTCCTGCACCAGAGTGAAGCTGGGGCTCGGCACGTCGAGCGCCGGATCGGCGGTCATGGCGCGCAGGAAGCCGCGCGCCAGGCTGGTTTTGCCGGCACCGAGCGGGCCGGACAGGAGCAGCGCATCGCCCGGACGAACCAGGCCGGCAAGCGCCGCGCCCAGCGCCGCCGTGGCGGCATCGTCGGGCAGCATGATGTGGCGCGGCGGAGCGGGCAGGGGGCTCAGCATCGCTCCACTCTGCCCGAAGCGGCGAGTCGGCGGGAGGGGGGAGGCCGGGCCGGTGCGCCCGAACGCCTTTGCGTGCGATCATGTCTCTGCTTGATCCCGGGCCATGGCGGCGTTACGCCCGGCGCATGAGCCAGTCCCATCCCGCCCCCCAGCATCTGCAAACGGATGTCGCCGTGATCGGCGCCGGCCCGGTCGGGCTGTTCGCGATCTTCGAGCTTGGCATGCTGCGGCTTTCCGCCGTGCTGATCGATGCCCTGGCCGAGGTCGGCGGGCAATGCACCGCGCTCTATCCGGAAAAGCCGATCTACGACATTCCCGCCCATCCGGCGATCGAGGCGGCGGCGCTGATCGAGAATCTCGAACGCCAGATCGCCCCGTTCGCCGCGCCGCGCCTGCTGGGCAGGCGGGTGGTGGGGCTGGCCGGGCAGGCGGGGGATTTCACCCTGACCACCGATGCCGGCGACACGGTGCGGGCCAAGGCGGTGCTGATCGCCGCCGGCGCCGGCGCGTTCGGCCCTAATCGTCCGCCGCTCGACGGGCTGGCCGCCTTCGAGGCGAGCGGCGCGGTGCAGTATTACGTCCGCCGCCGCGAATCGCTGGCCGGCAAGCGCGTGGTGATTGCCGGCGGCGGCGATTCGGCGGTGGATTGGGCGCTGGCGCTGAAGGATATCGCGCAGGTCTCGGTGGTGCATCGGCGGGCCAAATTCCGTGCCGCGCCGGAAAGTGCCGCCGCCCTCGATCGCGCCGCCGCGGCGGGCGAGGTGACGATGGTGGTGCCCTATCAGCTGCATGCGCTGCAGGGCGAGGAGGGGCGGCTGGAGCGCGTGATCGTCGCCGATCTTGATGGCGCGACGCGGCCGGTCGCGGCGGATGTGCTGCTGCCGTTTTTCGGCCTGTCGATGGATCTCGGCCCGATCGCCGCCTGGGGGCTGGAGCGCGCGGGCGCGCATATCGCCATCGATCCGGCCAGCAGCGCGAGCAGTATCGCCGGCGTTTTCGCGATCGGCGATGTGGTGTCCTATCCCGGCAAGCTCAAGCTGATCCTGCAGGGCTTCAGCGAGGCGGCGGTGGCCGCGCAGGCGATCTTTGCCGTGGTGCATCCCGGCACCGCGCTGCATTTCGAATATTCCACCACCAAGGGCGTGCCGGGCGGTTAACGCCTCGGCTCGGGAAGACGCCCCGGCTCAGGAAATCGTCACGCCGCTATCGACGGCGATCACCTGGCCGGTGATCTTGCGCGCCGCATCCGAGGCCAGGAACAGCACGGACTGCGCGACATCGGTCGGCTCGATCGGGCCGAGCAGATGGGTGTTGCTCATGGCGCCCAGCGCGGCATTGCCGGAAAGCAGGGCGCGCACCCGGTCGGTCATGGTGGCGGACGGGGCGAGCGCATTCACCCGCACCCGGTCGCGGGCATATTCGACGGCGAGCGAGCGGGTCAGCGCGGCCACGCCGCCTTTCGCGGCGGTGTAGCAATCGCGTCCGGCAACCCCCATCAGCGCCAGATTGGAACTCATGTTCACCACCGCCCCGCCGCCGGCGCGGATGATCGCGGGAATGCCGTAGCGGCAGCCGAGAAACGTGCCGAACAGATCGAGCTTGATCGCCCGCCAGAACTCGGCGATCGGGGCATCGACGACGCTGCCATCCTCCGGCGTCGATCCGCCCGCATTATTGTGCAGGATATGCAGCGCGCCGAAATGATCGACGGCGCGATGGATCGCCGCCTCCATACTGCCGGGATCGGTGACGTCGGTGGGGATCGCGATCGCCCCGTTGCCCGCCCGATGCGCCGTCTCCTCGCCGGAGGCCGCGTGGATTTCGGCGATGGCGACGCGCGCGCCCTCGGCGGCGAAGGCCAGCGCCGCTTCCCGCCCGATACCGGTGCCGGCGCCGGTGATGAAGACGCATTTGCCGTCGAAGCGTGCCATGATGATCTTCCCCCCAGCATGCGTTTGCATCCCGCCCCGGCCGCACCGATGGCGCGGCCCGGACGAGCGCGGTCAGTGGAGCAGCGCGCGGGCCATCTCGTCCAGACCCGCAAGGCTCAGCGGCATCATCCGCCCTTCCATCAGATCCTGGATGCGCCGGATCGTGCGCACATGCGCCCAGTCGCGCGGCGGCGTCGGGTTGATCCAGGCGCTGCGGCGGAAATGCCCGCTCAGGCGGCTGATCCATGCCGCTCCCGGCTCCTCGTTCCAATGCTCGGCGCTGCCGCCCGGCATGTCGAGCTCATAGGGGCTCATGGCCGCATCGCCGACGAAGATCAGCTTCCAGTCGGGCCCGTAGAGGCGCAGCAGATCGGTGGTGGGCAGGCTGCTTTCGGCGCGGCGGCGATGATCGCGCCACAGCCGCTCGTACGGGCAGTTATGGAAGTAGAAATGTTCCAGATATTTGAACTCGGCCCGCGCGGCGGAAAACAGCTCGGACGAGCGCTGCACATGCTCGTCCATCGATCCGCCGATATCGAGCAGCAGTAGGATCTTCACCGCATTGCGCCGCTCCGCGCGCAGCCGCAGATCGAGCGTGCCGGCATTGGCCGCCGTCGCCTGGATGGTGCCGGAGAGATCGAGCTCGCTCGCCGCGCCTTCGCGCGCGAAGCGGCGCAGCCGGCGCAGCGCGAGCTTCATGCCGCGTGTGCCGAGTTCGACCCGGTCGTCTAGGTCGCGGAATTCCCGCTGATCCCAGACCTTGACCGCGCTTTTGTGGCGCGAACGGTCCTGGCCGATGCGCACCCCTTCGGGGTTGTAGCCATAGGCGCCGAAGGGCGAGGTGCCGGCGGTGCCGATCCATTTGCTGCCGCCCTGATGGCGGCCCTGCTGTTCGGCGAGCCGTTGGCGCAGCGTTTCCATCAGCGCCTCGAACCCGCCGAGCGAGGCGATCTTGGCCATCTCCTCCGGCGTCAAGAATTTTTCGGCGAGCTGGCGCAGCCATTCTTCGGGGATGTCGGCGCTGATGCCGCCGGGCGCATCGCCCGACGCTTCGCCGAGCCCTTTGAAGCAGGCGGCGAATACGCGGTCGAAACGGTCGAGATGACGCTCATCCTTCACCAGGGCGGCGCGGGCCAGGTAGTAGAAATCCTCGACGCTGCCATCCGCCGCCCCCGCCTTCATCGCGCCCAGCAGCGCCAGATGCTCGGTGATCGAAGCCGGCACCCCGGCGGCGCGCAGCGCCAGCAGGAAGGGCACGAACACCGCCCTATCCGCCCTGGCGGCGAGCGAGGAAGGCGAGGCGCTCGAACAGGTGGATATCCTGCTCATTCTTCAGCAGCGCGCCATGCAAGGGCGGAATGACGATCTGCGTCTCGCTGCTGCGCAACGCCTCGGGCGGCATATCCTCGGCCATCAGCAGCTTCAGCCAGTCGAGCAATTCGCTGGTCGCCGGCTTCTTCTTCAATCCCGGCACGTCGCGCAGCCGGAAGAAGACGCTGAGCGCTTCACGCGCGAGATCGGCGCGCAGATCGGGGAAATGCGCGGCGACGATCCGTTCCATCGTGTCCCGGTCGGGGAAGCGAATGTAGTGGAAGAAGCAGCGGCGCAGGAAGGCATCCGGCAGCTCCTTTTCGTTGTTGGAGGTGATGATCACCACGGGGCGATGGATCGCCGCGACCTCCTCGCGGGTTTCGTAGACGAAGAAACGCATGCGATCGAGTTCAAGCAGAAGATCATTGGGAAATTCGATATCGGCCTTGTCGATCTCGTCGATCAGCACCACCACGGGGCTGGGCGCGGTGAAGGCCTCCCATAATTTGCCGCGCAGGATGTAGTTGGAAATATCATGCACCCGCGCATCGCCCAGTTGACCATCGCGCAGCCGCGCGACGGCATCGTATTCATACAGACCCTGCTGCGCCTTGGTGGTGGATTTGATGTGCCACTCGATCAGCGGCATCTCCAGCGCGCGCGCCACTTCCTGGGCCAGCACCGTCTTGCCGGTGCCCGGCTCGCCCTTGACCAGAAGCGGGCGTTGCAGCGTGACGGCGGCATTGACCGCGACCTCCAGGTCACGCGTGGCGATATACTGGGCGCTGCTGCGAAAACCGGCCACCGGATGCTCCTGGCAGGGAAGGGGGCAGTGTCATCCGCCCCCGCCCGCCCGGCAAGAGGGGTTACTTGATCGCCGCGACCCGCAGCGCATTGGTGGTGCCAGCCTGGCCGAAGGGCACGCCGGCGGCCACCACGATCTCCTCGCCATGCTGGGCGAAGCCTTCCGTCATGGCCGTTTTGCTGGCCCGGCTGACCGCATCGGTCATCGAATGCACCTCCGGCACCACCACGGCATGCGCGCCCCAGACCACGGCGAGGCGGCGGGCGGTGGCAAGCGAGGGGGTCAGGCCGATCACCGGGGCTTCGGGGCGTTCGCGTGCGACGCGCAGCGCGGTGCTGCCCGAGGCGGTGAAGGCGACGATGGCGCGGGCCTCGATCGTGTGGGCGATCTGGCGGGCGGCGGCGGCGATGGCATCGGCCGCGGAATGTTCCGGCGCCGGACGGCTCGCTTCGATCTGGGCGCGCCAGCCATCATCCTGTTCCACCCGGGCGACGATGCGGTCCATGATGTTGACCGCCTCGTACGGGTATTGCCCGGCGGCGGTTTCCGCCGACAGCATCACCGCATCCGCGCCGTCGAACACGGCGGTTGCGACATCCGATGCCTCGGCGCGGGTCGGCGCGGGGGCGGAGATCATGCTTTCCAGCATCTGGGTCGCCACCACGACCGGCAGGCCGCGCTGGCGGGCGGCGCGGACAATGCGCTTCTGCGCGAGCGGCACTTCCTCGGGCGGCAATTCCACCCCGAGATCGCCGCGCGCGACCATCACGCTATCGGTCAGCGCCAGGATCGCGTCGAGATTATCGAGTGCCTGGGGCTTTTCCAGCTTGACCATGATCCACGCACGATCGCCGATCAGCGCGCGCGCCTCTGCCACGTCTTCGGGGCGCTGGACGAAGGACAGGCCGATATAATCGACGCCGTGATCGAGGGCGAAGGCGAGATCGGCGCGATCCTTTTCGGTCAGGGCCGGGATCGGCAGCACCACGTCGGGCACGTTGACGCCCTTGCGGTCGGACAGCGGACCGCCGGTCACCACTTCGGTCTCCAGCGCATCCTCGTGCTTGCGCGTGACGCGCAGGCGGAGCTTGCCGTCATCGAGCAGCAGGGTCGCGCCGATCCCGGCGGCGGCGATGATTTCCGGATGCGGCAGATTGACGCGCATCGCGTTGCCCGGCGTGGGATTGAGGTCGAGGCGGAAACTCTGCCCGGTCTGCAGATGCACCCGCCCGCCGCCGAACGTGCCGACCCGCAATTTCGGCCCCTGCACATCGGCCAGGATGCCGATCGGCCGGCCCATCTTCTCCTCCAGCGCGCGGATCATGGCGATGCGCTGGGCGTGATCCTCGTGCGCGCCATGGCTGAAATTCAGGCGGAACACATCGGCGCCGGCTTGAAACAGCCGGGCCAGGATCTCGGGCGTGGAACTGGCCGGGCCGATCGTGGCGAGGATCTTGGTGCGGCGGCGGCGGCGCAGGCGGGGGCGGGCGGACATCGGAACTCCTTGCAGCAGCGGGTAGGCGGGGCAGCAGCGAGCAGGCGCCAGGCTCAGGCGATCAGGATCGCGCGGATATCGTTGACATTGGTCAGGGTCGGGCCGGTGCGGATCAGCGCGCCGATCGCATCGAACAGGCTGTAGCTGTCATGCGCGGCCAGCACCGCGCGGGGGTCAAGGCCGCAGGCGCGGGCGCGCGTGAGCGTGTCCGGGCCGATCAGCGCGCCGGCCGCATCCTCGGTGCCGTCGATCCCGTCCGTGTCGCCGGCCACCGCCCAGATGCCGGGCGCGCCCTTCAGGGCGACCGCCAGGCCGAGCAGGAATTCGGTGTTGCGCCCGCCGCGTCCGGCAGGGCCGGTGCCGATCGAAACCGTGGTCTCGCCGCCCGAAAGCAGCACGGCCGGGGCGGGCAGGGGCGTGCCATGGGCTGCGACGGCATGGGCGATGCCGGCCATCAGCGTGCCGGCCTCGCGCGATTCCCCCTCCAGCGCATCGCCCAGGATCAGCGGCGCGAGGCCCAGCGCGCGCGCCGTGTCGGCGGCGGCGCGCAGCGCCATCATCGGGGTTGCGATCATGCGGAAGTCCGCATGACCGAGGCTGCCGGGCTTGGGCGTTTCCTCGGCCGCGGCGGCAAGATGGGCGGCAATGGCCGGGGGCGGGTCGATCGCGTACCGCGCAAGGATCGCGCGCGCCTCGGCGAAGCGGGTGGCATCGGCAACCGTCGGGCCGGAGCCGATCACCCCCGGATCGTCGCCCGGCACGTCGCTGATGGCGAGCGTCACCACCCGCGCCGGCCTGGCCGCCGCCGCCAGCCTTCCGCCCTTGATCGCCGAGAGATGTTTGCGCACGCAATTCATTTCGGTGATCGTCGCCCCGGAGGCCAGCAGGGCGCGATTGACCGCCTGCTTATCCGCGAGGCTAAGCCCCGGTGCCGGGGCGGCCAGCAGCGCCGAAGCGCCGCCCGACATCAGCGCCAGCACCAGATCCTCCGGCCCCAGCCCGCGCACCGCCGCCAGCAGCGCGGCCGCGCCCGCCTCGCTATTGGCGTCCGGCACCGGATGCGATGCCTCGATCACCCGGATGCGCCGTGTCGGCACGGCATGGCCATAGCGGGTGACGACGACGCCTTCCAGCGCGACATCCGGCCAGGCATCTTCCAGCGCGGCCGCCATCACGGCGGCGGATTTGCCGCCCCCCACCACCACGCAGCGCCCCGAACGCGGCTTGTCCGGCAGATGGCCGGCCAGCACGCGGCGCGGATCCGCCGCGGCGATGGCGGCATCGAAGATCGCGCGCAACGCCGCCTCGGCGCGTGACGCCGTCCAGCCCGATCCGTCAGCCGCCATCCGCTTTCCCTTCCCCTCGGCGCGGCGCAGTATGGCGAAGCCGGGGCGGACACGCCATGTAGCTTTGCGCGGATCGGCAAATCCACGAGGATCGCCTATCGCAGGCAGGAGAACCGTCAATGCCAGGGATAATGCCAGGGATCAGGTCATGAGCGTACCGGAAATGGATGAGGCCACCCGCATCGCGCTGGAAGCCGCCGCGTTCCGCCGATTGGTGGCGCATCTGCGCGAGCGCAGCGACGTGCAGAATATCGATCTGATGAATCTCGCCGGGTTCTGCCGCAACTGCCTGTCGCGCTGGTATCGCGAGGCGGCGGCGGAGCAGGGCATCGCACTCACCGATCCGGATGCGCGCGAGATCGTGTACGGCATGCCGTATAAGCAGTGGCAGGCGCAGTTTCAGCGCGAGGCGACGGCGGCGCAGAAAGCCGCCTTCGCCGCCACCCCGAAGGAGGGGCATTGACCATGGCCAAGCCCGGCGCTAATGCCCCCGCCCCACGACGCGGAAGGCGCAGCATGGCCCTCGATCATCCCGACGCGACGAAAACCGCGCATCCCGATGCGACGAAAACCGCCGCGCCGAAGCCGGAAACCGGCGGTATCGCGGCCGACCGGCTGCGCAGCCTGATCGACCGCATCGAGCGGCTGGAGGAGGAGCGCAAGGCACTTGCCAGCGACATCAAGGACATCTACGCCGAGGCCAAATCGGCCGGCTTCGATGTCAAGGTGATCCGTCAGCTGATCCGCATCCGCAAGCAGGAGCCGGCGGATGTGGAGGAGCAGGAGACGCTGCTCGATCTCTATCGCCGCGCGCTCGGTATGTAGGGCGCGTCAGCCTTTCCCATGCAGCGCGGCAAGCGTTGCGGCATGGGCGCGCACCACCAACAGGCGGCGGATTTTCTGGGTCGGCGTCAGCAGCCCGTTTTCCTGGGTGAAGGGCGCGACCAGCGCGTGGCGGCGGATGCGCTCGGTCACCGACAGGCGCAGATTAGCGCGCGCCACTGCCAGCGCCACCGCTTCCTCGCCGTATCCTTCCGCCGCCACCACCAGCGCCGAAAGCGCGGTGCGGCCATCGCCGGCGATCACCGCCTGGGCGATCTCGGGCTCGGCCATCAGCATGCCCTCGACCTTGGCGGGCGAGACATTCTCCCCGCCCGACAGCACGATCATGTCCTTCTTGCGATCGGTGATGACCAGGAACCCGTCCGCATCGAGATGGCCGATATCGCCGGTATGCAGCCAGCCATCGCGGATCACCTGCGCGGTGGCCGCCTGACTGCCCCAGTAGCCATCCATGACCAGATCGCCGCGCACCAGGATTTCGCCATCGCCGGCAATGCGTAGATCGACGCCGGGGAAAGGCGGGCCGACGGTTTCGATGCGCCGGCTGCCGGGCGGCGTGGCGCTGATCACCGGCCCGGCCTCGGTCTGGCCGTAGCCTTGCAGCAGCGGCAATCCCAGCGCCAGAAAGAACCGCCCGACTTCGGGGTCAAGCCGCGCCCCGCCGGAAATCGCCGCCACCACCCGCCCGCCGAAGCGCGCGCGCACCTTGGCCGCCACCAGCCGGTCGAGGAAGGGCGCGGCGATCCTTTCGCCCACCGACAGCCGAAGCCCGTCGATCCGCTTCGTTCCGATGCGCAGCGTGGCCGCGAACAAGGCCCGCCGGACGCGGCGCTCCCGCCCGACCTGCAGAAGAACGCGGTTGCGGATCACCTCCAGCACGCGCGGCACGGCGGTGACGATGGTCGGGCGGATCTGCAGCAGGTCGGCGGCGAGGTGCTCCACCCCGCGCGCATAAACGATCTCGGTGCCGAGGGAGAGCAGGAAGAACTGCCCGACCGTATGTTCGTAACTATGCGACAGCGGCAGGAACGACAGATAGACCCCGTGCGCGAGATCGAGCGCGCCGATCAGCGTGGCCGCTCCCCGGCAATTGGACAGGATCGCCCGGTGCGGCGTCATCACCCCTTTCGGCGCGCCGCCCGTGCCGGAGGTATAGATCAGGCAGGCCATGGCACCGGGCGGGATCGTGGCGGCCTCGGCGGCGATGTCGCGGATCGGCAGGTCGGGCGTCAGGAGATCGTCCCAGAACAGGGTGCGGGTGGCCGGATCGGCGGCGCCGAGCGGCTCCATCGTCACCAGCAGATCGAGCCCGCCGGCCAGCCTGCCCGCCGCCATCACCGCCGCGCCATGCCGCGCGGAGGAGACGATGGCCGCGCGCGCCCCGCTATCGGCCAGGATATGGGCGTGATCCTCGACCGTGTTGGTGGTGTAGGTGGGCACCGGCACGGCCCGGATAGCCATCAGCGCGGTTTCCGCGATGGGGTATTCGGGACGGTTTTCGGCGACGATCAGCACCCGGTCGCCCGGGCTGATGCCGGCCTCGCGCAGCGCCCGGGCGAGGGCGGCGGCGCGGCGGGCGAAGACCGCCCAGGTGATGCTCTGCCACGCCCCGTCCCGCCAGACGCGCAACATTGGCCGGCGTGCCCATAGCCGGGCGCGGTCGAACATCATGCTGGCCAGATTAGGCCAATGGGGATACGGGTCGGCCATGGCACATCCTGGCCGGCACCGCCGCGTCGGGGCAAGCACGGGCCCGCCATGCGCGGGCATGCCGTCTTTGAACTCGGCGCCGCACCGCCATATGTAGAGGCGACAACCGGCTGAGCAGGAGAGATACGCCGTATGCGGACCCAGCGCCCCGAGACCTCGCCCGCCTGCCACGCCGCCGCCGAGGCGGCCGCCGGTCCGACCGTCGATCCGAGCGGGGCGCTGCCCAGCTGGAATCTGGCCGATCTCTATCCCGGACCGGACAGTGCCGAGGTGAACGCCGAAGCCGATGCGGCGGAGGCCGAGGCGCGCGCCTTCGCCGCCACCTATGGCGGCAAGGTGGCAAGCCTTTCCGCCGCTTCCCTGGCCGAGGCGATCGCCCAATTCGAGGCGATCGAGGAGCGGCTGGGCAAGCTCGGCTCCTACGCGCAATTGCTGTTTGCCGCGGACAGCACCGATGCGGCGATCGGGCGTTTCTATCAGGGCATCAGCGAGCGCTGCACCGCGATCGGCGTGCATCTGCTGTTCTTCACCCTGGAGCTGAACCGGATCGAGGATGCGCCGATGGCGGTGCTGGCCGCCGATCCGGCGCTGGCGAAATGGCAGCCCTGGCTGCGCGATCTGCGCGTCTTCCGCCCGCACCAGCTATCGGACGAGGTGGAGAAGCTGCTGGCGGAAAAGGACGTCGCCGGACGCGCCGCCTGGAGCCGGCTGTTCGACGAGACCATGGCCGGGCTGCGCGTGACGGTGCGCGGCGAGGAACTGCCCGTGGCCAGCGCGCTGAACAAGCTTTCCGATCCCGACCGGGCGCTGCGCCAGGCCGCCGGCCAGGCGATCGGCGAGACGTTTCAGAAGAATATCCGCCTGTTCTCGCTGATCACCAACACGCTGGCCAAGGACAAGGAGATCGTCGATACGTGGCGGCGCTATCCCCGCCCGGGCAGTTACCGCAACCGTTCGAACATGGTCGAGGACGAGGTGGTCGATGCGCTGGTCGGCGCCGTGCAGGCCGATTACGGGCGGATCGCGCATCGCTATTATCGGCTGAAGGCGGGCTGGCTCGGCCTTGAGAAATTGCAGCATTGGGACCGCAACGCGCCGCTGCCCGAGGATGTCGATCGCGCCATCCCCTGGGAGGAGGCGCGGCGCCGGGTGCTGGATGCCTATGGCGCGTTCAGCCCCGTCATGGCGGAAATCGGCGGGCGCTTCTTCGCGCGCGGCTGGATCGATGCCGGGCCCAATCCGGGCAAGGCGGGGGGTGCGTTCTCGCACCCGGTGGTGCCCTCGGCGCATCCCTACATCCTGATGAACTATCACGGCCGCACCCGCGACGTGATGACGCTGGCGCATGAGCTGGGCCATGGCGTGCATCAGGTCCTGGCCGCCGAGCAGGGCTATCTGCTTTCCGGCACGCCGCTGACGCTTGCGGAAACCGCCTCGGTCTTCGGCGAGATGCTGACCTTCCGCGCGCTGCTGGATGCCGAGACCGATCCGGCCCGCAGACGGGTGATGCTGGCGGCCAAGGTCGAGGACATGATCAACACGGTGATCCGCCAGATCGCCTTCTACAGCTTCGAAACCCGCCTGCATGACGAGCGGCGCAAGGGCGAATTGCTGCCGCAGCGGATCGGCGAGATCTGGCGCGGCGTGCAGACCGAGAGCCTGGGACCGATCTTCGAATTCAGCCCGGAATATGACGTATTCTGGGCCTATGTGCCGCATTTCGTGCACTCTCCCTTCTATGTCTATGCCTATGCTTTTGGCGACTGTCTGGTGAATGCGCTGTACGGCGTGTTCCGCGACGGGCATCCCGGATTTGCCGCGAAATATCTCGATCTGCTGCGCGCCGGCGGCACCCGCCGGCACAGGGAATTGCTGGCGCCGTTCGGTCTCGATGCGTCCGATCCGGGCTTCTGGAAACGCGGCCTCGACGTGATTTCGGGCTTCATCGACGAGCTGGAGCGAACCGCCTGATGGCAAGCGAAAGTGAAGGCGGCTCGCTGTTCGGCGAAATCCGCCGCTTTGCCCGCACCTCCGGCGCGGTGGGCGGCATCGCCGCGCGGGTGGCCGGCGAGCGGGTCTTCGGCATCCGCACCGATCGGGCGGCGCATGCGGAGGATCTGAAGGCGGTGCTCGGCGGCCTGAAAGGGCCGCTGATGAAGGTGGCGCAGTTTCTGTCCACCGTGCCCGATGCGCTGCCGGCGGAATATGCCGAAGAGCTGGCGCAATTGCAGTCCAACGCCCCGGCCATGGGCTGGGGTTTCGTGCGCCGGCGCATGGCCGCCGAGCTGGGCGCGGGCTGGGAACAGCGCTTTGCCAGTTTCGGGCGCGAAGCGGCGGCGGCGGCAAGCCTGGGCCAGGTCCATCGCGCCCGTCTGCCCGATGGGCGGGATGTCGCCTGCAAGCTGCAATATCCCGATATGCCCAGCACCGTGGATGCCGATCTGCGCCAGCTTCGCCTGGCCATGGCGCTGTATCACCGTATGGACAATGCGATCCAGCACGAGGAAATCTACAAGGAACTCGCCGAGCGTCTGCGCGAGGAGCTGGATTATCAGCGCGAGGCGGCGCAGATGCGCCTCTATCGTCTGATGCTGGCGGACGAGGCCGATGCGCATGTGCCGGAGCCGATTGCCGAATTCTCCACCCGGCGTCTGCTGACCATGACCTGGCTGGATGGCCGCCCGCTGATGGCGCGACTGGCGGAAAATCCGCCGCAGGAGGAGCGCAACCGCATCGCGCGCGCGCTGTTCCGCGCCTGGTACGTGCCGTTCTACCGCTATGGCGTGATCCATGGCGATCCGCATCTGGGCAATTACCAGGTGCGTCCGGATGGCAGCGTCAACCTGCTGGATTTCGGGGCGATCCGGGTTTTCCCGCCGCGTTTCGTGGGCGGGGTGATCGCGCTGTACGAAGCGGTGCGCGACGGCAACGAGGCCGGCACGCGGGCCGCCTATGAGACCTGGGGCTTCACCGATCTGACCGATGAGAAGCTGGAGGCGCTGAATACCTGGGCGCGCTTCCTCTATCAGCCGCTGATCGAGGATCGTGTGCGCCGCATCCAGGAAACCGACGACACGCAATTCGGCCGGGCAGTGGCCGAGAAAGTCCATAAAGGGCTGCAGAAGGCGGGCGGGGTGAAGCCGCCGCGCGAATTCGTGCTGATGGATCGCTCCGCCATCGGGTTGGGCGGGGTGTTTCTGCGGCTTGGCGCGGAGCTCAACTGGTCGCAGCTTTTCCGCGAATTGATCGAGGGTTTCGACGAAACCGCGATGGCCGCGCGTCAGCAGGCAGCTTTGGCCGAGGCGGGGGTGCCGCCGGCCGGCTAGGGCGCCAGGCGCGGCGAAACGTGGCATCTGGCGCAGCCGTCATGGCGGCTTGAAGAGCGCGGCAGTGCAGCGATACTCTGTCATTTCCTTCCCGAGGCGATCGGGAAGCGCCGCTCTTGCCGTGCAGAGGTGTCGTTTGACCAATGCGCTGATGCGCCTGCCGGATTGGCGGGCATGGCTGTTTTCGTTCCGCTGCTTCGCTGCGGCGGTGCTGGCCATGTATATCGCGTTCGCCTTCGACATGCCGCGACCGTACTGGGCGATGGCCTCGGTCTATATCGCCTCGCAGCCTTTGTCCGGGGCGACCCGGTCGAAGGCGCTGTACCGCTTGCTGGGCACGCTGCTCGGGGCTGCGGCGGCGGTGGCGCTGGTGCCCAACCTGGTCAATGCGCCGCTCATTCTGTCGGTGGCCCTGGCGCTGTGGCTGGGGCTTTGCCTGTTCCTGTCGCTGCTCGACCGGACACCGCGCAGCTATGTGTTCCTGCTGGCCGGCTATACGGCGGCGATTATCGGCTTCCCCTCGGTCACCGCGCCGGGCCTGATTTTCGATACGGCGGTCGCGCGGGTGCAGGAAATCAGCCTGGGCATCATCTGCGCCACGCTGATGCATTCGCTGGTTTTTCCCAATCCGGTGGCCCCGGTGCTGGCCGCGCGCATCGCCGAATCGCTGCGGCTGATCGAACGCTGGGCGCGCGAGGCGCTGCATGGCGAGACCGATCCGGTGACGTTGAATGTCAGCCGCCAGCGTATCGCCGCCGTGGCCGCCGAATTCGACATGCTGGAAAGCTACCTCGCCTGGGATCCGACGCAGCGCCTGGTCGCGGGCGATGCGGTGCGGCTGTTTCGCTGGCGGCTGCTGCTGATGCTGCCGATCGTCGCCTCGATCCGCGATCGCGTGCGGGCCTTGCGCCAGGCCGGACCGCTGGCGCCGGAACTGCACTCGTTGCTGCCCGCCACCGCGGCCTGGCTGCGCCATGGCGAGGGCGATGTCGCGGCGGGTGCCGCAGTGTTGCGCGGGCAGATCGATGCGCTGGAAGGCCAGCTTGATGCCGGTGCGGATTGGTCGCGCATTCTGGCCGCCAGCCTGCAATTGCGGCTGCGCAATCTGATCGATCTCTGGCAGGACGGCAAAGCGATCGAGCAGCATGTGCGCGACCCCGCGCGCAATCTGGCGCCGATGCGTTATCCCAGCGATACCAGGGCCAGCGCGATTCGTCTGGTCGATCGCGGCATGGCGGTGTGGTCGGCCGGGGCCGCGGTTCTCGCCGTCCTGGTCTGCTGCGTGCTATGGATCGAAGCCGGCTGGAACGATGGCGCGGTGGCGGCGGAAATGGTCGCGGTGACCTGCTGCTTCTTCGCCACCAGAGATAACCCGGTGCCGTTCATCATCGGGTTTCTGCAATGGACGCTGGTCGCGCTGGTGCTCGATTTCATCTTCCTGTTCGGGGTGCTGCCGGCGGTGCATGATTTCCCGGTGCTGGTACTGGTTCTGGCACCGGTCTATCTGGTGTGCGGCGTGCTGATGGCGATGCCGGCGCTGGCCTTTGCCGGCATGGCGGTGATGGTGACCGGCACCACGCTTCTCAGTCTGCAAAGCGCCTATGCGGCGGATTTTCCGACCTTCGTCAATCTCGGCGTCGCCTCCATTCTGGGCATGGCCATCGCGGCGGTGATGACGGCGATCACCCGCTCGGTGGGGGCGGAGTGGAGCGCGCGCCGCTTGATGCGCCAGGCCTGGACGGCGCTGCAGGCGGCGGCATTGCGGCGCGGGCATAAGGATCGCGCCGTGTTTGCCGCGCATATGCTCGACCGGCTCGGGCAGCTGATGCCGCGACTGGTCAGCGCCGATGCGGAAACCGAAACCGCCTCCTCGGCGCTGATGTCCTCGCTGCGCGTCGGTTTGAACATCGTCGATCTGCGGCGCGCGCGCCACGCTTTGCCCGACAGGGCGGTGGCGGCGATCGATGCGATGCTCGATCGCATGGCCGCATTCTTCGGCGCGCGCGCGGCCGGGCGCAGCCCCGATCCGCATCCCTTGCTGATCGACATCGACGCCGCATTGGCCGAGATCACCGCGACCGCCGACGGGCCGGGAAGGCGGGATGCATTGCTTGGTCTGGTCGGGGTGCGGGCTTCGCTGCTGCCCGACGCGCCGCCTTATCGGCCGCCGCCTTTGCCGCCCGGGCGAGATACGGCGGCAACCGGGCAGGATCAGGCAGCATGATCGGCGAAATCAGCTTCGGCGGCGTCTATGTCCCCTCGCTGTTGATCTGGGCGTTGATCGCCTTCCTGTTGAATTTCGTGCTGCGCCGGGTGCTGTACGCGCTGGGGTTTTATCGGCTGGTGTGGCATCGGGCGCTGTTCGACACCGCGCTGTTCGTCATCCTGCTGGCGGTGGTCGTTGAAATTTCCATCAGGGTTCTGCAATCCTGAGATGAAGGGCGTGGCGATGAAGGGCTTGGGCCGGTTTCTGCTGACCACGGCCGTGGTGGTGATCGCGGTATTAGCCGGCATGCGTGTGTGGTCCTACTACATGGATGAGCCATGGACGCGCGACGGGCGGGTGCGCGCCGATGTCGTGGGCCTCGCCCCCGATGTATCCGGTCTGGTCGCCCGGGTGCTGGTGCATGACAATCAGGCGGTGAAACAGGGCGATGTGCTGTTCACCCTCGATCCCGCGCGCTTCAAGCTGGCATTGACGATTGCCGATGCGGTGGTGAAAAGCCGCCTCGCCGCCTTGCAGGAAGCGCTGCGCGAGGCGCATCGCTACGGTTCGCTGTCGAATGCCGAAGTCAGCCAGGAAAAGCAGCAGCAATCGCAAAGTGCCGCGGATCAGGCGCTGGGCGCCTATCAGCAGGCGATCGCCGATCGCGATCTGGCGCAGCTCAATCTGGACCGCTCGGCGGTCCGGGCGACGGTCAACGGGGTGGTGACCAATTTCGATCTGCAGCCCGGCGATTACGTGACGGCCGGGCATGCGGTGACCGCGCTGGTCGACACGGACAGCCTGTATGTCGATGGCTATTTCGAGGAGACCAAGCTGCGCAAGATCCATGTCGGCGATCCGGCCAAGGTGCAGCTGATGGGCGAGGATCAATGGCTGGCCGGTCACGTCCAG
Organism: Rhodospirillales bacterium; assembly: GCA_028869595.1. GTDB lineage: Bacteria > Pseudomonadota > Alphaproteobacteria > Acetobacterales > Acetobacteraceae > JAGWRU01. The sequence goes on from JAGWRU010000224.1 coordinate 38,781, forward strand.
AGCATCGCCGGCGGCATTGCCGATCCCGACCGGGGGGCCGGCGCCAATCTGCTGGCCAATGTCAATCCGACCTTCAACTGGGTGCGGCTGGCGCAACGTATTCCGGTGCGCATCCTGCTCGATCATCCGCCGGCCGATATCCGCCTGATCCCCGGGCGGACCGCGACGGTGCGCATCGACAAATAGCCGCGCCGGATCGGCACGCCGCTGCCGGCGTCAGGCTACAGCAGATCGGCCACGGCATCGCGATAGCGCGCCAGCGCAGAAAGATGGGCGGCCAGCGTGCGGCCCTCGATCCGCTTATGGTGATTGCGGGCATAGGTGCCGGCAAGCGTCGCATGGCTGACCCCGGCATCGCGCCAGAAGCGGATGGCATCGCGCCATTCCGCCGGACCGCCCTCGGCCGGGGAGACCCAGACCTCGATCCCCATCGCCGCCGGGTCGCGCCCGGCCTCGGCGGTCAGCCGGCGCAGCGTGGCGAAATCATCGAGCGCCGCCTGACCCGGCGGATGGGCCAGCATCATCCAGCCATCGCCCAGCTTCGCGCAGCGTTGCAGCGTTGCCGGCACATGCCCGCCGAACCACACGGGGATGCGCCCCGCGGCGGGGCGGGGATTGATGCCGGCATCCTCGATCCGGTGCCAGCGCCCGGTGAAATCGACATGCTCCTGCGCCCAGAGCGCCTGCATCACCGCGACCTGCTCGCCGGAGCGGATGCCGCGATCGGCGAAATTCTCGCCCAGCGCGGTGAATTCCACCGGGTTCCAGCCGATCCCTACGCCCAGACGCAGCCGCCCGCCCGACAGGCGATCGACCGAGGCGGCCTGCTTGGCCACCAGGGCTGCCTGACGCTGGGCGAGGATCAGCACGCCGCTGGCCAGTCCGACGCGGCTTGTGATGCCGGCCAGGAAGCCGAACAGCACGAAGGGATCGTGGAACAGATCGGCCGAGGTGTTGCGGTTGCCCCAATCGGGGCGGCTGGCGGCATTCACCCCCAGCACGTGGTCGGCGGCGAGGAGATAATCATAGCCCATCCGCTCGGCGGCGACGGCGAAATCCGCCACCACCGCCGGTTCGCCGCCCAGATCGTTCAGCGGCAGCATGGCACCGAGTTGCATCGCATCCTCCTGTTTCAAAGCCGCAGCAGCCGGCCATGGCCGGCGATCGGGGCGGCAACCCCGGCGCAGCGCAGCGCATGCCAGAACATCGCCCCCGCCGCCGAGATCACCGGCTTGCCGAGATCCTCCTCCGCCGCTTGCAGGATCGCGATGGTGGGCATGCCGACACCGGACAGAAAGATCGCCTCCGCCTCTGGCGTATCGGCCATCCGCGCCAGACGATAGGCGCGCTCCGGCGTTTCGTCATAGATGTTGGTGACACCGGGAAGATTGATCGCGCGCACGACGCGGATGCCATGCGCTTCGAGATGCGCGCGCCCCATCGCCGTGGTGGCCGGCGAATAAGGGGTGGCCAGGGCGATGCGGCGCAGGCCGAGCGCGGCAAGGGCGGCCAGTACCGCGCCGAATGCGGTGATCATGCGCCGCCCGCTCGCCGCCTCGATCCGCGCGACCAGCGCCGCCTCTGCCGCCTGGCCCAGCGTGTAGCTGGTCGAGGTATGGGCCAGCACCATCACGTCCGGCTTGACCATGGCCAGCACCTGCGCGCTGCCATCGAGGCTTGCCACCATCTGGCGGTTGCGCTCCTCCTGGCCGTCCAGCGAGCCGGTCACCCCCTCGGCATGCAGGCGGTGGAAATGCAGCGACACGCCGGGCGGGGCGAGCGCCATCATCTCCGGCTCCACCGTCGGATTGCCGGGCGGCAGCAGGAAGCCCAGCCGCGCGCGAAAACCGATCATGCGAAAATTTCCCCCAGCCGGCGGATCGAGCCGAGAACCTTCTCCTGCGGCAGGCCCGGCCATTGCACGCGCATGATGAAATGATCGACACCCAGCGCCTCGCGATAGCGGGCGATCTCCTCGGCCACCGCAACCTTGTCGCCGATGATGAAGCGATCGGCGGCGAAATCCTCGAACGACATGGTTTTGGTGGGGCTTTCCATGCCCCAGGCGGCGTAGGAGTTATATTTATATTCCAGCGCCGCCCGGCATTCCTGAAACGCCGTGGCGTGGCTTTCCCCGACATAGCATTCGCGTGCGATGGGAAATTCCGCGGCCTGACGGCCGAATTCGGTCAGTGCCGCGCGATAGAGCCGCATCTGCGGCATGATCGCGGGAAGCGCGGAGGCATTGACGATCAGCCAGGCATCGCCGATCCGCGCGGCGCGGCGGATCGCCGCATCGACCTGGGCTGCGACCCAGATCGGCGGCCCGCCCGGGCGGGTGGGCTTCAGGCTGATGCCCTGGTCGCGCACGGTGTAGAATTTGCCTTCATGCGTCACCCGATCCTCGGTCCACAGCCGGCGCATCAGCCCGACCATTTCGCTGAAGCGCGGCGCGCGTTCGGCAAGCGGGATGTTGAACGCCTCGAACTCGGCGGCGCGATAGCCGAGCCCGGCGCCGAGGATGTAGTTGCCGCCCGACAGCACATCGAGCGTGGCGGCTTCCTCGGCCACCTGCACCGGATTGAGCAGCGGCAGGATCAGGATGTTCGGCCCGATCGTCATACCGTGCGCGGCCGCGGCGAGATGCGCCATCATCGGCGTGATGGCCAGCATCTGCAGCGGCGCGGTCAGGAAATGATGGGGAAACCACAGGGACGAAAACCCGGCATCGCGGGCGGTGTTCACCTGTTCGATCAGCTCCGGCAGACGGGCGGCGACAGGATCGCCCTCGGGGAACTGGGTGTTGATGAACATGCCGATTTTCATGCTGCTCTCCCTGGTTCCGCCAAGCCTCGCGCGCGCCGGCCCGGCTGGCAACCGCCTGGGGCGGAGGCATCGGCGAAGCGCGGGGGCTTGATGCGGCGCGGCCGGCTTGCCATGTCGTTGCTATGAACCATCCGCCCGAAATCGAATTGCTTCCCGATGGCAGCTACCGCGTGTCCGGCAAAGTGTCGCTGGCTCAGCGTATTCTGCGCATCGCCGTGATCGTCGCGGTGCTGGGCGGCATGGTGGCGCTGGCCGGGCTGGTGCTGTGGGCGACGCTGCTGCTGATCCCGGTGGTGCTGGGCGCGGCGGTGGTGGCCTGGCTCGCCTGGCGCTTCGAGCTGTGGCGCCGCCGCTGAGCCGCGCCACAGCTCTGCATACCATCGTAAGTATAAGAAATAATTGGAATATTTCTACGATTCATGATTTGTTAACCTCTCCCTCGCGCGGGATGGGCGACGCGCCATGCGCTTCGGTGCCGCTCCCGCGCCCGATCATCACGCCGGACCGCGATGACCGCGCCAAGCCGCTGTCGTCACGGTCCCGCCGGAGAGAGCGCGCATGACCCGCCCGGTTTCCCCTGTCCTGCCGGCCGATGCCCATCTCGGTGCGCGGATCCTCGTATTCCCCGCCCGTCCCGCGGCGCCGGCAGCCGCCGATCCGCATGCCGGCCGCGACCGGCTGGCCCGCGCCCTGGCAGCGCTGGAGCAGGCCATCGCCGCGCAGCGCCAGGCGGTCGGCTGCTGGCAGGATCAAATGCGCGCGCTGGATGCTGCGATGGATGGGCTGGCCGGCACGGTCGGTGCCTATCAGGACCGGCTGTCGAGCGTGTCGGCGTCGGTCGCGGCGCTTGGCCGGCAGGCGGAAATGCTCGCCACGCGATAGCGCGCTATCGCCCGTCGCCCTGCCGCTTGCCCGCCGCCCGGCGCAGGCGCGGCTTGCCGGCAGGCGGTGTCGTGGCATCCAATATGCCGTGCAGCGCCGCCACCGTATCGGGGCGCAGGCGGTGAATGCTCTGGGCCAGGCGGTTGGCAAGCGCCGTCTGCTCGGGCGTCAGCCCCGCCGTATCCACCGTGACACGTGGATGCGACAGGCGCGCAAGCGCCGACAGATCCTCCGCATCGTCCCAGATCAGCCCGAAAAATTCGTTCACCTGATGCACCAGCCCGGCACTGGGCGCGCCGCGCTTGCCATGCTCCAGCGCGGAAAGATAGGCAGCCGACACCTGCAACTCGGCGGCCAATGCCTTCAGCGTCACGCCGCGCGCCGCGCGCAGCGCGCGCAGCCGGGCGCCGAACGGGGTCACGCGCGCACCCGGCGCAGCAATAGCCGCACCGCGCCCGGATTGGCGGCATGCGGATGCACCGCCGCCAGGATCAGCGGACGCAGGCGTGGCAGGTTGAGCCAATGCGGCAATTCCCGCCGGATCGCGCCTTCCCCGCGCAGCCCGCCGCGTCCGGTCACCACCTCCACCATGCGTACGCCGTCGGCCTGGGCCTGTTCCAGGAACCGGGTCAGGCTGCGCTCGGCCTGCTCCAGCGTGCGGCCGTGCAGATCAAGCTTGCGTTCGGTCGGCATCCGCCCCTCCGCCAGGCGTCGCCAGCTGGCCCGATCGACCCCGCCCGGGGCCTGACCGACCGCCAGCGGCGCCAGGCCGGGGCGCTGCGGAGGGAGGGCGGCCGATGGCATCGGGCGCGCGGCGCGCGGTGCATCCGGCCGCGCCGCGCCGGAGGGTGGCGATGGTTCCGGTGGTGGCGATGGTTCGGGCGGCGGCGGCAGGGCGGGTGCGGCGCGGCCGGGCAGGGGGGTGATGGTGGCGGCGAAGCGCGCCCAGTCGGCCAGATCCTCGGCGCTGGGCTGTCCGCGCCTGCGGCGCGGCGGTTTCATGCCGGACCGGCCCCGCCCCCCGGTGTGGGCGGGCGGGCGGGCAGCAGCATGGCAAGCCCCGCCAGCACCGCGCCCGCGGCCAGCAGCGCATAGGGCAGAGTGAAACTGCCGCTGCGCGCCAGCACCGCGCCGAAGGCCGAAGGGATGATCATCACCGCCGCGAACATGACGCCGGTGCCGAGGCTGGTTGCCTCGGTGCGCCGGGCGCCGCCGAGATGGGCGTATTCGGCATAGGCGACGCCGGTGAAGCCGCCCGCCGTCATGCCCGCCAGCAGCGCCACCGCCAGGATCGCGGCCAGCGGCCAGGACGGGCCGAACTGCCCGGCCGCCAGTGCCGAGGCGGCGGCGGCGAAGCCGAGCAGCGCCAAGGTGCGCTCCGGGCGCATCAGCCGGTCGGCGACCCAGCCCCAGACCGGGCGGCTGGCGGCGCTGGCGATCTGATACAGCGCCAGCGCCTGGCCCGCCTCCACCAGACCCAGCCCGACCCGGCTGGTCAGATGCACCGTCATGAAGGCGATGAAGCAGAGCTGGGTGCCGGACAGGATGAAGCTGGCAAAGGCCAGGCGGCGCAGCCGCGCATCGGCGCGCAGCAGCGCATATTGCTGCCCGAGCGTGCCCGAAAACAGCCGGTAGCCGGGATCGCGGCCGCGATCCCAGGCCCGGCGCGGGATTTCCATGGCCAGCATCAGGATCAGCACCGCCGGCACTTCGGCCAGCAGCGCCACCCGCCAGCCGGCCGCGACCACGATCGGCGGCACCACCAGCGCGCCGACGATCCCGCCCAGCGGCACACCGATCTGGCGCAGCGACATGATCGTGTTGAACACCGATTTCGGCGTATGCGGCACCAATAGATGGGTGGAGGCCGAGGCCGTGGCGCCATAGCCCAGCCCCAGCACCACCGCCGCCACCGCCAGCGCGGCAAGACTGCCCCATAATCCGGCGATCAGCAGCATCGCCACTACCGAGGCCAGCACGATCTGCGTCACCCGCACCGCGCCATAGCGATGGATGAAGCCGGGCGAGAACACCGCCGAGACGATGCCGACGCCATAGACCAGCGAGACAAACACGCCGATCAGCGCGCCATGCACGTGCAGGGTGCGCGCGACATCCGGCGCGGCGGCGGGCAGGGAGAACAGCGCCATGGTCGCAAGCGTCTGCACCGCCAGCGTCGCCAGCAGCGGCCAGACCGGCATGGCTTCGCGCCCGGCATGGGCGGCGCCGACGCGCGGCTTCACCGGCGCTGCCATGCGGCGAAAGCGGGGCGACGGACCGGCGGTCCGGGGCGCGGGATCGGGCATCGGCACATGCGCGGCGTCGTGCTCCCGCCGGTTGGGTCGGATCACGGCGCGCATGCCGGATCGCGACGAATTTGCCAGAATTGGCCAGGCGTCCAAGCCAGGGGAACGGGCCGGGCGGAACGGTCGGGCTGAGTATGCGGGCGCGATGGAATATGTCCAGCCGCACCGCGCCCCAGGCACCGCGCCCCAGGCACCGCGCCCCAGGAATCGCGCCGGGTGGCGCAGCGCGGGGCCGGCAACCGCGCATGGCGCTGCAGCGAAAGGAGAACAACCCATGCGCGCAACGCTCGGCAGGGAGAAGGTCTTTTCGATTGTTTGTCGATTAAAATGAGGTATAAAACCACCATGTTTTAACTATTGAGACGGAATGAACCATTCCCGTTCCGCTGCGTCGGCGGTGCCGCGACCGGATGGATCGTCGCCTCTTCCGGATCCGCGCCATTTCGCCTGGCCAACCGGCTCCGCCGTGCCGCCAAAAGCGGAGGCCGGGCCGGCGGCTCCTCGTGCGGCGCCGTTTCGCGGCCGGGGCTTCTATGGCACGCGCCATCTCCTGCTTTTTGCGCTCGCGCTGATGGCCCTGCTGCCGCTGGTCGGCATGGGCATCTGGTTGCACCGGCATGCGACCGACGATGCCGTGCACGGCGCCATGGCGCGCGACGCTCTGGTGGCGCGCGATATCGCCATCGAGCTGTCCGACCATATCGCCCATGCCCGTGCCGCTTTCGCGGCCGAGCTGGCATTGGCCCCGCCCGCCGCCGATGCGCCCGCCGGGCCCGTGCTGCCGGCTGGCGCGGCACTTGCCGCCTTGCGTGCCGGGCTCGATCTACGCGCCACCTGTCTGCTGGCGCCGCCGGATGCGCCCTCCGCGCCCGGGCCGTGCGCGCTGGCCGCGTCGGAGCGTGCCGCTC